>JBDSMH010000157.1:0-10240 GCA_039915945.1 Acidimicrobiales bacterium | reverse complement strand
CTGGTCGCCGCGATCGTCGACCGCGTCACCTTCCACGCCCACATCATCGAAACCGGCAGCGACAGCTACCGCCTCAAATCAACCACCAACGCCCGACAACCCAAACGCTGAACCAGCCCACTCCCGCCAGGGCCAAAACCGAGTGCCACGCTGGGGCCAAATCAGGTTGACAAACCCACCGGACCAGAAACCCACGTGCGCACCGTGCCCGCGTGGTCAAGCCAGACCGCCACTACGGTCCGTCGACGGCCATAATTGCGCACCAGCGCGTATCCGCCTTCGACGCCGTCCCGCGCCTCGATGAGCGCGAAGCCACGGCCTGCGCGTCTATCGCCGCGGCGCATGGTGAATTCGAGCGGTCCAATGGTCGGCACGGTGACGACCCGCGTGTGGGCACGACCTTGGCCGTAGCCATTTATGACTTCGTTGCTCATACCCTTAACGCTAAGCAGGTCAGTGACAGATTCATGGCGCCCACCATCAGCAGCGCGCGATGAGAAAGGGATCGGCGTCATCGCGCTCGGTGCGCAGGGCGAGACTGAGTAGACGCGTCGCGGTCTTTTGGCTTTGACTCCACTCGAACACACGCTTGCTTGAAGCAGGCACCGTTGCTCCCGTCGCGTACGGTCCTTGTTGTGCCCGGTGCGCCAACGGCAGCGTCGAGATGTTGATCACTCACAGTTGAACGATGACTACCCGCAGTGACAGCATCGATGTGCGATCCGCTCGACGCGCCGGGTTGTCGGCGTCCCACGCTCGAAGTGCGCCGACGCGGGACATCACGGCCGGAACGGCAGTAGAGGCACGGTATTCCGGTGCAGCCGGTAATGCCCCTTATCGGAGTGCGCAACGACGACGAGTGCACTCACCGGTACAGCGCTGTACCTGGTGGGACACTCGCCTGGCGGCATATCGGCTCGGTGTGTGGTCGAGGGGTCCAATAAAATCCCGACCCCCTATGCCGAAATCGAGTGCATCGAGTAACCCAGCAGTCGTCGTGATCCGAGATCGAGCACCGACGCCAGGTACAACCAGCCCTCACGGGGTCGCGATGTAGGTGATGTCTTGCACCCGCGGAACGGCCCCGCTTTGAAGGTCTTGAACCATCGGAACGTCATCTAGTTCGCCTCGTCTAAATTCTCGCCCGCGGCGCTTGCCGGCCACGCAATGACGTGCCACACCATCTGGCAGTTGCCACACTGAGCCTCCGTTACCAGATTCTTCTTCGAGAGTCCGGTGAAAAAGGGACAGGCCCCCGTCAGTAGCGCCGCCGTGGCCTTGCCGCCGCGGATTCCACTTTTGAGCTCGATTTGTCGTGTGGCCACACGTCCCTTGGTCTGACAATGCGGGGCACACCATGTCGGGACTGGGTCGCAGTATTTGGTCGGCCACGATTCACTCTCGAATGTCTTTCAAGCCTCTCGCTTGGCGAGAGCTTGGCGTAACCGTCAGTCGACGTCGACCTGCTGGTGCCCGTCGTCGAGGCCGACACGGTAGATTGCGGCGGTCGATGCGTCGAGGAGTCGCGCGATGATGTCGCCCGGCGATCTCGTCTCTGATCGTCGCCGCGGTGAGCGACGCGAGCGCCTCATTACGCGAGGTCGACGAGCTGTTCGGCGTCATTCGTCCTCGATGTCGACCTTGCTCTGCGGGAAGTGTTTGCGGTATCGCTTGATCGCTTCTTTCACCATGAGCGCGCCGCCAGCATCGAGTCCGCCTTGCGCCACATGGTCGCCGATATAAAGTTCAATGCGGACCAAGGCCTCACCTGCCCCGCGCGTCGACATCGGCGGCTCGTACACGACCTGGAGGCCTCCTCGTTCCAGTTCGTCCACAAGTGCGTAAAGCCCTCTCTCGGGACCTTCATATTTGATCCTCATGGCTGGCCCCCCGCTCGACGCTCGACGCTGCGTTCGCCACACCTGCCGATCATCGCGCCGCTAGCTTCGCCCTTCCATCGCTTCGCGCAGTCCGGGCGGGTCGAGCCGCAAACAGATGGCAGCGATCTGTCCCATGAGACGGTGCGCTGAGGCGCTTCATTGCGCGACCTCGTCTCGCTGGCGCCATCGCGTCGCGCAGCCGCTCGACTGCTGCGCGGCGACATAGGTTGCGGCCATGGCCGGCGAGGACCATCCGGCGAGCTCTTGCACGATGAACGCGTCGCCGGTCGCCTCAGCCAGATTCGTCAACGCCGTGTCGTGGATCTCGCCGCCACCGTTGACGATGGCTGTGATCTCGGTGCGTATGATTGAGGTGACGGCGACGCAGCCTTGCACGATGTGATTGGTGGAGACCTGAACGTCGTGGCGGCTGACGACGGTGGGGTGTGAGTGTTCGAGGCGTGAGATCAGAACTGAGGCAACGCCAGCAAATTGTCCGTCCACTCGCCGTTAGCTTGCGTCTGGATATAGGGCGGCGTGGCATTGACGACGTCCACGTCGATCTCGTTCACCCCATCGGTGACACGAGCATCGTGCTTTGGGTCTCGGATCCAGGTGACTATCGTTTCGCGGGTGCTCTGGCCGGTTTTGCCGTTCCCCGGGTTGCGCCACCTCACCCCGGCGATGTGCTCGTGCCGGGTACCGCCGACGAGACGAATTTGAGTGATGTAGATCACGGGGAGTCTCCCTTGTGGCTCGTCGGTTGCCGTCGCACGACATCGTACCGAGCGGGTGAGAGAATCAAACGCCAGTTCGATTGTTGAAAGCCGCTGACGATCGAACCGACGCCCTCGTAGTCATCGAAGGGGCTGGCGAAGGCAGGCTGACGCGTGAATCCCGAACAAGCTGCACGACTGGGTCTGTATCTGCGCAACGCTGGTGAGGTGGCCGGCCTGTCGAAGAACTGGAACGCGCCAGCGGCGTCGGCAACACCGACATCTTGTGGTTGTGCGCTGTTGTCACAACCGTCGTTTCCGACAACCGCAAGGACTGTCTGCGAAAATGATGCGCGCTCGAGGCGAGCCGGGCGCGGTGACGCGTTCTGCCGCGTTCTGACGCGTTGTGACGCGTTGCCCGTTCCATCGTCACGCGAGCGGCGTGCGGGAGGTGTGCGGCGGCGCTGTCAGACGCGTTACCGCGAGGCGGTCTTTGCCGAGTGCCTCGCCCGCGTCATGGTGGGTGCTACAACGACGGCCGCTTCTGATCAACGGTCAGATGATCGCGACCGTCTCTGGACCAAGCTGGCACAACCCTCGCGTGCGCATCATTTCGCAGAGCGCCGAATGGGCTGCCCGAGAGCGGGCGCGCCGTACGAGAACGCGGGGAGGACGTAGTACGGGCACAGCGCGCGTGAGAGCAGTTACGGCGTGCGGCAGCGTTGAGCTGGCTCCGTGGGCGGCGAACCGCCTCGGGCTGACTGGCGGCGGAAGAACCCGCCGCTGGTTTCAGCGGTCGTCGCCGACTCCGGCCATTTCGACTGCCGGAGGCGTGAAACCGTCGATGGTGCGGAACACGATCGCTTTCTCGCCCTTGTCGTCAGGCTCGACGTCGACGACGATGATGGTGCCGGCGCGGAACTCTTTGAGCAAGAGTCGTTCGGACATGGGATCTTCGACGAGTCGCTGGATGGCTCGACGCAGCGGACGGGCGCCGAGGGTGGGGTCGTAGCCTCGCTCCGCGAGGAAGGTCTTGGCCGCGTCGGTGAGCTCGATGCCGATGCCTTGGCTGGCGAGTTGGGTGGTGACTCGGCGGGTCATGAGATCGACGATCTCGGTGACTTCGGCGCGTGACAGCTCGTGGAAGACGATGACCTCGTCGATGCGGTTCAAGAACTCGGGACGGAAGTGGATCTTGAGCGCATCGGTCACTTTGTCTTTCATGCGCTCGTAGGTCACTGCCTCGTCGACCTTGGTGAAGCCCAGGTTCCCCTTGCGGAGATCTTGCGTACCCAAGTTGGACGTCATGATCAGCACCGTGTTGCGGAAGTCGACGGTGCGGCCCTGCGAATCGGTGAGCCTGCCCTCTTCGAGGATCTGCAACAACGTGTTGAACACGTCGGGATGCGCCTTTTCGATTTCGTCGAACAGCAACACCGAGAACGGCTTGCGCCGCACGGCTTCGGTCAGCTGGCCGCCCTCGTCGTAACCGATATAGCCCGGAGGCGCGCCGACGAGGCGCGACACCGTGTGCTTTTCCATGTACTCGGACATGTCCAAGCTGATGAGCGCGTGCTCGTCGCCGAAAAGAAACTCGGCCAGCGCCTTCGCCACCTCGGTCTTGCCGACACCGGACGGGCCGAGGAAGATGAACGAACCCGAAGGACGTTTCGGATCTTTCAAGCCGGCACGGGTGCGGCGGATGGCTTGCGACACGGCGCGGATGGCATCGACCTGGCCGATGACCCGCTTGTGCAGCTCGTCTTCCATGCGCAGGAGCTTGGCGGTCTCTTCTTCGGTGAGCTTGTAGACAGGGATACCCGTCCACACCGACAACACCTCGGCGATGGCTTCTTCGTCGACCTCGTCGAAGAGGTCGACGCCCTTGGCCTTGATGTCGGCCTCCATGGAGGACTTGCGGCCCTGGAGCTCTTTCTCGCGATCGCGCAGACGCCCGGCTTCTTCGAAACGCTGCGCCTCGACGGACTCTTTCTTCTGGCGCTGCACTTCGGCGATCTCGTACTCGACCTCTTTGAAATCAGGCGGAGCCTTCATGCGCTTGATACGCAAACGCGAGCCGGCCTCGTCGATGAGGTCGATGGCCTTGTCGGGAAGGTGACGATCGGAGATATAGCGATCGGCCAGATTGGCCGCGGCCACCAACGCCTGATCGGTGATGGTGACCCGGTGATGCTCTTCGTAGCGATCGCGCAGACCCTTCAAGATCTCGATGGTGTGCGCCACCGTCGGCTCTTCGACCTTGATCGGCTGGAAGCGACGCTCGAGCGCAGCGTCCTTCTCCAAGTGCTTGCGATACTCGTCGAGCGTCGTCGCCCCGATGGTCTGCAACTCACCGCGAGCGAGCATGGGCTTGAGAATCGACGCGGCGTCGATGGCGCCTTCGGCCGCGCCGGCACCCACCAAGGTGTGCAACTCGTCGATGAAGAGGATGATGTCGCCGCGCGTGCGGATCTCTTTGAGGACCTTCTTGAGCCGCTCTTCGAAATCGCCGCGATAACGCGAGCCGGCAACCAACGCGCCCAGGTCGAGCGTGTAGATCTGCTTGCCCTTGATCGTGTCGGGCACATCGCCACCGGCGATCGACTGCGCCAGGCCCTCGACGATGGCGGTCTTGCCCACACCGGGCTCACCGATGAGCACCGGGTTGTTCTTGGTGCGCCGCGACAGCACCTGCATGACCCGCTCGGTCTCGCGCTCACGGCCGATGACGGGATCGAGTTGCTTGTCCCGCGCCAGCTGCGTCAGGTTGCGACCGAACTGATCGAGGATGAGCGAACCGGACGGCGAATCGCCACCGGTTCCGCCAGAGGTGGCGCCCGCTTTGTCGCCGGGAGCAGAGCTCGACGACGCCGCACCCGGACCGGAGTAACCCGACAACAACTGGATGACTTGCTGGCGCACGCGTGACAAGTCAGCGCCGAGCTTCACCAGTACCTGCGACGCGACACCTTCGCCCTCACGAATGAGACCGAGGAGGATGTGCTCGGTACCGATGTAGTTGTGACCAAGCTGCAAGGCCTCGCGCAACGAGAGCTCGAGCACTTTCTTCGCACGGGGCGTGAACGGAATGTGACCCGACGGTGACGAGCCCCCCTGACCGATGATCTCCTCGACTTGGCCACGCACCGCCTCGAGCGAGATCCCCAACGACTCGAGCGCCTTCGCCGCGACACCCTCGCCCTCATGGATCAAACCCAGCAAGAGGTGCTCGGTGCCGATGTAATTGTGGTTGAGGAGACGCGCTTCTTCTTGCGCCAGGACCACAACCCGGCGAGCACGGTCGGTGAATCGCTCGAACACAGAGCCTCCCGTGGCTTGGGTCTCAAGAAGAACGGTCTTCGAACCCCGAGCGTATCCGTCGCCGAGGACAGTCCACGGCCGGTGCCGCTGTTGGGTATCTGTCGGCACAATCCGTGCGGCAATTCGGCGTGCTACGAAGATGATGCGCAGGCGACGATCGCCGATGACGCTCGCCGCCTCGCGATCGCTCACCTCGAGAAAATGCGCGTACACGATCAATGTCGTCGCCGCATTCGCGTGGCCGAGGCGTCCGCTCACGGTGCGCACCGGCACGCCGGCGCCGAGGAGCTGCGTGGCATGCAGATGACGAGCTGCAAGAGTGGGCGTCGCGGCGGTAGGCGGCGCGCAGATCGGGCGATATCAAACGCGACCAGCTCGCCCCGATCCAACAAGTCGAGGACATGACGCAGGATCGCCGCCGCCTCAGTCCGACACCGCGACGTTTGTGCGCGTTCGATTTGTTGTGGCTAGACGGCATCGACTGCACACAGTTGCCGAACCGGGACGTCGCGAGGGTGCTCGAAATGCTCGAGTTCTCGGGGCCGGCGTGGTGCACGGTTCCCTCACTTTGCGCGGGGGTGCCGAGAGTGGGCGTGCCTCATGGCCGAGATCGCACGTCGTCAATCTGCGGGGGGACCATGCCTGGGATCGGGACGACGTCGGGCGTCAGTTGTCAGCGCGGCGTAAAGTCAGAACTCGTTGAGAACTGCGCTGCCGGACCGTCGAGGTAAGCGAGGCCCGGTTTCGACGAAGACGCGCGTGAAGGACAGAGATGATCGTCGTCAGGTTCAAGGTGCAGGCCCAGCCCGACAAGAGCGAGCAGGTGCTGCAAGCGTTGCGCGATGTGGTCACTCCGAGCGAAAGCTCGGTGGCGTGATCAGCTTCGACATCGGCCGTGATCTGGTGGACCCCGTGTCCTTCATCGCCACCGAAGTCTTCGAGAACCGGGGCGCACTCGAGCGCCAGGAGTCGCTTCCGAAGGTCGCCAAGGCGCTGGGCGTCCTCGAGCACTCCCTGACGGCAGAACCCGAGGCGACCATCTTCGAGGTCTCGTTCTCCGAGTCCTGAGGAGAGACGATCAGGCGAGCCGCCATCACTTGCCGCATGAGCATCCACTACCGAACCCCTAATTGACCGGACGCACTGGAAGGGGAGACTCGGATCACGACGGCACCATGAGGGGAGGTCCGGCCGGGTACATCAACTGCACCAGCAGTAATCGGAGCCGCCTTCGCGTGCGCGAGTTAAATGACCGACCCGGTCGCGATCGAGCTGCCGCCCGCGAGTTGATCTAGGATTTGGTTCACAAGGGTGGCGAAGTCGAAGTCGATGGCCGTCAATCCACCCGAATCGTGAGTCGTGGTTTCGATTTCGACGCGGTTGTACACGTTGGTCCAATTGGGATGGTGAGCGAGCCGCTCCGCGATCAACGCGACTTGAGCCATGAACCCAAACGCTTCGACGAACGACCGGAATGTCAGCTCCCGCCGCAACGCGCCGCCGACCTGCTGCCAGCCCCGCAGCTCCGCGAGCCGACGAGCGATCTCGTCGTCGGGCAGCAGGCTTCGGTCGTGGGCCATGGGTCGGGATCCTACCGCAGAGAACGACTCCTTGAGGCGAACGGATCAGCGACAGAGAGACTTCCACCGCGTCGCTGCGGCGACCCCACCTGGTCAAGGGGGCTGGTGAATACGCCGCTCGCGGCCGAGTCTCAAGTCAGCACGCTCGCCATGTGTCTGTACCGAGGCCCGCTGCGTCCGGCGTTCTCGCCGCTCACCGACCCGCCACCGTGGTGCGCAGCAGATTCCTACGTCAGCTTGGGAGTAGTCGAGCACGAAGTGTTCAGTGGGCCCACGCTGCCGCTGCGATTGTTTTGGCGCTGCGCCCGGCCGAGACCGCGAGCGGTGTCGCGGACGCGTGAGAGCGCGGTGCAGATACAGCCGTTGTTTTCGCATCAGTGCGGGTTCGCCGCTCGCGCTTGTGCGTAGCCACTCCTCGCAGCACTGTCGAGTAGTGCGTAGTTGATATGACGCAACGCCTATGCGCGTTGTCGCGCCGATGCGCCACACGAGCACCGTACCGATGTCGATGCGAGTCGGGGAGTGCTCGTACCGACCCCCGCACCATTACGTTGCTGCGCACAAAAGGGGCCCCCTCCGGGCCCGCGGACGTACGCAAACGGACACCGCAGCACCGTCCAGTAGTGCGCATGTTGATATGACGCAACGCCTATCCGAGTTGTCGTACGTGTCGCATGTGCTCGCCGGTTGTGGGCGATACTGGGGATCGTGTCTGTACTCATGATCCCCAGGCCCGGCGTGGTCCTGCCGGCTCTTCGTGCCACGTTGTCGGACTTGATCACGAAGGCGGAGAACATTCGCACTGGGTCCGCCGGCGTTGACCAGACGACCGTGCGCGTTCAGTATCTGGAGTGGGTAGGCGACGCGGAGGATCATCTACGCGATCTCTTCAGCACGTCGCCGGCGTGGACGGATCTCTATTCCGACCACTACGACCGGATCGTCACCAATTCCGGGACCGTCGACGCTCGTCTCTTGCAAATGGTGATTCGAGACGTCGCCCGTCAAGCCGAGCGGATACGTCTGCTCGATGCATACGCTCCCCACATTCTTTTTACATTTACGCAAAACAGCGAGCACCCTCGACGAATTACTCAGCAGTCTCCTAAGGGTCCCCCGCATAATTAGACGCGCGTAGTATTGTTTGGGTGTGGAGGTCACACCTGAGGCGCTCGCGCGATTCTTCGAGGTGATGTCGCCGTTGTTGGATGAGCGGCAGCGGCGGTTGTTGGTGGGGGCGGCCGCGGAGATGCTGGGTCGTGGTGGTCAGGCGCGGGTGGCGGAGGCGTCGGGGATGAGTCGCTCGACGGTGATCTCTGGGATGAAAGCAGTCGCCGATGGTGCGTTGCTGGCGGGTCGGGTACGCGCCGCGGGTGCGGGTCCGAAGCCGTTGGTTGACACGCAGCCGGGGTTGTTGGAGGCGCTCGATGAACTGGTGCATCCCGACACGCGAGGCAATCCGATGTCGTTGTTGCGCTGGACATCGAAATCGACCGCGAAGTTGGCCGGGGACCTTGTGCGCCGCGGGTTCAAGGTCTCTGATGACACCGTCGGGCGGATCCTCAAGCAGCTGGGCTACTCGTTGCAGTCGCCGGCGAAAGTCAAAGAAGGCACGGCGCATCCCGATCGCGATGGCCAGTTCCGGTATCTGCACGGTCTCGCGCAACGCTTCGTGGCTGACGCTCAGCCGGTGATCAGTGTCGACACCAAAAAGAAAGAACTCGTCGGCGACTACGACAACGGTGGAGTCGAATGGCAACCACAAGGTCAACCGCAACGGGTCAACGTGCACGACTTCGTCAACCCCGAACTGGGCCGAGCGATCCCCTATGGGATCTACGACGAAACCAACAACGAAGGCTGGGTGTCTGTCGGTGACACCGCGGACACCGCCGAGTTCGCGGTCAACGCCATCCGCTCCTGGTGGATACACATGGGCCACGCCCGCTTCGGCGACGCCACCCGCTTGTTGATCACCGCCGATGCCGGCGGCTCCAACGGCTACCGGGTCCGCGCCTGGAAAGCCGAACTCGCGAAACTCGCCGCCGAAACCGGACTCGAGATCACCGTTTGCCACTACCCGCCCGGAACCTCGAAATGGAACCGCATCGAGCACCGCATGTTCTCCTTCATCACGATCAACTGGCGCGGCCGACCACTCACCACCTACCGCACCATCATCGAGCTCATCGCCGCGACCACCACCGACACCGGGCTCACCATCCGCGCCGAACGCGACACCGAGTACTACGAGAAAGGCGTCAAGATCACCGACACCGAACTCAACGCACTCCCACTCACACCACACGACTGGCACGGCGAATGGAACTACACGCTGGCCGCCACCCCAATCGCATGATCAATCATGCGGGGCGCCCTAACCGATCCGGCGTGTCGCGGTGAGTCTCGTCTGGGGTCGTCGGGTAGGGAGGTGGTCCGACCGGGGAGTTCGGGTTGGTGAATTCCCGGGTCGGGGCGTCGCTGTCAGGGGAGGTCGAAGCGGTCGTTGTTCATGACCTTGGCCCATGCCGACACGAAGTCGTTCACGAACTTCGTCTTGGCGTCGTTCTGCGCGTAGACCTCGGCGATGGCGCGGAGTTCGGAGTTGGAGCCGAATTGAAGCGCCCCGTATTTGATGGAGGGTCTGATTCCACGAAAGGGTGGAGTTATGCCAGCCCCGAGGAAGTACCCCGAAGAGTTGAGGCAACGAGCGATCAGGCTTGTGCTGGAGGCTCGTGAGCAG
>JBDSMH010000131.1:0-27867 GCA_039915945.1 Acidimicrobiales bacterium | reverse complement strand
TTGAACCGCCCGTAGCTCGCTTCGTACACGGTCTGGAAGTTGGCCAGCTCTCCGTTGGGGTACTGCAGATCGCCCAGCGCCAGGAAGTGCTGCACCGATGCGTCGTTGTTGATGAGGTTGGACACCGACAATTGGCGACACGTCGTGCTGGTAACCGCACTCGTTGGTGCACACACCATGTCGCCCACGGCCGCCACGACGATGCCCGACGGCGGCAACGTGGTCGTGGTGGTCGTGGTCGTCGTCGTGGTGGTCGTCGGCGGCGGTGGTCGACACGATCAACTGGGGGGCGTTGGCCCCCGCTTCCCGCGCGTCGTAGTAGGCGCCGTCGGTGTTGTTTGTTGGTGACGTGCAACCGCAGCTTGGCCGACACGACGCTCGTGACGGCGCTCAGGTTGAAGCGCAAGAACGCCTGGCGCATCGGTGAGCTGTCGGCGACGACGGTCGCCGCGGTGCCGAAGATCGCCGCCATCCGAATATGGTCGTTCAGGTCCGGGGCGCGGTGTGCGCCGCGGCCATCGACACCCGGTCGCGGCCGTCATTCTTCGACCGATAGAGCGCTTCGTCGGCGCGCTCGAGCGTCGTCTGCGGGGTCTCGGTGATCTGGCGGATGGCGATGCCGACCGAGACGGTGGTGATGGGGTTGTGCTCGCGCCACTCCTGCAACATCCGACTGGCGATCAGCTCCGGCTGATCCGGTCGGCGCAACACGACGATGAACTCCTCGCCGCCATAGCGGGCCACCGAATCCGAGCCGCGCATGGTGGCCTTCAGGTGACTGGCGAACTTGTGGAGGATGATGTCGCCGACTTGGTGGCCGAACGAGTCGTTGATGCGCTTGAAGTGGTCGAGGTCGCAGAGCAGGACCGCGTCACCGGGCTGCGTCCGGCGAAGGAGCTCGTCGGCCCAACGGCGATTGCCGACCTTCGTCAACGGATCGGTGTGCGAGCTCTTGCGCAGCCCGTCGGCCTCGCGCAGCGCGTCGAGCTTGGCGCCGATTTGTGCGCCCAGCAACTCGACCACCGGGTAGGTGAACTCGTCGGGCGCAACGTCGAACTTGAGCACGAGTACTCCGTGAACCTGAGCGGTCCCCGCGGTCAGCGCGACGACCACGGTCTCGTCGATCACGACGAGTTCGCGAGTGGTCACAGCCTCGGTGAGCGCTTCGCGCAGCGCGTCGTTGGCTACGTGAGCGCCGATCTTCGACTGGTGCAGTTCGCCCGCCCACCACAAACGAGCGCGTGCGTGGGGCAGCACCGAATGGGCCAGCTGTTCGATCTGCTTTCGCCACACGGTCGGGTGGCGCATGTCCGCACGAAATCCGGCGCTGAGTGCGCTGAGCGCGCGCAGGTGTACGTCCTCGCGGGCGGTCTGCTTGCAGAAGACCTCGGCCATGATGATCGCGGCGCTCGCTTGGACGATCAGTTCGCCGATGCGTAGGTGTTCGACAACGGTGTGGGCGTACGCGAGCAGCGCGACATCGCATACGGTGCCGACCAAGAGCGCCATACCCCGTTGCCCTGTGAGGCCGATCCACAACGGTAAGACGATGATCGTGATCGTCAGACCAAGCGTCGATTGCCGCAAGTGGTGTTCGGTCATGTCCGAGACGATGGCCGCCATCGCGGCCGCGGGCGCAATGAGAAGAATGGCGCGTGACGGGAGACGTTCCCACGGCACGACCAGAAAGACGAGACCCAACAATCCGAGGGCGATGCCGGTACCGACGACGTTCAACAGGTGCACTTCGGCGCGCGCGGTTGGGTTGCTGAAGTAGGCGATCAACGCCGCGGGTGGGCCCGCGGCGAATACCGCCGCGGCGACCCGCGCCGCACGTGGTGCTCGTCCCACTGGCAATTCCACAGTTTTCTATCGGCGCAACGGTCGCGTCTCTTGTGTCGTCAATTCGGCCTAGTCCCGCCGGACTATTGGGATCGCGGCCTATTGCGCGTCGAGGTCGTCGTATACCGCTTTCACCTGCGTTACCGCGTTGGCCGCGACCGGCCATCCACCGTAGAACGCGAGATGCACGATGAGCTCCGCGATCTCTTCGCGGCTGACACCGTTGTCGAGCGCCCGACGTATGTGGCCGCGCAGTTCGTCGACGCGGAATTCCTTCATCAACACGGCCATCGTGACCAAGCTGCGATCGCGTTTGGACAGTTGCGGTCGCTCCCAGATGTCGCCGAACAGGACCCGATCGGTCAGATCGACGAGATACGGCGCCACGCCGGCCAGCGGGTGATCACTATGCGACATCGCGCACCATCCTTCATGCGTCGCCGTGACCGAAGTCGACGGAGGACCACCGCTCGATGACGGCGACGGCGTCGATGAGGTCGGCGTCGTCGCCCGCTTCGATACGTAGCTGGCGTGCCAGTTGTTGACCGGCCGCGCCGAGTTGAAGCACGACGCCCGAGTCGGTGGCCACTGTGTTGGCGACGTCGAAGTCCTTGGCGAACAGTGCCAGCGGGAACCCGAATTGACGCCGGCCGCCCGCGCCCAAGAGCCAGTCCTTCCACACGACGAGATCGAGGACGTCGGCGATGACTTGGGGATCGAGCCCGTTCTTCGCGCCGAGTGCCAGCGCTTCGAGTTCGACGAGCATCTTGTTCTGATTGGCCAGGTTGAGCACGGCCTTCATCGAGTGCCCGCCGCCGACATCACCGCAGCGCCAGATGCGCGCGCCGAGATGCTCGAGGACCGGCTGCGCGAGTGCGAGGGCATCGTCAGAGCCGCCGACCATGATCTTGAGCGCGCCGGCGCGGGCGCCGTGGGGGCCACCGCTGATGCCGCAATCGATGTAGCGGATGTTGCGCGATGCGAGCGTGCGCGCCACCTCGCGGCTGACCGACGGCACCCCCGTGGTGGTGTCGATCACGAGTGCTTCGGATCGGAAGTCATCGATGGCGTCCGCGACGACTGCTTGCACATGGCGCGAGGTCGGTAACGACAAGATCACGATGTCGTTGTTCGCCACGAGCGCTTGCGCTGAGTCGGCGACGGTCGCACCGAGCTGTGCCGCCGTCTCGCGGCGGAGGTCGAAAACCTCGGCCTCGATGTTGCGCTCGTGGAGGCGTTGCCACATGGCACCGCCCATGTTCCCCGTACCGATGATCCCGATCCCCACGACGCAGACACTAGGCCGCGCTGGCTGTGTCATGCTTTGGCGATGGTGGCGCTGTTGCGCATGCGGCTGCTCGGTCCGTTCGAGATCGACGGCTTGTCCGAGCACACGGTCGGTAGCCGCAAAGCGCGAACGTTGCTCAAGGTGCTGGCACTTGCCCGGGGCGCGCCGGTGTCGATCGACCGGTTGATCGACGCGCTGTGGCCCGGTGCCGCGCCGGCCCGTCCGGCCGATCAGGTCGCGGTGTTGGTGAGCCGGTTGCGCACCGTGCTCGGGGGCGAGCGCTTGCGCCATGTCGACGCCGGCTACACACTGCACGCCGATTGGCTGGACATCGCCGAGTTCGATGCCCGCGCCGACGACGCGACGGCGCGCCTTCGCGCGGGCGGCTTCGCCGGTGCCAGTGCAGCCGCGCTCGCCGCGCTGCAACTCGTGCGGGGGGCATTGTTGGCCAACGAGGACGGCGAGTGGGTCGATCTCGAGCGCGCCCGGTTCGAGCGCTTGTTGGCCCGCGTGCGCCTCGTCAGTGCCGAGGCGTTACTCGGCTGCGGTCAACCGCTCGAGGCGGCGGTGCCGGCCGAGGAGGCCCTGACCCACGACCCCTACGACGAGCATGCGTTGCGACTCTTGATGCGGGCCCATGCCGATGCCGGTCGCCCCGCCTCGGCGCTGGCTCGCTATGCGGTCGCACGCGAGTTGTTGGCCGGTGAGCTCGGTGTGCGTCCTTCGGCCGAGACAGAGTCGCTGCACACCACGATCCTTCTGGCCGGTGAACAAACCGACCGCCGCGCTCCGCCGCGCTCGCTCGAACGCGCCGATCTGTTCGGGCGCGACCGAGAGCTGGCGCAGCTCGACATGTTGCTCGATCCGGGTATCGGCGCGGCGGTGATCGTCGAAGGCGAAGCGGGCATCGGCAAGACCGCGCTGATCGCAGAATGGCAGAGCCGTCCGACGTCAGCGTCCGCGCTGATCCTGCTCGGTCGGTGCGACGAGCTCGGGCGCGATCTGTCGCTGCAACCCGTGCTTGACGCGCTCGCGACCTACCTCAGAGGTATGTCGCCCGGCGACGTCGGCGAATTGCTCGGCGCGCACCGCGACATCATCGGGCCGCTCGTCGGTGTCGAGTCGCGGTCATTGCCAACGACGGCGCTCGAACCGACGACGTTGCCCGACAGCGTCGCGGCGCGCAGCGTGCTGTTCGCATCGCTGCTCGACATGATCGAACGCGCCGCCGGCGATCGGCCGGTGGTACTCGTCGTGGAGGACGTCCATCTCGCCGGGGCGAATACCCTCGCGTGGTTGCGCTTCGCGATGCGCCGAGGTCGCCGTCTGCGCGTCTTGGCGACGAGCCGCGCCACGCCCACGCATCCGTTGCCCGACGCGACCGTGATCTCGCTCGGACCGCTCGACCGCGCGTCGGCGGCGCGGCTGATCGGCAATGACCGCGTTGATGAGCTCTACGAGCGCAGCAACGGGAATCCGTTGTTCCTCACGCAGCTCGCGGCGCACGAATCGGGCGAGTTGCCGCCATCGATCGTCGACAACATGCGGGCGCGCTTGGCGCCACTCGGCACCGCCGGGGCGAGCCTGCGCGCCGCTGCCGTGATCGGCATGAGCATCGATGTCGACTTGATCGCGGCGGCGACGGACCTGTCGGCGGTGGCAGTGCTCGATCACCTCGACCTCGGTGTGCAGGCGAGTGTGTTGTGCGAGCAGGGCACCGGTCTTGCGTTCGTGCACGAGTTGGTGCGAGAGGCCATTGCCGCCGACATGACCGCGGCGCGCCGTGCGTACACGCACCGCCAAGTGGCGCGCGCGCTGCTCGGGCGCAGTCGGCATGATCCGATCTCGGTGGCATTCCACGCGCGACTTGCGGGCGAGGTCGACATCGCGGCGCGGGCGCTGCACGAAGCGGCGTCGATCGCCGCGGGTCGTCACGATCTCGAGCAGGCCGACCAGTTGCTCAGCGAGGCATTGCGCTTGACGGCGTCGGCGCCGTTGCACTTGGCCCGCGCGCGCGTGCGCATGGCGCGATCCCTGCTCGACGCGGCGGCCGATGACGTTACGGCGGCGATTGCGTTCGATCCGTCGGCTGAATCGTTCGAGCTCGCCGGTTGGATCGCCTATTACCGGCGCGACTACGACACCGCGTCGCACCTTGCCGACGAGGCCGTGCGGCGCGCCGGCGACGCGGGTCTCGGAGCGAGCGCGTTGGCCCTCAGTGGGCGGGTCCGGCATTCGCACGGTGACCTCGCCGCCGCCGACGATTTCTTGCAGCGGGCCGAGGCGGTCGCTCCCGAGTCGGTGCGCGGGCTTGCCAACGTATGGCTCGGGGCACTGCGGGTGCATCAGGGACGCGCCGACGACGCGCTGCCGGCGCTCGATCGTGCGCTGCTCGATGCGAGCCACCTCGGTCATCCGTTTGCGCCAATCCATGCGCGGTTCGCGCAGGCCCATGCCTACGGGATGCTGGGCGCGTTGGATCGGGCGTTCAAGAGTCTCGACGCGCTGCGCGACGTGACGCTACGGGCGGGCGAGATCGGCCAGCGGTTCTTGGCCGTTGTCGCGAACCTCGAATCGTGGTTGCTGTGCGCAAGCGGCCAGTACGCGAGAGCGGAGGACCAAAGCACCCGCGCGCTCGATCTGACGATCGGCACGCTTGGCGAGCCGGTTTCGCACGCCCACCTCGACCTCGCGGAGCTCGCGCTACGGCGAGGTGACGTGCAGGCCGCACAACAACACGTCGATCTCACCGACGAACGCATCGCCGACCACCACACGATGGCCTGGCATCAACGCGAACGGGTGCTCCTCATGCACAGCCGTTGCGCCTACGCCGCCGGCGATCTCGACGCCGCCGCAGCGCGCGCCGAACGACTCGAGCGCGATGCCGAGCGACGAGGGTCGCGGCGCTACCTCGTGCTGGCGCGTGTGCAACGGGCGATCGTCACCGCCGCCGCCGATCAGCCGCTCGATCACGATGCGGTCGACGCCGCCGTGCACGAACTCGGGAGCGTGGCCGGCGTCGATGCGTGGCTGATCACCGCCGAACTCGCGTCGCAGTCGGGCATCGCCCGATGGTGGAACGCCGCCGAAGCGTTCGCGTCCGCGCTCGAAACCGCCGCCGCGCGCGATCCCCGCACCGATGCGGCGGTCCTGCGCGAGCTCATCGCGCGCGAGTTCCAGCGGCGCGGCCGTTGAATCGGTCGGTCGCTCGGGCACGCGGTCGCTCAGCCGGTCCCGTGCACCGGTCCCTTCCCATTCTCCGGTGACGAATTGCCCCGACCAACATTTCGTCACCGGAGAATGAGTAGGGCCCGCCCTTGGTTGCCGCCGCCCTCTTTCCCCGTGCCCTCCCACCCCGCGCCCTCCCGACGCCGACCGGCGCGCCGGGACTAGCACGCGGTCGCCACGATCACGATGATCGAACGCACCAATTGCTGGCTGTCGTCGAGCAGCAATCGCGCGCGACGCATCATCGTGGCCCGCGCATCGGTGGTGAGCGTGGCCACGAACGGAGCCAACTGGGCCATGCCGAAACGCCACGCCAGCAGCTGCTCGGGCCCGAGTTCGGGGAACGCAACGCGCAGGGCGCGTGCGTCGCCGCGCAGGCCGGCGGCGGCCAACGCCGCCTGTGCGCGCTCGACCGTGGCCAGCTTGGGCACGGCCACGGCCCGCATCTGCGGATACCACGGAGGCGGTTCCCATCCGTGCGCGCGCGCGGCGGCCTCGGCCGCGTCCTTCACGGGATGCGTGTCGTCTTCGGCATAGGCGGAGGCGAGTAGCGCGCCGCCACGGCGCGTGACGCGGGCCGCTTCGCGCAAGCCGGCCACCGGGTCGTCGAGGTGATTGAGCGAGAAGGCCGCGACGACTGCTTCGACCGCGCGATCGCGCAGTGGCAACGCGCACGCATCACCGACGACTGCGGCGGGCCTGCGGGTGCGATCGGTGGCCAGCATCCCGAATGCGGCATCGAGCGCGACGGGGATACCGCCGACCGCCGAGATGGCTCGGCTGGCGGCACCCGTACCGGCCCCCAGGTCGAGCACGAGTCGATCGCGCAGATCGCTCGGCGCGCCGTCGACGAGCACCGTCGCGAGGCGGTCGTAGATGGCACCCGGGCCGGCCTGCCACGCGGCACCGGTTTGCGAATATGCCTCGGCAATCGTCGTCGGTGTCATCGCTCACCGCGTGAGTTGACGCATCGCGTGCTCGGCGCGGTCCTGCCACCAGTGCAACTCGTCGTCGTCGCCGTGCGCCTTCTCCCAGCCGAAGCAGGCGGCGATGCCGAGCAACGACAGCGCGACCTGGCGGTCGAACCAAGGGTCCGTCTCGACGCCTCGGCGCTCGAGCGCGGCGCGATACCCGGCAATCGTCGCTTCTTTGGTCTGCGGCAGACGGGCGCGGTTGAGCGCGAGGTACCAACCGAGGTCCCATGCGCCCGGTGCGGCGCCCGGGTATGCCCAGTCGAGCAGGATGGTGCGACCGTCGGGGTGGTGCCCGAGATTGCCCATCTTCCAGTCGCCGGCGATGAACGTCGACGGGGTGGTCGCCAACGCGTCCGCCAGTAACTGCGGCTCCTCGTGAATGGTGGTGGCGATCGCAGCCAACTGCGGCGCGCGGTCGGCCAAGATCCGCCATCCTCGGTCGGCGACGGTGAGCACCGGCGAGACATCAGATCGACGGAGTTCGGGCGCGATGTTGTCGGGCGCGAAGAACCGGAACCGGTGCGCGAGCGGCATGAGCCCCACGGTGTCGCTCCAGCCCCAGAAGTGCGCGTGCATGGCGGCCATGTGATCGACGAACGACTCGTGCACGGCGAGGGTAACGACGTCGTCGCCTTCGGGGATCAAATGCTCGCCGATGTCGTGCATCAGCATCGACAGCCGCGCACTCGTGCCCGATCCCTCGACGGCCATCGCGACGATCGTGTGGTCGATGCAATCGGGCGTCTGGTGATAGAGCCCGGCGCGCCACGAAAGCAGCGGTCGGTGCACGAGGTCGCCGGTGACCCGCATGATCCAGTCTTCGTCGTGCGACAGCGACTTCAAGAAGTAGCGCTCGCCTTGGATGCGCAGCCGCTCGAATGTCGAGCCCGATTTTCCATCGCTCGCCCGCACCTCTACGCGATCGGTCGCGTCGGCGAGCATCGCCGCCACCGTGGGGTACACCGTCGGGGTCCGCATCGCCGTCATTCTTGCGCACGCGGTTGCAGTGAGTTTGCAGCGCCCGCCGCAGTGATCCTGCAACCCCGACCGGCGACGCTGGCCCTCCCAACGAGAGAGGCAGGGACCATGAGCCAAACCATGAATATCGACGGTGCGGTCGAGATCGACGGCGCCAAGGTCGACGAACTGGTGCAAAAGGCGGTCGGCGACTTCGGCGCGGTGCTCGTGTCGTCGCTCATCGTCGTGGGCGACCGGCTGGGCCTGTTCCGGGCGATGGCCGACGGACAGCCGATCACGTCGGCCGAGTTGGCCGGGCGCACGGGCACCAACGAGCGAAACGTGCGCGAGTGGCTGAACGCACTGAGCGCGGCCGGCTACCTCACCTACGCCGGCGACGCGCGTTACTTCCTCGGCGCCGAGCAGGCGCTGTTGTTCACCGACGAGGACAGCCACGCGTTCGTCATGGGCGGCTTCCAGGTTGTGACAGCCGCGGCCAAGGCGGACGAGAAGCTGACCGCTGCGTTCGCCCACGGCCACGGCATCGGGTGGCACGAGCACCATCACGACCTGTTCACCGGGACCGAACGGTTCTTCCGCCCCGGCTATCGCGCGAACCTCGTTGCCGCATGGATCCCCGCACTCGAGGGCGTCGAAGATCGACTGCGCGCCGGCGCAACGGTGGCGGACATCGGTTGCGGCCACGGCGCGTCGACGATCATCATGGCCGAGGCGTATCCGAACTCGAACTTCGTCGGCTTCGACTACCACGCGCCTTCGATCGCCGAGGCCGCGGACACGGCAGCGCGGGCCGGCGTGGCCGATCGCACCGAGTTCGCGGTTGCATCGGCCAAAGAGTTCACCGGTTCGGACTACGACTTGGTCTGCTTCTTCGATTGCCTGCACGACATGGGCGACCCGGTCGGCGCCCTCGCACACACCCGCAGCACACTGCGGCCCGACGGCACCGTGTTGTTGGTCGAGCCCTACGCGGGCGACGACGTCGACGAGAACCTCAATCCCGTCGGTCGCGTCTTCTACGCCGCGTCGTCGTTGATCTGCACGCCGGCCTCGCAGTCCCAAGAGGTCGGTCTGGCGCTGGGCGCGCAGGCCGGACCAGCGCGCTTGATCGACGTGGCCCGCCGTGCCGGTTTCACCCGAGCGCGCGTCGCCGCGACCACACCGTTCAACTTGGTGCTCGAACTACGCCCCTGATTCCGGCAGCGTCCTCGCCTAGAGGTAGCCGAGTTCGCGCGCGGTGCGTTCGAGGTCGTCGCGGGCCGAAGGGTCGGCGATGGCGATCAGCGCCCGCGCCCGTTCTCGCACCGTGCGACCGCGCAGTACGGCGATGCCGTGTTCGGTGACCACGTGATCGACGGTGTTCTTGTTGGTGGTCACCACCGACCCGGGCGACAGCTGGCCGACGATGCGCGATATCCCGTCGTGGGTCTTCGAACGCAACACGACGAACGCCATCCCGCGCTCGGAGTACATCGCACCCCGCGCAAAGTCGGCTTGCCCGCCGCTGCCCGACCAGTACTGCCCGGCGATGGTCTCGGACGCGCACTGACCGATGAGATCGACCTCGGTGGTGGCATTGATCGAGACGAAGCAATCTTCGGTGCCGATGATGCGCGGATCGTTGACGTATTCGACCGGGGCCAGCTCGATCACCGGGTTCTCGTGGATGAAGTCGTAGAGCCGTTGCGTACCGAGGCAAAACGTGGTCACGACCTTGCCCCGCTGTCGGCGCTTGTGCACGCCGGTGACGACGCCCCGCTCGATGAGATCGATCGCGCCGTCCGACAACAGCTCGGTGTGGATGCCGAGATCGCGATGATCGCCCAGCAGTGACAGCACCGCGTTGGGCACGGCCCCGATGCCGGCCTGCAACGTGGCACCGTTGGGGATCCGTTCGGCGATCAGCGCACCGATGCGGAGATCGGCCGCGCTTGGCTCTTTGGGTGTCATCTCGACGAGCGGGCGGTCGGCCACGCACCATGCCGCCACTTGCGACAGATGCAATTGGTTACGTCCGAACGTGCGCGGCATTTGCGCGTTGACCTCGACGTAGAACGGCACCTGTCCGATGAACGGTGACACGTAGTCGGCGTTGGTCCCGAGGGACACGTAGCCGTGCCGATCGGGCGGCGACGTCGCGGCAAAGACGACCCTGGGCTGGGTCAATCGCGACAGAACGAGAGGGATCTCGCTGAAGTTGGCCGGCATGAAATCAACCGTGCCCGCGCGGAACGCCGGACGCGTGACGTGCGACAGGAAGTACGAGATGTGGCGCAAGCGGTCGCCGTGCACCGCGTGCAGATACGGATGATCGTGCAGCGCATGCATCTGATGGACGGTGACACCCTGCGTCTGACCGCCGCGATCGTCGAGCGCGGCAATCAGCGACAGTGGTTCGCCGTTTGCGATCGGCACGATGACGGCACACCCGTCGCCGACCCGCGCCGCCACACTGGCCGGGTCGCTGACGGCGGGGATATTCGGCATCGGTCGAGTCTATTGTTGGTCGGTGGCGAGAATCGGAATGACGGCTACTCAGTACGACGTCTTGATCGTGGGCGGCGGGTTCGGTGGCGCATTCGCGGCGCGCGAGCTCGAGCGGCGGCTGCGTCATCGTGACGAGCGCGTGTTGCTCGTCGCTCCCGACAACTTCTTGTTGTTCTCGCCGCTGCTACCCGAGGCGGCGTCGGGCACGATCGAGCCCCGCCATTCGGTCATCCCGTTGCGCGAGTTCCTGCGCCGCACCGACATCGTGGCGGGCGCCACCGCCTCGCTCGATCTCACGGCGCGCACTGCCGAGTTGGTCGACGAAGCCGGTTTGCGCACGTCCATCTCATTTCGCTCTGTCATCCTCGCGCCGGGTTCAGCGGCGAGGGTGTTGCCGATACCAGGCCTGGTCGACCACGCCGTCGGCTTCCGCACGCTCGCCGATGCGATCTGGCTGCGCAACAACGTGCTGGCGCAGCTCGAGGCAGCCAACGCGGCGACCGACGCGTCGCGACGACGCGCGTTGCTCACGTTCACGTTCATCGGAGGTGGCTACGCCGGTGTCGAAGCCTTGGCCGAACTCGAGTCGATGGCACGCGACGCGCTGCGTTTGTACCCAAAGCTGCGCGTCGTCGACATGCGGTGGGTGTTGGTCGAAGCGACGTCCACGCTGCTGCCGGGCATCCAGCCCACGCTGGCGCGCTACACCGAACGAGTCCTGCGCAAGCGCGGTATCGAGGTCTACACCGAGAGCCGTCTCGCGTCGTGTGTCGACAAGCTCGTCACTCTCGAGGGTGCTGATGTTGCGCCGTACCGCAGCGAGACCATCGTGTGGACCGCGGGTCAGCGGCCGTCGCCGTTCGTTGCCGGCCTCGGGCTGCCCCTCGACGAGCGCGGCCGCGTCATCGTCGACAAGTTCCTCGCCGTTGACGGGTTCCCCAACACGTACGTCCTCGGCGACGCGGCGGCGGTCCCCGATCCCCAAGGCGGCACCAGCCCCGAAACCGCGCAACACGCGCTGCGCGAGGGCCGTGTAGCTGCGATCAATGCCGCGGCGGACTTCGGTATCGGCACCCGCAGGCACTTTCGCTATCGCAACCGCGGCCTCGCGGTGACGCTCGGGCGTTGGCGGGGCGCCGCGCAGGTGAAACAGCTCAGCTTCACCGGCCCGCTTGCCTGGTGGATGGGACGCAGCTATCACCTGCTGACGCTCCCTGGCTTCAGTCGCAAAGCGCGGGTGGTGACCGACTGGACGTTGTCGCTGGTCTTTCCGCGCGACATCTCACAACTCGGCTCTTTGCAGACACCGAGACGGCTCGAGTGACCATGGATGTGCGCGCGAAGGCTTTAGAAGAAGTGACGGCGCCCGGCGCGCCGTTCGCGGTCGTCGTCGAAGACGTGCTCGGAGTGCCGGTCTCCGTCTTCGCACAGCGCCAACGCAGCCTGCGCGAGATGTTGATGTCGTCCGCGCGCCACGGCGACGCCGGCTACTTCACCATGGGCGAACACACGCTGACCTTCGCCGACAACCTTGCTCGCTCAGCGTCGGTTGCCGCGGCGTTGCGTGACCGCTACGGCGTGCAAAAGGGTGATCGTGTCGCCATATTCTCGGCGAATCGTCCCGACTACGCAGTGTTGTTCTGGGCCGCGGTCAGCCTCGGTGCTGTTGTCACCGCGTACAACGGATGGTGGACCGTCGACGAGGTGCGCCATGCCACTGATCTCACCGCTCCCGCAATCGTATTCGGCGACTCTCGTCGCCTTGCGCGCGTCGCACATATCGATCTCGGTGCGCCCGTCATCGAGTTCGAGGCAGAGTTCGAGGCGCTCGCGACCTACGCCCCATCGGAGCCCTTGCCGTCCACGCCGATCGACGAGGACGACCCTGCAGTCATCTTGTTCACCAGCGGGACCACCGGGCGCGCAAAAGGTGCGGTCGTTTCGCACCGTGGATTGGTCGGTTTCGTGCAAGTCAACTTCTGCAACGGCGCGGTCAAGGCTCGTGCCGCGCAGCTACAAGGCGAGCCACCCGCGCCGGCTCCGACCGGTCCTACGGTCACGTTGCTGACCTCCCCGATGTTCCATGTGTCGGGCTTGTTCGCCGGCATCATCCTCGGGTTGTCGAGTGGCATGCGGCTGGTATTGCGCGAAGGGCGCTTCGACGAAGAGGACGTGCTGCGCATCATCGAACGCGAGCGCATCACATCGTGGGCACCGGTCGGCGGGCTCGGCATGCGCGTGATCGAGCATCCGCGCTTCTCCGACTACGACACGTCGTGCATCCGCATGATCAGCTTCGGTGGTGGCCCGACGAGCCCTGCGTCGCGCAGCAAGATCCAGCGCGCATTCCCGTCCATCGGCAACAACATGGCCAACGGTTACGGATCGAGCGAAACCGTCGCGGCCGTGTCATCCAACTCCGGCGCAGAGTACGACGCGATGCCCGAGTCAGCGGGGCGCCTGAATCCCACGTGTGAGGTGCAGATCTGGGACGAACGCGACCAGCCGGTGCCCGACGGCGTCGAAGGCGAAGTGCACGTGCGCAGCGCGTACAACATGTTGGGCTACTGGAACGACCCCGATGCAACGGGAAGGACACTCAAGGGGCAGGGTTGGCTCGCGACCGGTGACATCGGCCGGATCGAGGGCGGCATGCTCACCATCAACTCGCGAGCGCGCGACATGATCATCCGCGGCGGCGAGAACATCTACCCGATCGAAGTCGAACGTCGGCTCGACGCACATCCTCGTATCGCCGAGTCGGCCGTCGTCGGCGTCGATCATCCGGTGCTCGGCCAAGTTGTCAAAGCCATCGTCGTGGCAACGGCGGGCGCCGAGCCCGACGCAAGTATCGACACCGAAGATCTGGCGCGCTGGGTGGGCGAAGTGTTGGCGCCCTACAAAGTGCCCACGTTGTGGGAGCACCGCGCCAAGCCGTTACCGCGCAACGCGTCGGGCAAGGTGCTCAAGACGGTGCTCATCGGAGAAGCAGTCGCTCCTCCGGACGATCACGTCGCCTGAGGCTGCGGCTGGGTCTGCGCCCGCACGCGCGGCGGCAGCGCGGTGCTTTCATCGGCACCGGGCCCGGGCACGAGCCGTACGTCGCGCATGCCGAGCTTGTCGCCGCACTGGCGGCAGTGGAGTTCGGTGGTCGACTGATGGTCTTCGTGCAGCATCACGATCGACGCCTTCTCGGTGCCGACGACCCATTCGTCGCCCCACTGGCGCAGCGCGTGGAGCACCGTCCACAAGCCCCGCCCCTTGGGCGTCAGGCGGTACTCGTCGCGTGGCGGGTGTTCGCTGTATTGCACTCGCTGCAACACGCCGTGTTCGACGAGCGCGTCGAGGCGCGTCGTAAGAACATTGCGCGAGATGCCGAGGCGCGCTTGGAAGTCGTCGAAGCGACGGATGCCGACGAACGCATCACGCAGGATGAGCAGCGTCCACCACTCGCCCACGATCTCGAGCGCCTGAGCGACCGAACAGTTCATGTCCTCGAAGGACCGACGTTTCATACGGGCCATCCTACCAGCGGGTTCAATTACGGAACGAAATCAGTTGCGTGAAAGGACTAACTGAACTATAGTCAGTCTTATGAAGAAACCAACAGCGACTCCCGTGCTGGCCCGGCTCAGGGCGGCGGTGCGGACACTGGCCCGCTCGATCGATCGAGGCGGCAGCGCCGGCTACGACAGCGCCCGTATCTCTGCCGAATTGCGCACCATCGCCGAGCGGCGCACCGCCTACGACCGCTGACCCGAGCCAGTACAAGCCGAGCCAGTACGACCTCTGGCAGTCCCCCCAAAATCCACATGGGCCCCGAAGCGTCATTCGCTCGGGGCCCACGTGTTTTTGTCTGATGTACCGACGGGACGATGCGGTCGTCAGCGAGATGCACGCACTGCGGCTCAGCGGTGCCGGCTCTGAGGCACGGCTCTCGGTTGGAAGCACCCGGGTGGCAGTCTGCGACGTCCGGCGATCACCGCCGCTAACTCAGCCGGGTGGAGCATCACCTGTGGATGGAACGGTTGTGGGCATTCGGTACCTCCCCGTTTCAACGAGCAAGTCACCATTGATGGTGGACCTCTTGTGTCGGACTGTCAACCCCCCCTAAACGGGTGGGCACGGATGGATCCGCGCCGTCCCGCCTCCCCAGGTCGGACAGCGCGGATCCTCCGCGGTTACCAGGCGCCGCGCTCGCGTTCGAACGCAGCACCGAGTGCAATGACCGGTCCGTCATGGCCCGGAGGCGCCACGAATTGGGCGCCGATGGGCAGGCCCGACAGTGAACGCCCGCACGGCGTCGACAGCGCGGGGAAGCCGAGGAAACTCCACGGGATCGCGTTGCGCGACAGCACCATCAGATAGCGCGCGAAATCGTCGATCGGTGGAGCCAACACGGGGACCGTCGGCATGGCGACGATGTCGATCACGTCGAATACGTCGAGCAGTCGATGGCCGAGATCCACGCGCAAGCGTTGCGCGTCGAGGTAGTCGACGGCGAGCACGCGGTATGACTCGTCGATCTGTTCGCCGACCTCGGGCCAATACCGATCGAGTTCGCCTCGTCGAGCGCGATGGAATGCTCCGGCTTCGCTACGACTGACGATCAGGCCGGCGGCGTTCGCGTCTTCGAGGTCATGATCGGTCGGCGAGTCGATCTCGACGATGCGACAACCCAACGAGCGGCACACACTCAGTGTGTCGAGGAACGCGGCTGCAACCTCGGGATCGCAACCGTCGAGTGTCGATTGCGCGACGCCGATGCGCCAACCGTCGACGCGCGCGTCGAGCCACGAGCTCGTGCGATCGTCCTGTGTCAGCACTTGTAACAACGTGGCGGTGTCAGGCACGGTGCTCGCCATCGGCGCCACGTGGTCCATCGTCCACGAGAGGGGCACGACGCCCTCGGTAGGGATCGCTCCGAACGTCGGCTTGAACCCGACGACCCCGCTCAGCGCGGCGGGCACACGAATCGACGCGCGCGTATCGGTGCCCAACGAGCCGAATGCCATGCCGGTGGCCACGGTGATGGCGGATCCCCCGCTCGAGCCGCCCGGTATACGCGTGGGGTCGTGTGGGTTGCGGCTCTGCGGGTTCGTCACGCCCAGCGCGAATTCGTGGGTGGTGGCTTTGCCGACAATCACTGCGCCCGCGGCGCGCAAGCGCGCCACGCTCGCGGCGTCGCGCAGCGGACGATCGAGGTATGCGAGCGATCCGCATCGAGTCGGCAGGCCGGCGACGTCGATCACGTCCTTGACACTGAGCGGCACGCCATGCAGGGGTCCGCTGGGGCCGCTCTTGCGAAAGTGTTCGTCGCACGCGTCGGCCGCTCGGCGCGCGCCGTCGATGTCCAAGGTCGCGAAGGCGACCAATGGCTCGTCGAGTGCGGCGACTCGGTCGAGACAGCTCTCGAGGATGTCGCGGGCGCTCGACGTGCCTGCCGCGATCGCGTCGCGGGCGCCGATCAGTGGCGACGTGATCGACGACGGGGGTGCGCCGTCGTCGTGCGGACGGCGCGGCGGCAGGGGCGGCCCGGGCAACGGTCGAAACGTGATCGACGGCGCGAGCGACGGACGACTCGGTTCGTAGCCGGCGAGTACCCGCGCCGAAGCGGCGAACGCCTCGCGTGCGGTGCTACCCGTGGGCCGCGGATCGATTGCGGTCACGTCACGCTCCCAACGCGGCGAGCAGCGCGGTGGAAGGTGCAACGGCACCGAACACGCCGCCTTGCATCTTCACCATCTCGAGCGCCGCGAGATAGTTGTCGTAGTCGGTGGCGCCGGTGCAGTCGGTGAGCAACAGGCACTCGTAGCCACGGTCGTTGGCGTCGCGCATCGTGGTGTGCACGCACACATCGGTAGTGATGCCGGTGATGATCAGATGCGTGATGCCACGCGTGCGCAAGATGAGATCGAGGTCGGTCGCGTAGAACGAACCCTTGCCCGGCTTGTCGATGACGATCTCGCCGTCGATGGGATAGACCTCGGGCACGATGTCCCAACCCGGTGAGCCGCGCACGAGCATGCGACCGCAGGGCCCGTCGTCGCCGATGCCGGCGCCGATGCGCTTGGACCGCCACAGTTTGTTGGGTGGGCAGTCGGACAGGTCGGGACGATGACCTTCGCGCGTGTGGATGATGGTGAAGCCACGCGCTCGTGCGGCATCGAGTACGCACTTTGTCGGGGCCAATCCCGAACGGGTCAAGTTCAGGTCGTAACCCATTGCGTCGACGTAGCCACCGGGCCCGCAGAAATCCGTCTGCCAGTCGATGAGCACCAGCGCGGTGTGGCGCGGATCGATGACGCCGTCGTAGGGCCAGGGGTACGGATCGGAGTCGATCGTCGAATAGCGGGCGTCAGGGTCAATCACGGGAGGGCTCCTGAATAGGTCGGATTTGGTGCCAGGCCGGCGCACCCACCGACCACGGCGGCGGTTGATGCAAAAGCACCGAAGATCCCGCCGGAATACGCAATGGTCGACAGCGATGCCCGCACGAGGCCGGGCACGTGCGGGGCGGATGCATCGGAGACGAGAAGGCACTCATAGCCACGATCGTTCGCGGCGCGCATCGTCGAATGGATCGGCCCTTCCAACCCGAGGCCGAGAAGGATCAACGTGTCGATGCCACGGGCGCGGAGGTAGGCGTCGAGGCTGCTGCCGTAGAAGGCATCCATCCCCGCGGCGTCGATGACGACGGTGGTTGCCGACGGATCGATGATCAGTTCGTGGTCGGCCGATCCGATGATGGGTAGCACCGGCCGCACTTGGTGTGGGTGGTCGGAGCCATGACGTATCGCGACGATCGATGCACCCATCGGCCGCAACAGCGAGACGATGCGGGCGACGCGATCGAGCGCGTCGTTGGGCTGTGCCGTGCGATCGTAGAACCACTTCTGCGCGCCGCAGATGACGACCGCGAGCCGGTCCGTGACGAGTGAACCGTCGTAGGGCCAGGGGTAAGGATCAGCTTCGACGAACATGCCTCGGGACCTGCAGAGAAAGAGTGGAGCGGTAGGGGCTGTGTGCTTTGCTGGTTGGCCGTGGGCCGACCGATGGGAGCGCGACCATCGGCCGGCACACGGCGACGGGTCAGCTCACGACTTGGGGATCTTTCCGACCACGCCATCGACGAAGCTCGAGGAGAAGATCTTCTCGACCTCGTCATAGGTCGGGACCTTGCCGCTGGCGATCAATTCCTTGCCGTCTTGATCCTTGAGGGGACCGACGAACGGCGAGCCAGTGGCAGCCGAGATCTTCGTCTTCGCATCAGCAACCAACTTCTGCGTATCTGCAGTGACGCTCGCACCGAACTTCGACTGGATGAAGGGGTTCTCGCCGTCCTTGTAGCCGACGCGATAGTTGGCGTTGTACTTCGAGCCGGTGAACTTGCCCTCGACGATCGTCTTGACGATGTCGGTGTACATCGGGCCCCACTTCCACTCCGAGCCCGTGAGCCAGCCCTTTGGCGCGAGCGCAGAGGCGTCCGCGTGATAGCCGACGGTCATCGCGCCCTTCGCTTCGGCGGTCGCGATCACGGTCTTGGTGCAGTCCTGGTGCTGTGTCAACACGTCGACACCCTGTGAGATCAAGCTGTTCGCGGCTTCGGCCTGCTTGGCCGGATCACACCAGTTCGACGTATTCACCACGTAGGTCTTCGCCTCGGGGTTCACCGACTTCGCACCGAGCTCGAACGCGCTGATGTTGGCCAGCGTCTGTGGGATCGGGAACGCGTAGACGTAGCCGAGCTTGTTGCTCTTGGTCGCCTTGCCGGCCGCGATGCCCGCGAGATAGACGGGCTCGTACACGGTGCCGAAGTACGTGCCGAAGTTCGCGGCCATCTTGCCTTCGACGAAGTTGCCTTGCGACACGACGACGACGTCGGGATGCGCCGCGGCGACCTTGAGACCCGGATCCTTGTGGCCGTAGCTCGTCGCGAAGATGATCTTCGCACCCTTGGCGATCATGTCTTCCATGACCTGTGTCGCGCTGTCGTTCTCGGGAACGTTCTCGGCGGTGAGGATGTCGAGGCTCGGGTAGGCCTTCTTCAGTTCCTGGCTGCCTTGGTACGCCGCTTGGTTGTAGCCGAAGTCGTCCTTGGGGCCGACGAAGATGAAGCCGACGGCTTTGCCTCCGGTGCCGGGACCCGTTACGGACGTGGGTATCGCGTTGGTGGCTACAGGAGTCGAGCTCCCGGTATCCGCCGCCTTGTCGTCACCGCCGCACGCCGCGCCGATCAACGCCAGCGCGGCGATGAGAGAAAGCGCTCTGATTCGTCGCATCGTGATTTGTCTCCTGAGTTGGGTTTTCGCGGGGAGGCGATCTGGTTTCCGTCCGGCGTCAGCTGGACGGAGCGAGTTCGAATACGGACTTGAGTCCTTCGGGCGCGTGGTCGACCCGTTTGCGACCGAAGAGGACGAGCGCGAGCAGCGTCATCACGTACGGCAACACGTCGAGCGCGAATTGGTTGAGGCCGTAGCCGCGGGCTTGCAACGCCGGAGCCAACGCCAGCGCGGCACCGAAGAGATAGGCACCGAACACGGCTTTGATCGGATCCCATGCCGCGAAGATGACCAGAGCCACTGCGATGAAACCGCGGCCTTGCGTCATGTTCTCGAACCACGCGTTGGCGTAGGCAGTCGAAAGTTGTGCACCGCCGATGCCGGCGAACATGCCGCCGACGGTCACCGCGAGGATCTGCACCATGCTCGGCGAGTAGCCGTAGGCCGAAAGCGCATCGGGCTGCTCGCCGGCCGACCGCAACAAGAGCCCGGCGCGTGTGCGATACAGCAGCCACCAAACGGCGGGCGCCGCGAAGTACGAGAGGTAGACGAGCGGATCTTGGTTGAAGAAGATGTCACCGACCCAAGGGATGGAGCCGAGTCCGGGCACCTTCCACGTCTTGAAGGGCTTGATGATCTCGCTCACGTACGACGCGCCGAACAGTGACGTCAATCCCAGCCCGAGAAACAACACGACGAGCCCGGTCGCCAACTGATTGGTGCGGTAGCGCACGACCATGACCGCGTGCACGAGCGCCATCAGCCCTCCGGCCAATGCGCCGGCCAACACGCCGACCCACGGGCTGCCGGTCTGCGCGGTGACCGCGTACGCCGTCAGCGCACCGGCCAGCATCGAGCCTTCGGTACCGAGGTTGATCACGCCGGCGCGCTCGGCGATGGTCTCGCCGAGCGCCGCGAACAGGATCGACGTCCCGCCGCGTACCGCGCCGGTCGACACTTCGAGGAACAGGTTCATGTCGTGGCTCCTCTGGTTCGTCCCCGCGCGGCGGTGTTGACGAGTACCGCCAGCAACACCAACGCCATGAGCACGTTCACTGTCGCGGCGGGAAGTTCCGAATCGATCTGCAAGCTGCTTCCGCCCACCGCCAAGAACGCCAACAGCAGCGAACCGACAACCACCTTGAGCGGTTGATGACGGCCGAGCCAGCTGGCGAGGAACGCGGTGTAGCCGAATCCGGCGGTCATCCCTTGGCGCAGGCTGAACTCGGCGCCCGAGAAGTGCACCATGCCGGCAACGCCACCGAGCGCACCACCGGCGGCCATCGCCGACATCATGAGGCGATTCACCGGCAACCCGGCGCGCCGTGCGGCCTCACCGTTGCCACCGACGACGCGCAAGCGGAATCCCCAACTCGTGCGGTTGAGCGCGAGCCAGATCAAGACTGCGGCCCCGGCTGCGATGACGATGCCGAGGTGCACCCGGTTGCCGTAGATGATCGGCAGGTGCGCGCCCTTGGCCAACGGTCGGCTGGTCGGTTGGCCCGTACCGTTGGGGTCCTTCCACGCGTCGTAGATCAGATAGAGCATGAGATCGAACGCCACGTAGTTGAGCAACAACGTGGTGATTGCTTCGGGCACTTTGAGCGCCGTGCGAAACAGCGCCGCCAACGCGGACCACGCCGCGCCCGCCACGGCCGATGCGAGCAACATCAACACGATCACGACGGCGCCGTTGACGTCTTGGTCGATGGCCAAGCCGACACCCGCGGCCGCTACCGCACCGACGACTATCTGACCTTCGCCGCCGACGTTGACCATGCCGGCGCGTGCGGGGATCGCCACGGCCAAGCCGGCGAGTACGAATGGCGTTGCTCGCACGAGCACGTCGCCTATCGACCGCGAGTCGGCCGTGGAGTGCACCATGTCCCACAGTGCCGCAAATGGATTCTTGCCCTTGATGGCGACGAGTAGGCAGAACAACGCCAACGCGATCAGCCACGAGCTGAGGCGGCGGGCGAGCGACACGACATCTAGTGATTGCCGGGCGCGGCTCGCGGTCGGCAGAGCGGTGACGTCGGCGACGGTGTCGGTCGGTGCGATCGCGGTCACGCCGCCGCTCCCAGCATGAGGCGGCCGATCTGATAGCGATCGACCTGTGACGGGATGACCACGCCGGCAACTTCGCCGTGGTGCAGTACGACGATGCGATCCGACATCTCCATCAGTTCGTCGAGATCCTCGCTCACCATCAACACGCCGGCGCCGGCCGCTCTCTGTTCGAGCAACAGCTCTTGTGTGCGGCGCGTCGTGGCGATGTCGAGACCGCGCGCGGGATACGCGGCGACTACGAGGGCGCGCTGTTCGCCGAGTGCGCGAGCGAGGATGACCCGTTGGATGTTGCCGCCCGACAGTGTCGCCATCGCCCGTGCGGGCGCGGCGAGCCGAAGCTCGGTCGACGTATCGAGCGAGGACGCCAAGATGCGCGCGCGCTTCCAGTCGATGCCGACGCCACGCCGCAAGCTGTCGAGGCTGCCCAGCGCCAAGTGTTCGAGCACGGACAGCCCGGGCACCACCGCTTCGGTCTTCGGATCTTCGGGGATCGCCGCGCAACCGAGGCGCAACGCTCGCCGCGGATCGACTCGGCGCAGCTCTTGACCCGCGATGTGCAGCGTGCCCGACTCGAGCGCGCGCAGCCCGAGCGCGGCTTCGACGAGTTCGCGCTGCCCGTTGCCGGCGACACCGGCGACACCGACGAGCTCGCCGCGCCGAACGAAGAGGTCGACGCCCTTCAACGACAGGGCGCCGTGGTCGCCGCGAACACGCGCGTTGCGCAACTCGAGCACGGTGTCGTCGGAATGCTTCGTCGTGGTCGACGAACGCACATCGCGCAACGACTGCACCGATCGACCGACCATGGCCTGGACGAGGCTCTCGTCGTCGAATGCCGACGTCGGTTCGCCGCGCACCACGACGCGGCCTTGGCGCATCACGGTTACCCGATCCGACACGGCGCGTGCTTCACGCAGCTTGTGGGTGATGATGACGAACGACAGGCCTTGTTGTTTGAGCTCCTCGATCTCGGCGAACAGCGCGTCGACCTCTTGCGGTGCGAGCACGCTCGTGGGTTCGTCGAGGATGACGACCCGAGCCCCCGCCATCAGCACCTTGAGAATCTCGACCCGCTGGCGTTCGCCGATCGACAGCGTGCGCACGGTGGCCCCGGGCTCGACGGCGAGGCCATAGCGCTCGGACGCCTCGACGATGGCTCGCCGCAGCGCGGCGCCGCGGCGATGCTTGCACGACTTCGGCAACACCAACGCGACGTTCTCGGCGACGGTCAACGCGGGCACGAGCCGAAGGTCTTGGAAGACCATGCCGACGCCGAAGCGCCGGGCATCGGCCGGTGAATGCAGCTGTACCGGCGCGCCGTCGATCAACAGCTCGCCCGACGCTGGGTGGTACACGCCATACAGCAGCTTCATCAGCGTGCTCTTGCCGGCGCCGTTCTCACCGAGCACGGCATGCACTTCGCCGACGCGCACGTCGAAGTCGACCGAGTCGTTGGCGATCACTTCGCCGAAGCGAACCGTCAGTGCCTTGGCCTCGAGGACCACCGTCGGTGCTGTTGCTGTCGTCATTGCTCCACCGCCATTGCCAGAACCGCTTGCGCGACTCGTTGTTCGACCACCTCGAGCGACTTGCCGAGGTGGTGTTCGAATGCGTTGCACGCTCGATCAATGTCGCCGTCGATGACGGCGTCGGTGATCGACAGGTGCTCGGCGATCGTTCGAGACATGCGCTCGAGCGTCACGAAGTCGCGCATGCGCACCGCGCGGATGCGTTCGTTGACGCGCCGCAACATGTCGGCCAGCTCGCGGTTGCCCGCGGCCTCGGCCAGTCGTACGTGAAAAGCCTCGTCCGACAACACGAACGCGGGGTCCGGTGGTGGCGGGTCGTCGGCCAATTCCTGCCAATCGGTGCGAAGGTCTTCGAGTAGCCGGCGGTCGTGGCTCTCGCCGCGGCGGCGCGGCAGGCGCAGCGCGCCGATCTCGAGCGAGATCCGCACTTCGTAGAGCTCACGCACGACGCCCAGATTCGGCACCGTCGGGGTCCAACCACCATCGGGATGGCGCGTGACCAGCCCGTCGACGTGCAATCGCACCAGCGCTTCGCGTACCGGTGTGCGCGAGACGCCGTAGTCGCGGGCCAGGCGCTCCTCGGCGAGGCGGGCGCCGAGGCGGTAGTGGCCGACGACGATCGCTCGCTTGAGCGCTTCGTAGGTGTCGGTCGCGAGGCTGACCGTCGAGGGCGGCGCGTCGACCTCGCGCTCGACCGTATACAGCGCAGTATTCGCCCCGGTATCCACCAGCAGGAAACTAAAAGCCGGCAGTTACCCGTTTGTTGCCCCCATGTGACGGCACGGCGGCGATCTGCTCGCGGCTTTCTTTCGCAATAGTTGATCGATGGTGATCAATCAGTGACTGGTTGCCCCGTCACTCGGCATGTCTCGGCGTCGACGCTCGAGACGTGCGCGTGTGCGATGCGCCATTGCCCATCCCTGCGCGCCCACACCTGTGTCTGGCGTCCGAGCAACACTGCGTCGTCGCGCACGAACTCGGTGGTCACTACCGCAAGATCGCCGCCGAGCGGCAGCACCTGCACGTTGCGCAGCGTGCGGTCGTCGCCGACATGCGGTGATCGCGTGCGCCATTCGGCGATCGCCCGCGCGCCGTATTGAATCTCGGCGATGCCGAAGCGAACCACCCGTGCGTCGTCCCAGAACCAACCGTCGAGCGCCGCGTGATCTTGCGCGACCAGCGCGGCCTCGTAGTCGAAGAAGCACCGCCTGACGTCGTCCACTACCGCGCGGTCATCCTCGATCAAGCCCCGCACTGTACCCGGACGGCGTCGGGGGCGAGTCAGAGGGTGGGGACGATGAGTTCGTCGCGCTGCCAGACGCGGGCCGTGAGGCGGTCGCCGCCGGCCCGTTTCGCTTCGTACATCGCGTCGTCCGCGTGCTTGATGAACGCCTCGGCGTTGGCGGAGCCGCCGGCGAACGTCACGACCCCCACGCTGGCGGTGATCCCCAGTTTCGTTCCGTCCGCGAGTTGCAGCGGATCCTCCCGCAGGCTGACGAGCAGACGATCGGCGAGATCTTGCGCGGAGAATCCGCCCGACACGTCGTCGCACACGATGGCGAATTCGTCGCCGCCGAGGCGCGCAGACAGAAACGCCGACGGCGCATGCAGCGTGAGGCGCCGCCCGACCTCGATCAACACGAGGTCGCCGATATCGTGGCCGTAGCGATCGTTCACGACCTTCAGCCCGTCGAGATCGATGAAGATGAGCGCCGCCTGGCGGCCCCGATCGGCACAGGCGTGATCGAGTCGCTCCATGAAGAGCCGACGGTTGGCGAGACCGGTCAGCGGATCATGCGATGCGACGTGGATCAGGTCTTGACGCGCGCGATCACGGTCGCGCACGACGAAGACGAAGCGGGCGAGCACCGCGGCGGTCGTCGCGGCGCTGGCGAGCATCGCCACTACCGACCGATCGACTTTCACTCCAAACGTGGCGATCGTGAGCACGGGGATCAGCCAGAGTGAGAGCCCGAGGAACACAACTCGCGCGGGGTGCAGTCCGCTTTCGACCCGCGGAGAGGATCGGTGCACCTTCTGCATCATCGCGACCGCGGCCAATGTGTACGCCGCGGGGTACGCGGCGTCGAGCCACCGAAGCACCTCGGTCGAATCGTTGTGTGTCGCGATGGCGTACGCAATGTCCACCAAGAAGATCGCGCCGAGGAAGCCCGCGAGGATGCGCGCGGGACGACGATCGCGGCCGGGGATCAGCGCCAGCCACGAGACGAGTGCAAGCAACAGCACGTCACCGAGCGGATACGCCGCGAGCACCACCCGTTCCGCCGTTGTCACGCCATCGACGAGTGTCGGCTCGACGAGGAATCGCCACGCGGCAAGCGACGCCGCGCTACCGAAGGCAATGCCATCGAGCAACCCGTCGCGCACACCGGGCACGCGCTCTTGTCGAATGAGTCGGACACAGCCGAGGGCCATCAACGGGTAGCCGAGGAGGTATAGCGCGTCGGCGAGTGAGACCGCCGGGATTTCGCCGTCTCGCAGGCGAAAGAAGTCGAAGACGAGATCGCCGAACCACCAACAGACGAGCCCGCCGACGACGAGCGCCCATCCCGCTGCCCGCTCTGCAGGGCCGCTCGGGCCCGCTGTGTTCGCGGGGCTCTTGCGCACGGCGACGATGGCGGCGATCACCGCGACCGCTGCGCCGAGCTCGAGGATGATGACTGATGGCCACTCCGCGGAGAATGCCCGGCTGAGCAGCGCCAGGGCGATCGCAGCGCCCGAAGTCCATCTCCACCACTTCACCGTGTTCTCTTCGGCTGTAGAGCGCCGGCCTTGAGCCCTGTATCGGTGGTCGTCGGCGGGCGCCGCCGGGTGTGCGTACCTCAATCGGGCAGCACTCCCGCCGGGGAACGCGATTCCTGACCTACGTAGACGACGGATCGGTTGCGACCGAGCGCTTTGGCCTCGTGGAGCGCGGCGTCCGCGCGCTGGAGGCCCTCGCTGAAGTCGCCGCGGAGGTCGCTGGCGATGCCCAGGCTCACCGTGACCGTGTCGAGGTCACCGCGCTGGGACGCGAGGGCCAGATTCTCCCGGATCCGTTCGCACGCGCCGAGGGCGTCGCTCTCGCTGGCGTGGGGCAACACGAGCACGAACTCCTCACCGCCCCATCGAGAAATCAGATCCTGCGGTCGCAACGTCGCCTTCATGACCGAGGCGAACGAACGCAACGCGCGATCGCCGGCCTGATGGCCGTGGGTGTCGTTGACGAGCTTGAAGCGGTCGAGATCGGCCATGACGACGGCGAACGGAGTGCCGGCGTCTTGCAGCGCCCGCACCTTGTTCTCGAGCGTTCGCCGATTGAGCAGGCCGGTCAGCGAGTCAGTGCTCGCGGCCGCTTGCGTCTCGCTCATCGTGCGATGGGTGCCGATGCGGCCACCGACCTGTTTGGCCACGATCTCGAGGTGTTTGACCGTCTCGACCGAGACCGGCGGCTCGTCCTCGCCGTGCACCACGTGCAGGACACCCACGGTGCGGCCGGCGATCGCCACGGGTACGCACACCGCGCCGCAGTTTCCTTCAGGTCGATTGCGCAGCTTCGGGCAGGCATCGAGGGCGCGAGAATCGGGGAACGTCTGCGTTTGACCGCGCCGCGCTGCGATGCAGCGATGGGGCGATTCGACTGGGCAACCGGCGAAAGCAGCGTTGCCGCCGGACGCGATGATCGTACGCAGGTGCGCGTGGCTGTTGTCAGCGAGCAACAACGCGGTGCGCATATCGGGCGTCAGTGATTCGATGGCCAACCGAGTCACCTCGAGTGCTTCGTCCTCGGTGTCGGCCATGTCGAGGGCATTGGCGAGTTGGGTTTCGAATTCGCGTCGCTGCACGGCTTCGCGGAAGCGCCGCTCACGGGCGTACATCTCTTCCCATTGACGCAGACCCTTTTCCTTCGCTTTCGTTGCGAATGCCCACAGCACCGGCGCACAGATGACGATGACGAGCGCGGATGTCATGGCCTGCTCGACGAAGACCGACTGTTCGGGCAACAACCGCGTCAACGCGGCGGTCGCAATCGACAAGATGAGATACAGCGTGATGCCGGCCGGGATCACGCCACGCGACGCAGCATTGACCTGTCGCTCGGCCTCGGTACGGTCCGCCGCAGTGATGACGAGCGGACCCGTCTCGGATGACGATGTGTAGGTGTGTGGCTCGGTCTGCATGTGTCGACGGCTCCTCTCGGGATTCACGCCGATCTCGCAAAGAATCGGCAGGCCGGTGCAAATATTGAGATCGGCTGTCGGCAAATCTGGCCCTAATCTGTCGGCCCGTGGATCACCTCGCACACCTGCGACGCGAACTGGCGGACTTCGTGGCCGCGCTCGCCATCGGCCCGCTGACCGCGCCGGTTGCGGCATGTCCGGGTTGGGATGTCGGCCGCCTCGGGGTCCACATGGCGTTCATCCATCGGTGGGCCACTGCGGCGGTGCTGACGGCGGCGTCGCCGGCGCCCGACACCATCGCCGAGGCACCGACGGCACCCGACGCGCTGGTGGCGTGGGTGCGCGACGGCGGTGCCGCGCTCATCGACGCGCTGACCGAAGTACCGGCGGATGCCCCCACATGGCATCCGTTCCCCGCGCCGCAGACGGCGTCGGTCTGGCGCCGTCGCCAACTCCAAGAGCTCACCGTGCACCGGTGGGACGCGCAAGACGCGATCGGCCGCCGCGCGGTCATCGAGCCGGTGGTCGCGAGCGACGGCATCGACGAGTATTTCTCGATGATGTTGCCGCGGCGCATCATCCGCGATGGCGGCGAGCTGCCGCAGTCGTCGCTGCACGTGCATTGCACCGACACACCGGGCGAGTGGTTGGTGTGGTCCGCCGGCGACGAACTGCAGGTGCGCCGCGCGCACGCGAAGGGCGATGCCGCGCTGCGGGGCCCGGCACAAGCGCTGCTGTTGGCGCTGTGGGGTCGGCGTCAGGCGTCGCCGGCGATCGATGTCGTCGGGGATCCGCTCGTGGCCGAGGCCTGGCTCGCGCTCGGTGGCTGACGCGCCCGGTCGATGGCGGCGACCCGCTCGCGCACGAGCGGTATGAGCTCTCGACCGTATTCTTCGGCATCGTTCAGCGGGTCGTACCCGCGGATGAGCAACTTCGTGGCGCCGAGGTCGTAGTACGCCGCGAGCGCATCGGCAACCGTCTCCGCGGTGCCGACGAGCGCGGTCG
>JBDSMH010000082.1:0-10376 GCA_039915945.1 Acidimicrobiales bacterium | reverse complement strand
ACCACCGCCAGCCGCTTTGCGAGTAATTCGATGTCGAATACCTTCGACCGATCGACTGCCTCTCGCTCTGAGAGCAGATCGAACAGCAACGTGGCGATTCCATGCTCCTGAAGCATCGAAGCCACCGATCGATTGCGAGCGCTGTGGCGGCTGCTCCCGCTCCCGTGGGCGAAGATCACGATGCCCTCGGCCTTTTCCGGGATGGAGAGGTGACCGGCCAAGTTGATCCCGTCGACGGGTATCTCGACGTCCGTGTCGACGCGATGATCGACCGAGTCGATCGTAACCATCGCCGACCGTGAGGCCAATTCGAAGAGACGTTCGACTTCGCCGTCCGACGTCTGACGGAAGTCTCGGTACCAATAGCCAATTGCGACCAGGTCTGCGGGCTGCTCGAGAACCACGACCTCGTCAGCGTCGGCTCGCAACGAGCGCAGGGTTTCGGACGCCGCAACGGGCACCGCGAGCACGACTTTGCGAGCGCCGTGCGCCCGGGCGACCTGGAGCGCGGCGCGGGCGGTTCCGCCGGTGGCGATGCCGTCGTCGACCACGATCACGGTGCGCCCGCGGATATCGGCCATCGGGCGCCCGCGGCGGTAGCGCTGGGCCCGTCGTTCGACCTCGGCTCGCTCGCGCCGCTCGACCGCGGTCAGCTCGGTTTCGTTGATGTGAGCCGCACGAACGATGTCGTCATTGAGTACCCGTACGCCATCCTCACCGATCGCGCCCATGCCCAGTTCCGGCTGAAAGGGCACGCCGAGCTTGCGCACGATGATCACATCGAGCGGCGCATGCAGCGCCTGCGCGACCTCGTACGCGACAGGTACACCGCCGCGGGGGAGGCCAAGCACGATCGGCTGCTCGCCGGCGAATCGTTCGAGGCGTTCGGCCAGTAGCTTCCCCGCCTGCTTCCGGTCATCGAAGATCATCTGATTATTCCTTTGCTGCCTCTTACAGATCGACACTGATCCTGCAGTGTCTCGGACACCAGAGTCGTTGGTCCCCGCGATATCGAGCACCGTCGCTACGAATGGGACCAAGGCCCGTATCCACCGGCGCATGCATCGGGTTCAATGACCATGAACTGCGAGTCAAGCGGTTGTTGATGTCCAGACCCGGGAGGCGTTCCATGAGCCCTTTGAGTGATGATGTTTCGATCGATATTTCCACGAAGGGCGAGGTCGCTGATGCGGCTCGCGAGGCCGCGCGAGAGAAGTTCAGCGACCTCGCAGCGTTGGTTCGTGAACCGGTTCGGGCTATCGACATCCGGCTCATACACGAACGAGATCCAGCGAACGAGCGGCGCTGTTCGGTGGAAGTGGTCATCAATGTCGATGGCCGACCAATACGAGCGCACGTCGCGGCCGAACGCATGCAGGAGGCGGTTGACATGGCTGTTGCCCACTTGCATCGACGTATCGAGCGAGCCGAAGCTCGCCTGCATCGAATCACAGTACGCCGCGAAACTGGCCAGCCGGCACCACACGAGTGGCGTCACGGTGACCTACCAACGGAGCGCCCGCACTATTTCCCGCGGCTCGTCGATGAACGAGAGGTGGTACGCCGAAAGACCTTCGCGCTCGAGCCCATCACCCTCGACGAAGCGGCCTTCGATCTCGACCAACTCGGCCATGACTTCTACCTCTTCACCGAACTGCAGGCGGGCGCGGACTCTGTCATCTATCGCCGCGATGACGGCGAGTTCGAACTCCTATGCGCCAGCAGCAAGTTGCCTGACCTCGCCCACGCGGCGGCGCCGATCCATCTGAAGAGCGCGGCCGTTGTCGAATCGACAATCGAAGAGGCCGAGGAACGTCTCGATGTCACCGACGAGCCGTTCGTGTTCTTCCGCTCAACGGTCAACGGGCGCGGCAACGTATTGTATCGACGACGCGACGGGCACTACGGCCTGATCGTCAGCGCGTAGGGAGAGGGACAAGAAGCGATCGCGCGACGAAGCCGTCGGTCTTCACGTCTCGTCTTCGTCGCCACCTTCTTGGAGGTTCTCGTCGCTCGCTTCAGCATCGGTGGGCTCGTCTTCGAACGCGTAGTGCTGTGCGACCAACAGGTCGTCGACGGCGGCCTCGTCCTCATCCTCTGTGGTGCGGTAGGGAGGCTCGGGTTCTTCGTCCTCGAACCACGACGCCGGCGACAAGCCTTCTACTTCGCTGCTGTCTTCGCGCAGCGCCGGGTCGTCGAGCGGCGCCAACCGTGAGTCCGGGACGGACTGCATGGCGAGCTCCTCTTCGCTCCTCTCCGACCGTTCGCCCGTTTCGTCGTCTGCCGGTAGGAATTCCAAGACATCGTCGGGCAGCGCCTCATGATGATGGTGCTCGAGTTGGGCCATCGCGTCTCCTTGTTCAGGAACGACTCCATCGTCGCGGTCGACCGGCCGTCACGGGAAGGGTCCGAAGTCCCGACCGTGCCAATCGTCGAGTTCGTTGTGTGATCAAGGACTTCGGGCCCTACACAACACACTTCGACCGACCGAGTATCGGACCATGTTGACTGCTTCGGAAGCTCGGACACTGCTACTGAACGAGCGCCAGCGCTCGTTCTCGCTGCTTGCCTCGTTCGCGGACGGCGCGACGGAGGCTGCGTCGATTGGTGAGCTCACCAAATACGACCAGCATCAGGCCGACATCGCCACCGAGACCTTCGAGCAATGGCGTGAAGTTGGCATCAAACACACGATCCAGCAGGAAATCGACGAGGTCGACACCGCGCTTACGAGGCTGGAAGTCGGCACTTTCGGTTTGCGACCGCTGCCATCACCCGATCGACGACGAGCGGCTACGAGCTGTGCCCTTTGCTCGGTTCTGCCGTGATCATCAGCCGGGCGGCGAGTTGAACGACGTGGCACTCCGTGCGCGGCGAGCGGTAGCGCGACGGACACGGGTTCAATCGGCATCTCGCCGGCGCGGTACTGCGACGACCGTGAGATCGGTCCCGACAATGCAGTCCTCCACGATGTCTCTCGTCTGTTCGGCGAAGGCTGCCAGATCCGTGTAGCGACCGGAGAAGTGTGACAAGACGGTTCGTCGGGCCTTTGCCTCACTGGCGACTTCCGCGGCTTCGCGTGCGGTGAGATGACCGTGGGGTGCCGCCAACGCTGCTTCGCTCTCGAGGTATGTCGCTTCGATCACTAGCAGATCGGCTGCCTCCGCGAGTTCGCTTGCCCCCGCGCATCGACGAGTATTTATGACCAACGCGAACCGCTGTCCCGGCGTTACGGTGCTGACGTCATCGATGTCGACGCGCCGCCCGCGCTGCTCGTACCAACCTGCTTCTGTAACGTGCCGATCTCGGCGCCTTCGATGCCGAGACCGGTGAGTCGCTCGACGTCGAGGTGAAGGCGCGGTGCTTCCTCGAGTCGCCATCCAAGGGTGTCGGTCGTGTGGTCCAACGCCTTGGCGACAAGGCGTAAGTGGTCATCGAGGGCGATGGAGGCACCGTCGTTCGTCGGGTGCAGGCGAAGTTCGAGCGTGTCGGCGTCCCACTCGGTTGCCGCCAGCAGAGCTTCGATGTGCAGCTGCCGGCTGGTCGGGTAGTGGAGATCAAGCGGCGCGGGGCTGCGGTCGAGCGAACGGCGCTGCACGACACCGGGCAAGCCGAGGCAGTGATCGCCGTGAAAGTGAGTTATGCAGATGCGGGTGAGACTGGCCGCAGAGGCGCGGGCGAGGAGCATCTGGCGCTGCGTACCTTCGCCCGGATCGAACAGGATCACCTCGTTGTCCCAGCGCAAGAGGTAGCCGTTCTGGTTCCGGCTGGCGGTGGGGCTCTGTGCGGCTGTGCCCAGGATGGTCAGCGCTCGGGTCATTGGAATGCGGCGTCTCCGGTGCCACGCACCGGGTGATGCGAGATCAACTGAGCGCTCAACGTTCGTGCAGCGCGCACGGCGTAGTCGCTGTAGCAGTTGTTCATCAGCACGCGCACCGGTCTCGTTCCATGGTGGAGCGCCTCGCTGCGCGGCATCGAAATAGGGAACCCTTGTGGCTCGTCGGCGCTCACGTACGCAAGGCCATTCGCAGCAAGGAAATCGAGTGTGGATACACGATGGCCGTCATCCATCCATCGACTTTGACGGAATTCGACCGCCGTTTGGACATCATCGAGACGAGCGGCGAGCCATTCGAGGTAGCCGTACGATCGTCGTGACGGATACACGTACCGTGGAAACTGGAACAACACCGCCCCGAGTCGGCCCCCATCCACGAGAAGCCCGATGCCGGCCATGTAGCGATCGAGAACGACTGCGAGAAACTCCCAACTGAGATCCGAGGCGTAGATGTTGGGTTTGGCTCCCAACGGGGGTGGGAGCTCATCGCGCAGTTCGCGCCACAACGACGACGGCGCTGTGGGGTGATGCGTCAACAGCCGGTACGACTTCACAGCGAGAGAAGTCTCGGCCCAGCGCATGGTGCTCGATGACATCAGCACCGCACCGCGTCGCGAGGATCGCGCGATGCCTCATTTCGTATGCCGGGGTACGAGCTGCGTGTGGTCGGGCGGTGATCCGGCAGTGAGCTGCGGCTGAACGACCGTGTCGGGATGCACGGCACAGACAGTGCACGGGCCCGCCGCAATCACGCCCATCGTCACGCTGCCGAAGGCTGCTCGTTCGAGGCCACGGCGGGCGTGCGTCGACATCATCACGAGTGAACAGCGATGTTCGTTGAGATGGCGTACCAGACCCGCGACGGGATCGTCGTCCACGATCACATAGCACTCAGCATCCAGCCCGCCGGCGCTCAGGTGGGCTTGCACCGACTCCAGGTAGTCGCTCGTAGGCGGGCCGGTCTCGCTGGCCGCGGCCCGAGTCGAGACGACTTGGACAAGCTGCACCGGGGTGGCGAAAACGCGCGTCCAAACGAGCACCATGAGCAGTGCGTCCTCCGCTACCTTCGAGCCGTCGAGCGCGATCGCGATGGGGCCGTCGAGTGAGTCCGCTCCGGCGTGGGGCCCGACCACGAGTATCGGATGATGGTGGGCTTCACGCACCAACGCTTCGGCTACCGAGTCTTTCGCGCCAACTGCATGTCGAGCAGCGTGGTCGCTGCCGACTACGAGAATGGCGTCGGGGAACGCGTCGCAAATTGCGCACGCGACGCTGGTGCCGACCACGATGGCGGTCGACGCGTCTGCGTCTGGGTAGGCGGCCGCAATGGAAGCGAGCATCGCCTTGCCTTCCTCGTCAGTCGCCTTCAGCTCTACGACCGATCCAATCGGCGCTTGCACATGAGCGAATGAAATACGCGCGCCCAGCCGATTCGCGAGCTGCGCGGCGTAGCCGACGGCTCTCTTTGCCGCTGCGCTGCCATCGACGGGAACGAGAATCTGCGCCTGCATCGTCATAACGGTGCCTCCTTGCCGACTCGCGCCGGTGTCTCCTTCGCTGGCGATCGCGGGAAGGTCGCTGTCTCGGCCGCTTGCTTCGCGAGGCATTCACTTTGCCGACCACACTTGTGGCATGTCGTTGGGTTCACACGACGTACCCAACCCATGCTCATCGACCAACACGCACCACATGACTTGCAGAAGAAGTTCGTGCCGCGCCCGTCATGAACCGCGCAAAGGTCATCCGACTGACACTCGGGGCACGTATCGATGACCCCGAGCCCAAACTGCCCGTGCGTCGTCATCGTCGTCGTCGGGTTAGGCGTCGCGCTGACTGGTCTCGATTCACCGGGCTCTTGGGTCGTCACGGTCGCCTCCGACACTGTTGCTACGTTCAGTCTGCTCCTGCGCAGAGGTCGCTTTGAAGGGACCGAAGTCCCGGATGTGGTGAGCGGGCCGGGCCGGCCAAATGATGGCGGTCAACGGCTGGTTGGCGTCAAGAGCACGGGAATATTGGATCGGCCGACGATGTCGCGCACGACCCGGGCCCGGTCCCCCGCGGTGTTCTGGGACCAGCCCAGGGCAATGACGTCGATGGATTCGCTGGCGGCTACGTCGAGTATCGCCGCCACCACTTCGCCGCTGCGGAGGCATAAGTCGGCGGGCTGATCACACCAGTGGGCGAGGAACTCTGTTCCCCAGCTTTGGCCGGCATGACCGGCCTGGTCCCAGAACCGCGGCGCAGTGCCGGGGTGGAAGACATGCAACACGGTGATGCTCACGCCGGCGCGGCTGAGTGCCTGCAGCTCCGCAGCGACTGCGTCGGCGCTGTGCGCGGTGCCCTCGAGCGGGATCAAGACGCGGTGGATTCGTTCAGACCTGGGCAGGCGGGCATCGGGCGGGACCACGAGCACCGGCTTGCGCACCTGCGCCATGACTGCGAAAGCGACATGGCCCCACGGCCGAGGCCCGGCGCGATGGCGCCGCGCGCCAACCACCACCATCGACACCGTGGTAGTAGCACTCAGCTCGACGATGCGATCCACTGGGTCGCCGTCGACGACTTGGATCGAGATGCCGGCGTGTCGGGCCGCCGCCATGGCGGTTTCGTGTATCCCTTCACGGACGTGGACAGCCTGAGCTGCGGCCCCGAGCGTCAGAGCCATCGCCGCCGCCGCCCGAAGAACGGGCAACGCTGCAGCGCTGTCGTCGATGGCGGCCAGGATCACGGTCATCGTTGCCTCCACCCGTGTTGTTCCCTCACCAATTCGGTTGAACCTCGCACCGGGATGCCGTGAACTGCGAGGCAGGCCGGACCGTCTGCGTCGATGACGACACGGTCGTGAGCCAGATCCAGCCGGATCGCGGTTTGTCGAAATCGGAGGCGGAGTCGCACCCTCGACCAACGGGCCGGCAACGCCGGGTCGACGCGAAGGATGTCGCCGGACGGACGAACCCCGGCGAAGCCGAAGACCACTGCCTGCCAAAGCCCCCCGAACGTCGCCAAGTGCAGCCCGCCCCCGGTCATGCCGGTGAGGTCGTCGAGATCGAGCCGGGCGGCCAGGTCGAACAGTGCGATGGCTTCCTCTGGCCGTCCCGCTCGTGCGAGAAGCGAGGCGCAAATGGCGGGAGAGAGTGAACTGCCGTGCGCGGTCCGCGGGAGGTAGAAGGCGAGATCAGCATCGAGGGAGCCCGCGGGGAGCTCGTCGGGCACGAGGTGATGCGCCATGAGTACGTCGGGCTGCTTGATGACCTGCGCGTGGGCGACGCGTCGCCGACCGAGCAGCACATCTGCCGCGACCGGCACGTCGGTGATCTCGGTGATCCTCAACGGCTCGAGCTGCCAGAAGCCGGCGAACTGTTCATGTCGACGGGTGACATCGTCGAAGCCGTCGGTCAACGCGTCCGCCAAGTGCCGCCAGCGCGACGCCTCTTCGGGGTCGGCGGATGCTCCCATCGTCGCAGCGCGGCGCAGATGCCAGCGGACCATGATGTTAGTGAATGCGTTGTCGTCGACAACCTCGTGGTACTCGTCGGGACCCATCACCGCGTCGAGGTGCGCGCGGCCGTCGTCGGCGATGCGGATCCGCGATGCCCAATAGCGGGCCGTCTCGCTCACCAGGCTGCCGGCAACGCCGTCGAGGACGCTGGAATCCCCGCTCCATTCAACGTAATGCAGCGCTGCCCACGCCACGTCGGCGGTGATGTGCTCTTCGTGCGAACCAGTCAGTATCGCGACGACTTCCCCTTCGTGATCGCGAACCGAGATGGGCGTGACGTCCTCGCCTGTGTCAGCGGACTCCCACGGAAAACGAGCGCCGGTGCGGCCACTCGCCGCGGCAGCCCGTCGGGATGCGGGGAGTCGCCGGGCGCGGTACTCGATCATCGTGGCGGCCGCCTCGGGCAAGGTCGCGGCGAGTACCGGCAGGACGAACACGTCGGCGTCCCAGAATACGTGGCCCGCGTACGCGAGCCCGGTGAGGCCGCGCGCCGCGACTCCAGCCTCGCCGGAGGTTGGCGCACACGACAGGAGGTGGAAGAGAGCGAAGCGGATCGCCGCCTGGGAGCAGTCGTCGCCGTCGATTTCGATGTCGGCGGCATCCCAACGTTGTGCCCAGACGCGGCGATGCTCAGCCAGCAGCGCGTCGAAGCCCTGCTGCGATGCATCGAAAAGAGCTTGCTCTGCTTCGTGCCGCGTGTCGCCGGTGTCGGTGCGGAACACACTGAGCCGCTCGAGCCACGCCCCTGTCGGACCGGCGCCGGACCGCTGCTGGGAGACTGCGACGACATGTGCCCGATCGCTGCGTGTCTCTGCCCACGACACCCCCTCATCCAGTTCGCCCTCCTCGTAGGTGAACGCGGCGGCCAGGCCTTGCGCGGTTTCTAGGCGCGGTGCCTCCAACGCGCGGTCGGGCCACTGCTGGCCTGGGTCGCCCTCAGCCCTGAACGCCACAAGACCCGGCCTCGAAAGGGACACGAACCGAGTCGTCCTCGCCCCGTGACCGCCACCGGCCGGGCGGCACTCGAGCACCCCCGATCGGAGGTCGAGTCTCCGTCGCATCGCAGGCACGACCACTCCCGGATCTGGCGAAGGTACGGCCGTCAACGAAGGACCGGGAACCAACCGAACCAGGCCATCACCGTCGGCACCGAGGCCGAAGGCACCCGCGACGAGCGTCAGCCATGCTCGACCGGGAGCGCCGGTCTCGAGGTCACCGCGCACGCCTATGGTGCCGTCGCTGAGGGCGAATAGCGCATCGTGGGCCCGATTGCCGGCTGTGATCACGGACTCGTCCCTCACGACCGACCAGGTATTTCCCGTACCGTGCTGATCGCTCACCACCGTCAGATCCGCCAGGTCGGTGACCACGATGTCGGCCCCGGCACGTCGCAGGGCATCGGCGCGGTGATGCCGGTCGACGGCGATGATCGGAGTGAATCCACCGCGGCGTCCGGCTTCGATTCCGGCCACCGCGTCCTCGACGAGCAGGGTGCGCGCGGGCACGGTGCCGAGCTGTTCGGCGGCACGCAGGAAGGTCGCCGGGTCGGGTTTGCCGGGCAGTCCGATGTCGGCCGCGGTGATGCCGTCGACGATCACGTCGAACAGGCCGACGACCCCGGCGGCGGTGAGTACGTCGCGACAGTTCCGGCTGGCCGACACCACCGCGAGCGGCTTCCCGGCCGCGCGAAGTCGGTGGAGGAAGGCAATCGTGCCAGGGAAGACGCGTAGCCCCTCGTGCTGTAGTCGCTCGCGAAACAACTTGTCCTTCTGGTTGCCGAGGCCGAACACGGTGACCCCGTTGGGCGAATCATCTGGACTGCCCATGGGCAAGGTGATCCCGCGCGATGCCAGAAACGAAACGACACCGTCGGTTCGGGGCTTGCCATCCACGTAGCGCAGATAGTCCGCATCAGGATCGAATGGTGCCGTATCGTGCGTGGTGGCGAGGAAGCTGTCGAAGAGGTCGCCCCACGAGGCGGCGTGTATCGCTGCCGTATCGGTCACCACGCCATCCAGATCGACGACCGCGGCATCGATCAGGTCCAGATGCAATTCGCTGTTCGCCACCTTTGCACCTTGCATCCAATGACGAAGGACGGCCAGGGACCTTTGACCCTGCACGTCCGCCCTGCTTCGGCGCAGACTCGGCCGATGGGGCGAAGGCGTGGTGAAAGGCGGTTACGGATCGGGATCATCGCACCGCCGTGGGTAGCGGTGCCGCCGCCGCTCTACGGAGGAACCGAACTGGTTGTCGACCAACTGGCCCGCGGCCTCGTCGCGGCCGGACATTCCGTCGAGCTCTTCACCACCGGTGACTCAACCTGCCCCGTCCACTGTTCGTGGCTATACCCCGACGCCCTCGGCACCAACGCCGACCCGGGCGCCGAGCTCGCACACGTGCAACGGGCCTACGAAGTGCTCTCCCACGTAGACCTGGTACACGACCACACGCTGACGGGCCCGGTGTGGGCGAGTTCATGGCGACCCGATCTGCCCGTGGTGACCACCAATCACGGCCCGTTCACGCCAGAGATGAACGCTCACTTCTGCGCCGTTGCCGAGCGGGTGCCGATCATCGCCATCTCTGATGCCCAGCGGCGCAGCGCACCCGACGTCCGCATCGCCGCCGTCATCCACCACGGCGTCGATGTCGGCGACTTTCCGATGGGCGATGGCGCGGGGGGCTACTTGTTGTTCCTCGGGCGGATGAGCCCGGACAAGGGCGTGCACCGCGCGATCACGGTCGCCCGGGCGTCTGGAAAGCCGCTGATGATCGCGGCCAAGATGTGGGAACCAGAGGAGCGCCGCTATTTCGCCGAGGACGTCGAACCGCGGCTCGGCGGCGACATCGTCTACATCGGCCCGGTCGGCGGACAACGCAAGCTGGACCTGCTGGCCGGCGCCACTGCCCTCGTCAATCCCATCCGGTGGCCAGAACCGTTCGGTCTCGTCATGATCGAAGCGCTCGCGTGCGGGACGCCGGTGCTGGCCTTTGCGGAAGGCTCCGTGCCCGAGATCGTCGAGCACGGCCGGACCG
>JBDSMH010000076.1:0-6402 GCA_039915945.1 Acidimicrobiales bacterium | reverse complement strand
GCTATCCTCGATCGTCACCCCTAGGGCAGTAGCTCAACTGGCAGAGCAGCGGTCTCCAAAACCGCAGGTTGGGGGTTCAAGTCCCTCCTGCCCTGCGCTTACGCGTCGCAACGCACAACCGATAGGGTATGCGTGCCCGCAGTTGCAGATTCCCCCTTCCTTTCAAGCTCGAGTTGATTCATGACCCTCAACCGCCAACAACGACGCATGTTGCAGCGTTCGGGCGACGTCGACGGCGAAGGCAACCCTGTTGCGCAACGTCGCCAGGCGCCCGCCGCGCCTCGTCCCGAAGAGCGCACCGGCGCCCGCCAGTTCCTGCGTGAGGTTCGTCAGGAGCTCAAAAAGGTCGCGTGGCCATCGCGCGAGACGACCATCAAGTACTCGATCGTCGTGCTCGTCAACGTGGTCGTGCTCACGGCGCTCATGGCCGGTCTCGACTGGGTCTTCTCCGAGTTCGTCATCAGATTGTTCAGCGCATGAGCCCCATTGTGGAAAACGAATTCGAGCATCAAACCGAACCCGACACCGACGACGTTGCCGCCGCGGACTCCGGTGACGGCGTCATCGACGAAGACGAGTTGCTGAGCCAAAACGCACCGCGCGTGCAGAGCCCATACGACCGCCCTGGGCGCTGGTACGTCGTGCACACGCAGTCGGGCTACGAAAAAAAGGTCAAGCAAAATCTCGAAGCGCGTACTGCGTCGATGAGCATGGAAGATCACATCTACGAAGTCGTGATCCCCATGGAAGAGGTCGTCGAGTACAAGAACGGCAAGAAGGTCACCGTCCAAAAGAAGGTGTTCCCCGGCTATCTCTTGGTGCGCTGCCTCCTCGACGACGACTCCTGGTACGTCGTGCGCAACACGCCCGGCATCGTCAACTTCATCGGTCACGGTGGCAAGCCTTCGCCGCTGTCGCGGCGCGAGGTCGAGACGTTCCTCGGGGTCAAAGAAGAGGGCAAAGAAGCGCCGGCCAAGCAGCGCCGCGCCCGCCTCGACTACGAGATGGGTGAGACCGTGCGGGTCCGCGAGGGTCCCTTCGCCGACTTCTCGGGCGAGATCGTCGAGATCAACGAAGACCAGGCGACGCTCAAGGTGCTCGTCAACATCTTCGGTCGCGAGACCCCGGTGGGCCTCGAGTTCGGCCAGGTTGCCAAGCTGTAAACCGTCTGATTCAGCGGATTCTCGTTGTCGGAGTTGCGACGGGACCCGGTTGTTTGCAGACTTGATCGGTTCTCGCCGGGTTTGATGCGCGTGATCGCGCGTCGCCCCGGCATTTCGGGAGATTTTGAAAAATGGCAAGAAGACGCATTATCGCGGTCGTGAAGATCCAGATCCCGGCCGGTCAAGCGACCCCGGCGCCCCCGGTCGGTACGGCCCTCGGCCCCCACGGCGTGGCCATCATGGAGTTCTGCAAGCAGTACAACGCGGCCACCGAGTCCCAGCGCGGCATGGTGGTCCCGGTCGAGGTCACCGTGTTCGACGATCGTTCGTTCACGTTCGTCACCAAGACCCCGCCGACACCAAACCTGTTGCGCGCCGCGGCCGGCGTGCCCAAGGGCGCCAAGAACACCGGTGTCGAAAAGGTGGGCCGCATCTCCCAGGCGCAACTCGAAGAGATCGCCCGCACCAAGATGCCCGACCTCAACACCACAGATCTCGATGCGGCCAAGCTGCAGGTGGCCGGCACGGCCCGCAGCATGGGCATCACCATCGACGACTGAATCAACCGACAACACACCGGCGGCTGCGCACACCTCACGCAGCCCCGCTCGCATAGAGGGAGCCATTTCAATGGCGCAAGGAAAAAAGCATCGCGACGCACTGACCAGCTTCGACCGTGAAAATCAGTACCCGGCCTCCGAGGCGCTGACGTTGGTCAAGAGCCTCAGCAGTCGCAAGTTCGACGAATCGGTCGACGTCGTCGCCCGGCTCGGGGTCGATCCCCGCAAGGCCGATCAGATGGTGCGCGGCACCGTCGGGTTGCCCGCCGGCACTGGCAAAGACGTGCGAGTCGCAGTGTTCGCCCAGGGCGATCGGGCGACGGCCGCGCGCGAGGCCGGCGCTGACGTGGTCGGCGCCGAGGATCTCGTCGCCCGCATCGAAGGTGGCTTCCTCGACTTCGACGTGGCCATCGCTTCGCCCGATCTGATGCCTCTCGTCGGCAAGCTCGGTCGCACGCTCGGCCCCCGCGGCCTCATGCCCAACCCGAAGACGGGCACCGTCACCGACGATGTCGCCAAGGCCGTCACCGAGTTCAAGGGCGGCAAGGTCGAATACCGCACCGACCGCTACGGCAACGTGCACGTGCCCATCGGCAAGGTCAGCTTCGAGCTGGCGGACCTGCAACGCAACTTCTCGGCCGTCCTCGACGAGCTCGAGCGGGCCAAGCCGTCGTCGTCCAAGGGCAAGTACCTCAAGAAGGTCGTCGTCTCGTCGACGATGGGCCCCGGTGTCAAGGTCGACACCACCGCCGCCAAAGAGAACTCCTAACTGGCTCCACACATTGGCAGCGATAATCCGCCGCTCCACACATTGGCGGCGATAATCCGCCGCTCCGATAGAGTCTTCCCTCACAACTGAATTTGCTCGCCGAAGACCTCCGGTGCCCACGGGCTGAATGGGGATATCCCCGCCGGACGAGGTGAACCTTCCACACTGCTTCGGCATTGCGGGTGTTCGCTCGGTCCCCGGTGGCCACGGCGAGCACCCGTTTCTCGTTTCCGAGGAGGTGTAAATGGAAAACCCCAGACCAGAGAAGGTCGCGGTGGTCGATGAGGTGCGCGAAAAGCTCTCGAACGCCGACGCTGCGGTCCTCACCGAGTACCGCGGACTCAACGTGCCCCAGATGGCGGCACTGCGAGAATCCCTGCGCGAGTCGGGCGGCGAACTCAAGGTGTACAAGAACACCTTGGTTCGCTTCGCGGCACGTGACCTCGGCCTCGAGATCGATGACCTGCTCGAAGGACCCACCGCGATCGCATTCGCGGCGCGCACGGCCGACAAGCCGGGCGACGCCGTCGGGATCGCCAAGGTGTTGCGCAAATATTCGAGCGACCACGAGGCGTTCGTCATCAAAGGCGGCGTGCTGAGTGGACGCCGGCTGTCTGCCGACGATGTCAAGGCACTCGCCGACGTCGCCCCGCGTGAGCAGTTGCTCGCCGAGTTGGCCGGCCTCATGGCCGCGCCGACGCAGCAGTTCGTCAACCTGCTCGACGCCATCCCACGCGACTTCTTGTATGCCCTCAACGCATTGATCGAGAAGAACGAATCGAACGAACCCGCTGCCGCCTGATCGCGCGCAGCCACCAACACAACCGAACAAGAAAGAACAGAAAATGCCCACAAAAGAAGACATTCTTGATGCGATCGCCGGCATGACGGTGCTCGAGCTCAAAGAGCTCAAAGAGGCGTTCGAAGAGCGCTTCGGTGTCACCGCCGCCGCGCCGATGGCGGCCATGCAGTTCGCGCCGGGCGCCGGCGAGGCCGCTCCGGTCGTCGAAGAGCAAGACGAATTCGACGTCGTGTTGCTCGCAGCCGGCGAGAAGAAGATCAACGTGATCAAAGAGGTCCGTTCGCTCACCAACCTCGGCCTCAAAGAGGCCAAGGATCTCGTCGACGGTGCCCCCAAGCCCGTGCTCGAGAAGGTTTCCAAGGAAGACGCCGAAAAGGCCAAGGCCCAGCTCGAAAGCGCCGGCGCCTCAGTGGAGTTGAAGTAGTAGTAACCCGGACACCGGGGTTTGTCGGCCTTCGCGCGATGAGCGCTCGCGCGAAGAGCCGACAAGCACAGAGCCGACAAGCACAGAGCCGACAAGCACTGGGTCACCCGAATCAACCTGCGGCGAAAGGCTTGACCTCGGCCGCATACCCCCTTACCCTGCTGCCCAGCGCGGCGCCGTCAAGGCGTGCGTTAGCGTGCGCTGACGGGGGTTGCCATACCGCCCGACCCGGGTTATGCTCTCGGGTTGCCGTGCCCGCTCGTTCGCGTTTTGCGTTGCGCAATTTCTCTGTCTCCCGGTTTTCGCCGGTGACGCGCGCCCTCGCGCCTGCACTCCCCCTGACCAGGGCGCTTCTCGCGTCCGGGTCGGGTCCGTATGTTTGTACCCCCTCCGAGGAGTATTCGTGTCGTCTCGCCCCATAGCCAGGGACCGCTATTCGTTCGGCAATCTCGAGGAACCCCTCGAGTTGCCCGATCTGATTTCCGTTCAAGTTGATTCGTTCAAGTGGTTCTTGAAAGAGGGCATCGCCGAGGCGTTTCACGACATTTCGCCGATCAAGGACTTCAGCGAGACGCTGCAGCTCGAGCTCGAGTTCGATCCCGACGACGAAGACTTGCGCCCACCGCCCAAGTTCTCGGTCGAAGAGTGCAAAGAAAAGGACATGACCTATTCCGCGCCGATTTTCGTGCGGGCGCGGTTCATGAACGCGAACACCGGTGAGATCAAAGAGCAAACGGTCTTCATGGGTGACTTCCCGATGATGACCAGCAAGGGCACGTTCGTCATCAACGGCACCGAGCGCGTCGTGGTTTCGCAGCTCGTGCGTTCGCCGGGTGTCATCTTCCAGCCGGGTGAGCGGTTCCGTTTGCGCAACTTGGCCAAGCATCAGTTGGTGACGGGCACGATCCATCCGTATCGCGGTGAGTGGATCGAGTTCGACGTCGAACAAAAGCCGGGCAAAGACGTCACGGCCGGCACCCGCGTGGCGCGCAAGCGCCGCTTGAGCTTGTTCATGTTGTTGCGGGCGCTGGGCTTCGACGAGGAGCGCGCACCGGGCTTCCTCAACCGGTTCGTCGATTACTTCGAGTTCCTCGAAGGTCAGTGGGAAAAGGATCGCGAAAACGCGCCGACCCAAGACGAGGCGCTCGTCGAGATCTATAAGCGCGCCCGTCCGGGCGAGCCGCCCGCGGTCGAGTCGGCCCGTGCGTATTTCCGCAACGCGTTCTTCGAGCCGCGCCGCTATGACCTGTCGCGCGTCGGTCGCTACAAGCTCAACCGCAAGCTCGGCCCCGAGATCGAAAAGGTCGAAAAGCTGTTCAAGCTCGACCTCGAGCGCCCCGAGCCGGACTCGCCGGTGCTGACGCCGACCGAGATCCTGTGCGCCTGCACCTACATGTTGCAGTTGGCCAAGGGTGAGCCGGGTTACCGCCTCGACGATCAAGACCACTTCGCCAACCGCCGCATCCGCTCGGTGGGCGAGTTGATCCAAAACCAATTGCGCATCGGTCTGTCGCGTATGGAGCGCGTCGTGCGTGAGCGCATGACAACCCAAGACGTAGAGGCGATCACGCCGCAGACGTTGATCAACATCCGTCCGGTCGTGGCCGCGATCAAAGAGTTCTTCGGCACCTCGCAGCTGTCGCAGTTCATGGATCAGGTCAACCCGCTGTCGGGCCTGACGCACCGGCGTCGCCTCTCGGCGCTCGGCCCTGGTGGTCTGTCGCGCGAGCGAGCGGGCTTCGAGGTCCGCGACGTCCACTTCTCGCACTACGGCCGCATGTGCCCGATCGAGACGCCAGAAGGTCCCAACATCGGCCTCATCGGCGCGCTGGCGACGTATGCCCGTGTGAACCGTTTCGGCTTCATCGAGTCGCCGTATCGCACCGTCCGCAACGGCAAGGTCACCGACGAGATCGTGTGGCTCGCCGCGGACGAAGAAGAGGAATACACCGTCTCGCAGGCCAACGCGGCCCTCAATCCCGACGGTTCGTTCCGCAACGACCGCGTGTTGGTGCGGCGTTCGCCACAGGCGGCATCGCTGCAGGACTTGCGACTGCAGCTCGAACAAGAAGTGTTCTTCGGTGCGACCACCGAGATCTCGCAGATCTCGCCGGCCGAAGTGCAACTGATGGACGTGTCGCCCAAGCAGATCGTGTCGGTCGGCGCGGCCTTGATCCCGTTCCTCGAACACGACGACGCCAACCGCGCGCTCATGGGCGCCAACATGCAAAAGCAGGCAGTGCCGCTGGTGGTGGCCGAGGCCCCCTACATCGGCACCGGTGTCGAACGGCGCGCCGCGCGCGATGCCGCCGACATGGTCCTCTCCGAGGACGACGGAACCGTGACCGATGTCGACGGCCGGTTGATCACGGTCGACTACAAGTCACTCGGCAAAAAGGTCTACAAGCTGTTGAAGTTCGAGCGATCGAACCAAGACACCTGTATCAACCAGAAGCCCCGCGTGAGCGAAGGCGACGTGGTGGTCAAGGGCGACATCCTCGCCGATGGCCCGTCGACCGATCACGGTGAGCTGGCGTTGGGCAAGAACCTGCTCGTCGCCTTCATGCCATGGGAGGGCTACAACTTCGAAGACGCGATCATCCTCTCCGAGCGACTGGTCAAAGACGACGTGTTGACGTCGATCCACATCCACGAGCACGAGATCGATGCCCGCGACACCAAGC
>JBDSMH010000044.1:0-56169 GCA_039915945.1 Acidimicrobiales bacterium | reverse complement strand
ATGCCATCGAGGCGTCGGCAGATTTTGACGCTGGCCTCGACGCGTTGATCCGTGATCGAGATCTTCGGTCGTGCCCTCCGGGCGCGCTCCCAGAACAACAAGAGCGCGTCGAAGCGTGCGTAGTCCGCCGCGCTGACCGACTCGTCGAGGTTGGGCAATGAGAGTGACGCCACGCGCCAGGTGATCTCCCCCCGTACGCCGAGTGGTTCGCGGCTGGTCGCCAAGACCACGATCTGCGGACATCCCTGAAGCAGCGACTCGACCAGCTGCGAGCACGCTTCGATCAGGTGCTCGCAGTTGTCCAAGACGAGGAGAGCGGATTCGGGTCGCAATACGGCCACGAGTTGATCGAGGACCGGCGTGAACGGTTGCTGCACGCCACCGACCGCGCCGAGCGCGGCGGCGGCGACCCCATCCCGGTCGTTTACAGGCGCCAGATCGACCGCCCACGCGCCGCCCTCGAAATGCGCGAGCACGGCGAAGGCAACTCTCTCGGCCAGTCGGGTCTTCCCGACTCCACCCGAACCGATCAAGGTGACGACGCGCTCTGACAACACCAGTGCCGACAGGTCCGTGGTCTCGCGATCGCGCCCTATCAGCGGCGTCGCGTGCGACGGCAGATTGTGCCGGTCGGGCTCCGACTGCCGAGCCGCAACAGATGACGAGGTCAGTCCGTCGCCTTGCACGTGACGACCATTGCTCCAATCCCGGGTGCCGCGAGTGGATCGTCGGCTGCGATTCCCCGACGCAGACGACAGCGATCAGTCACCGCAGGTTACACGGTCGCGCGCCACGCGAGCGGGGGCATCGAGCGTGTCCGTACTTGTACTGAGCTCCGGCTTGCCCGACATCCATAATTTGCCCGATGCGCGCAGCCTGGTCGGCGTCGTACCGTCGCTTCGAGGGTCGCGACGACCTGACTACGACGGGAGAATGACATGAGCGAACATCCCAATATCGAGCAAATCAACCGCATGACCAAGGCGGTCTTCGAGAACGACCGAGACACGTTGGTCGACGTCTTCACCGAAGACCTTGCGTTCCACGTGCGAGGGCCCTTGCCTCGCGTGGGCGATCACACGGGCGTCGACGGCTTTCTCGGTGTCCTGGCTGCCATCTTCGAGCTGACCGACGGCGACGTCAAGATCGAGCAGCTCTTCTGTGCCGCCGATGACTGCTGGGCGACAGAATGGGAGCACGCGGTGCTCGGCCGCAACGGACGTTCGCTCGAAACGAAGAACGCGTTCGTCTACCGCTTCGACGACGGTCGGATCGCAGAGATGTGGATGTTGTCCTCGGCGCTTGCCGGCGACGAGACGTTCTGGCAATGAGCGGTTGTGCCGGTCAGCGGTCGTCGTGAAGACTCTGCCGATGAGCGAGGGCATCGACCGCGCCCGGGACGCATTTGACCGCCAGGCATGGAGCCATGCGTACGAGCAGCTATCTGCCGCCGCACGAGACGAGCCGCTCGAGATAGAGGATCTCGAGCGGCTGGCATCTGCGGCGTACCTCGTCGGGCGGAGTGACGAGAGCTGCGACGTGTGGGCCCGTGCGCATCAGGAGTGCGCTCGCCTGGGTGAAGTCGCGCGCGCCGCGCGCTGTGCCTTCTGGCTGGCATTCAGCCTCTTGAACAACGGCGAACTGGCGCGGGGCGGAGGCTGGGTAGATCGCGCGCAGCGACTCCTCGATGATCGAAGGCTCGACTGTGTCGAGCAGGGTTACCTTGCCTACGCCGCGTCGTTGCGCACTGTGTTGACGGGCGATGTGATTGCGGCGCACGCGGGCTTCAGTCGGGCAGCAAAGATGGGCGAACGCTTTCACGACGCCGAGCTCACCGCCTTGGCCCGAATTGGGGAAGGCCGTTGTCTGATCTACCTGGGCGAGATAGCGCGCGGCGTCGCGCTCCTCGACGAAGCAATGGTGGCGGTGGGCGCGCGTGAGGTTTCTCCGATCGCGATCGGTGATGCCTACTGCACGGTGATCGACGGCTGTTCCGAGATGTTCGACGTCCGGCGTGCGCACGAGTGGACAGCTGCACTCAGCCACTGGTGCGACACGCAGCCCGAGCTCGTGCTCTATCGGGGGCAATGTTTCGTCCATCGAGCCGAGATCATGCAACTGCAAGGTGCATGGGCCGATGCTCTCGAAGAGTTGCATGAGGTCAGCAAACGCCTCGCCGACTCCGCTGGCCAAACGGTGCTTGCCGGCGCGGCCTATCTGCGCGGTGAGCTTTACCGGATGCGAGGTGACCACGAGAACGCCGACACTGCGTATCGCCGCGCCAACGAGCAGGGCCGTGATCCGCAGCCGGGTCTGGCGTTGCTCCGCTTGGCGCAGGGCCGAGTCGATGCGGCACACGCTGCGATCCGGCGCGCATTGCACGAGGCCGACGATCCATTCACGCGGGCGAGGCTCTTTCTTCCGTACGTTGAGATTGTCCTGGCCGCACAAGACGTCGCGGCGGCCCGCACGGCGGCCGACGAGCTGGCGACGTTTACGGCCGCGATGAGCCAGCCGTATCTACGAGCTCTGTCGGCACAGGTAACGGGAACGGTGCTCCTCGCGGAGGAGGATGCGCAGGGCGCGTTGATCTCGCTGCGGCGGGCATGGAAGGGATGGCGTGAACTCGACGCCCCGCACTACGCGGCGTGTGCTCGCGTCCTCATCGCGCGCGCCTGCCAGGTGGTGGGAGACGACGACGGCGCGGAGATGGAGCTCGACGCGGCCCGATCGACTTTCGTCGAGTTGGGTGCCGCGCCTGACGTGGCGCGTACCGACACGTTGTCACGAATGCGAGCTCGGGTGGCGCCCGGTGGGCTATCGACGCGCGAGGTCGAGGTGCTTGTGCTCGTGGCGCAGGGTGAGACCAACCGCGCGATTGCTTACCGCCTCTTCATCAGCGAGAAGACGGTGGCGAGCCATGTGAGCCACATCTTCACCAAGCTGGGCCTGTCGTCGCGATCGGCAGCGACCGCATATGCCTTCGAGCACGGCCTCGCTCAGCGATAGCGACTACGCCTTCGCGAACGCGCCCACTGTGCCAAGCGGCCGAGGATCACCGTTGAAGTCGACCTCGGGGATGAGTGCGGGCAGCGATCCCGGGATTGGCAGACTCGGAGACGTCGAAACACCGACGCCGTCAAAAGGCCAGCTTGAATTCAGATGGAAATCTGTCCCGGGTAGAAGCGGATCCTCGTTGGGCAAGACGAAGATTCCCGTTGGGCTCGGGATTGTGAAGAATCCATCCGAAGGATGCCGGCTGGTCGGCCCGCTGAATGCATTGCCCGCCAGCACGACATTCGTTCCGGTCGCGCCCGTGTCATACACGTTGCCGTAGAGAAAAGCGACCGACAGGTTGTTGATGATTCGCAGATTGCTGCTGTAATACACCGAGATCTCACCTTGATGCTGATCCAAACCGGTGCCGCGTGCCGATGCTCCCCGCAAGTCGTGGTACAGGGTGTTGTTGACCACATCGATGTTGTCGGATTGGAGCATGTGGATGCCGCGGCCCCCGTTGGCAACACACAGATTGTTGGCGATGAGGGTACGACCCAGATATGCCGGCACTTTTTGGACGCCTTTGTTGTTGTCCATGATGATGCAGTTGCCGTCGGTCGTGCGCCCCGACACCTTTTGCGACGCCCAGACCATATTGCCGATCAGATAGTCGGAGTAGCCATTCGCATCGTCGCCGCCGCCGCCATTGCGATTGTTGAACAGTGAAATGCCGCTCTGGTTGTACCGGCTGTAGCCGGCCGTCTTCCAGATGCGGTTGTAACGGAAGTCGTTGTGGCCCTGACTGCGCGCGCTGCAGACGCCGCAGGCGGGGACATCGTGGACCCACATGTCCCAGATGTAGACGTGGTGCGCGCCTTCGATCGCTTGCACCCCACTCACTTGGTCGTGATTGGCGTCGTAGATGCTGTAGATCTCGAGCCCTTCGATGGTGATGTTCGACGAATTGCCAACGGTGAAGATGCGCCACACATTCGAGGCCTGCTTGATCCGTGGGCGTTTGCCCGGCGCGCCGCAGATGGTGATGTTCGTTTTGCCGGTGATCGCCATCTCGGCGGTGACGACGTATTCGACCATCGGGTCGGTGGGACTCGCGGGATAGATGACGAGCGTGCTGTTGGACGGCAAGGCGTTGACAACGGGCGCGAGGTCACCCGCGGAGAATTCCTTGACTAGCGCGGGATCCGCTGCTTTTGCGGCCGCAATTGTCGAATCCGTGCAGTGGCGTTGCGGTACGAAGATGTTGGGCGGGATCGCCGGGATCGGCGGGGTCGGGGCGGCTTCGGCGTTCGGGCTCGCGCTCCGGCCTGCGATCGGCGAGAGCCCGACGAGTAACACCATCGGAACCAGCAGATACAGCCCGAGCAACTTCGGGAAGACCGAGGACCTACGGGACGCTGCTCGCCAACGCACCATGACGTACCCCCGATGCTGCCGCTGGCTCACGAATGCGGGTCAGCGAGATGCGCGCAACATAACACCGAACGGCCCGAGACGCGGCGAAGCGCTTCGGGAATCAATACGCCCAGGGATCGCGCCCATCGGCGTTGACGACGATGGTGATCTTTGCAGACTCGGTGCGGGTCGCTTTCGTGAAGCTACGGCTGGCGACGCACGGAAGCGGCACGCCCCGCTTGCAGTCGGGGAGCAGTCCGACGTGAAGATACTGGTTGGTGGTGCCTGGCTTGAGGACAGAGGATGGTTGGGTCAGGGAACCGCCGTCGGTTTGGAACTGATAGGGCGCGGCCCAACAGACCTCGTAGGTGTTCAATGGCCGAGACGCGTCGGGGAAGCTCACCGTGAACGTCCCCGTCCGGTCTTCCGCGAAATCTTCTGGCGCCGGGCCCCCAGTTGTCGGTGTGAACACGAACTGCGAGACGACGGTGGTGGGTGTGCGGGGATGCGCAGCGCCGCAATTGAAGAGTGGCGCATCCCCGGCGCCGACTGACACCGTTAAGTTGGCGGGGTCCGCTCCGGTGCCGAAGTCGGTACTGACGCTAACGCCGCCCTTCGATACCGGATCGGTCTTGGGACAATCACCACCACTGCCGGCGCACGTCACGTGTTGGTCGACGACGTCGAACAGGCCGCTCGCGGGTTGCAGATCCAGACCAGTGCTCGTTGGGCGCAATGAGTAGCCGAATGCACTCACGCTCAACTGCGGAGCAAACGTTGCGAATCCGGCGGAGTACGTCGCGGGCAAGAAGGACGGAGACGGCGCAATGCCGCCGGGATTGGTCGCCAGTTCGAGCTTGAGCGCAGTGACCGGTGTGAACGCGCCGATTCTTTGCGTGCCACCGGCATCGAGCACTTCGACAGAGACAGGATCGACTCCCGGCCCAGGCGAATAATCGACGGTCGTGATCGTGGTGCTGCGGAGGGCGTCCGCAGGTTGGCCAACGAACTTCAATTGGCATTGGCCGGGGACGGAAACGGAGGTGGTCGTGGTGAGTGGGTAGAAGTCGTTGCCGGTGCCGTTGTAGTCGTTGCTCTGCTTGGCATTGATAGCAAACGAGCCTGTCGTGGCCGTGCAGGTTCGTACGTCGACGGTGAGCAGGACCGTGACCGACCCGCCCCCCGCGGCGAGCCCGAGGTTGCGCATCTGGACGATGTTGTCGCCGGGCACTGCATCGGCGGACGTGTTCGGCCCGACCTTGATCGCGGAGCCGAGAGCGAACGGCGCTTGAAGCGTCAGATTGACGGACCCGAGCGACTGCGACGGGCTCGTGTTCGTGACCTTGACGGTGATCGTCGCGTTTGTGTCGCCGGCCCACACCGTCGACCCTGTCCCCACGTTCGTGCCGGTGACCTCGACGGTGTAGGTCTTGTTGTCGGTGACCGCGGCGTCGGCGGGCACGGCGCTGACCGCGGTCAGTCCGCCCACGGCAATCATCGATGCCAACGCGTATCGGGAGCGCGAACGCTTCTTGCCCATTGTTCGTCGTCCCTTCGCCCCTCAGACCCCGCGGCCCGGCGCAAGAATAACTGTGGATTGCGTGACGTACCAAGACATCTCACGCAGATTTCACACGCCCGACACATAGCCGGGGCCCCCGAGTACAAGCGACTGATGAGTAGAGACGAGCTGTTCGAGGTACTCCGGCTGTTCGAGGTACTCCGGCAACTAGCGGCTAGCGAAGCGAAATGACGTCGTTGCGAACAAGGCGTTCGTTCACGCTGTCCGACTGCCACTGCACGTCCCGTCGTGGCAATTGGGGCTCCCAGACGACGTGGTCGACGATTGCGGGACTTTGACCGATGCGGCGATCAAAGGTCTTTGGGCGTTCGACGGTCATCGGACCGAAAACGCCCTGGCGGTCGCGCCGTTTCAACGAATTCGGGTGAGGAAGAGCCGAGTCTCGCTGATCGCACCGAGTGTCGGGAAAGCCGGCTCAACCTGGAGCACAATCGGCCGAAATAGGAGCATGCCGACAAGAGCCGGGTAAGTCACGCGACATGGCGATGGGTTCTGATTTCGATCGCGTTCTGGCCGAAGCGAAAGCCGGGTCACCGGCTGCGTTGGGCGCGCTCTACCGAGAATTCAATCCAGGCCTTCGTCGGTTTCTCGTGGCCCGCCTGCCGAGCGAAGGAGAGGATCTCGCCGCGGACGTATGGGTGGCGGTCGCGCCGAAGATTAGCGAGTTCACCGGCGACGAGCGCGGCTTTCGCGCGTGGCTCTTCACCTTCGGGCGGCGCCGGCTGATCGACCACTTCCGCCGCAGCGGTCGGCGAGGGCCGGTTATTCCCCTTCACGAGCAGCAGGACCAACCGGCACGCGACGATCCCGAGGCCGAAGCGTTGGCCCACCTGTCTGCGGCCGAAGCGGCGCAGTTGTTGCTGACGCATCTGACCACCGACCAGTGCGATGTCTTGATGCTGCGCATTTATGGCGGTCTCGACGTCAGCGAAGTCGCCGCGGCAATGGAACACACCGACACCTGGGTGCGGGTGACGCAACACCGGGCCATCCAACGTCTCTCGCGGCGGCTCGGTTCGCAGATGGATGTAACGCAATGAGCCACTCCGACGATTTCGATGACGTGATCGCAGCCGAGATTCCCGACGAACTCGTCGAGGAGTTGATTCGCGGAGCCTTCGAGCCCGAGTTGCCCACCGAGTTGATCCTCGTGGGCCGGGTCCTTCGCGCCGCCCGCGGGACGATCCCCGGCGAAGATCGAGCGCGCGAGGCCGAGGTGGTGGAGGCGATGTTGGCGGCGATGACCGTGACCGCGATCGCCACGGCACGTCCGTCGAACCGCCGGCGCCGCCGCGTACTCGTGGCCGTCACCGCCGCGGTGAGCGTGCTCGGTGTCGGTGGCGTCGCGGCGGCCGCGGGGAGCTTGCCCACGCCGATCCAGTCGTTCGTACACGAATCGCTGTCACATGTCGGCGTATCAGTACCGTCGACCGAACAAGACGAACCCGCCCCGGCCCAACCAGAGACGACCGACGATTCGGGCGTACCGGCAGAGCCGAGTCAGTCGGGGAGCGCGCCCGGACAATCGGAGAGCGCGCCCGGTCAGTCGGGCACGGCACCGGGCCAGTCGGATACGGCGCCAGAACAGTCGGGCAATGCGCCCGGTCGAACCGGCGAGACACCGGGCCAGTCGGGCAGCGAACCGCCCGGTCAGTCGGGCTCGACACCCGGTCAATCGGAGAGCGCGCCAGGTCAATCCCGCAGCGTGCCGGGACAGTCGGACGACGCGCTCGGTCAGTCAGAGAGCGCGCCAGGCCAATCCCGAGACGGCACCGATAAGTCGGAAAAATAGCCGGCGTTCGCGCTTCGTCGACCCAAAAACTGCCCTGAGCGACGCGAGGGCACCGGTAGCCTGACCATTCGCTATGGCCGAGATACACGTCACCCTGCCCGATGGATCCCCCCGCGACCTCCCCGAGGGTGCGACTGCCGCAGACCTCGCGGCGTCGATCGGCAAACGTCTCGCCAAGGACGCGCTCGTCGCCGTTGTCGACGGCGAAGAGCGCGATCTGACGGTGGCGCTACCCGACGGCGCCCGAGTCGAGATCGTCACTCCCGAGAGCGACCGGGGTCTGTTGGCCATCCGCCATTCGACGGCACACGTGCTGGCGCAAGCGGTGCTGTCGTTGTTCCCCGGTGCCACCTATGCCATCGGCCCGGCGATCGAGCACGGCTTCTACTACGACTTCGAGTTACCGGACGGGGCCACGTTCAGTCAGGACGACCTCGGTCGCATCGAGGCCAAGATGCGCGAGATCATCCGGGCGAACCAGCCGTTCGAACGACACCAGGTGTCGGCGGCCGAGGGCGTCGCGCTGTTCCGCGATCATCCGTACAAGCGCGAGATCATCGAGCGCGTCGACGCGTCCGAGGTATCGGGTGACGGCGCGGTCAGCTACTACCGCAACAGCGACACGTTCATCGATCTGTGCCGTGGTCCGCACGTGCCCTCCACGGGGCGGCTCGGCCATTTCGCGCTGCAGCGAGTAGCCGGTGCGTACTGGCGCGGCGATCACACGAGGCCGATGCTGCAGCGCATCTACGGCACGGCGTGGGCCACCGACAAGCAACTCAAAGAGCATTTGCATCGGCTCGAAGAAGCAGAAAAGCGCGACCACCGCCGGCTCGCCGTCGAGCTCGATCTCGTCTCGTGGCCCGAAGAGCTGGGCCCTGGGCTCGCCGTGTGGCATCCAAAGGGCGCGCTCGTGCGCAAGCTCATGGAGGACTACTCGCGCACGCGTCATCAAGCGGGCGGCTACGACTTCGTGTACTCACCGCACATCGCCAAATCGGTGCTATGGGAGACGAGCGGCCATCTCGACTTCTACAAAGACAGCATGTATCCGTCGATGGATCTCGACGACGGGGTCAAGTACTACCCCAAGCCGATGAATTGTCCGTTCCACGTGATGATCTATCGCTCGTCGCAGCGCAGCTACCGCGACCTTCCATTGCGGTTCTTCGAGCTCGGCATGGTGTACCGCTATGAGCTGTCGGGCGCGGTGCACGGGCTTCTGCGTTCTCGCGGATTCACGCAAGACGACGCACACATCTTCTGCACGCTCGAGATGATCGACGACGAACTCGCGTCGTTGTTGGATTTCGTGCTGTCGGTGTTGCGCGCATTCGGCTTCAACGACTTCCAGGCCAAGCTGTCGACCAAGCCGGTCGAAAAGTTCGTCGGCGAAGATTCGCTGTGGCAGCTCGCGACAGCGGGCTTGCGTCAATCTTTGGATCGCGCCGGCTTGGACTACACGGTCGACGAAGGTGCCGGCGCCTTCTACGGGCCCAAGATCGACATCGATGTGCGCGACGCCATCGGGCGTTCGTGGCAGCTGTCGACGCTGCAACTGGACTTCAACCTGCCCGAGCGCTTCGGCCTCGAATACATCGGTCCCGACGGCCACGCGCATCGACCCGTGATGATCCATCGCGCGTTGTTCGGTTCGGTCGAACGCTTCTTCGGCGTCTTGGTCGAGCACTACGCCGGTGCATTCCCCGTGTGGTTGTCGCCGGTGCAAGCACGGGTGTTGCCGGTCGCGGCGGCGCACGAACCTTATGCGCAGTCGGTGATCGAGCGATTGCGGGCGGCGGGCGTGCGCGCCGATTCCGATGCGGCCGACGAGCCGCTCGGCAAGCGCATCCGCAAAGCCAAGCTCGAAAAGATTCCCTACGTGTTGGTGGTGGGCGAGTCCGATGTCGTCGCGACCACCGTCGGTGTCAACGAGCGCGGCGCCAAGGACCCCGATCGCGACGTACCGCTCGATTCGTTCGTGGCGCGTGTCGTCGACGACGTCACGAACATGCGATGAGCGATCCGCCAACGCACGCGAACTCCAACTCCGAGGACTTTGCGACGGCGGCGGACAACGCACTGCACGCCGATGGATTCATGACCCGGATGTGGTCGGGCTGGCGCCTGCCGTACATCACGCGTAGCGACGACCACCGCACCCAAGATGTGCCGACCGGTGTGTCGATCTTCGAAGGGATCTTCCGCTCTGGTCTGCCCGACGAATCGAGCTACATCCTCTGGCGCGGCGATACGTGCTTCGCACTGATGAACGCGTTTCCCTACACGACCGGGCATCTCATGGTGTTGCCCCAACGCGCGGTAACCGATCTCGAGGGTCTCACCGACGACGAGTACACCGAGCTCTGGTTGGGGGTGCGCAAGGCGGTGCACGCCCTGAAGACTGCGTTCCGGCCGCAGGGGGTCAACGTGGGGCTCAATCTCGGCGCGGCGGCGGGCGCCGGTTTCCCCGATCATCTGCACGTGCACTGCCTGCCGCGCTGGGCGGGCGACACCAACTTCATGACGACGGTGGCCGAAACACGCGTGCTCCCCGAAACGATCGCCGATTCGTGGACCAAGCTGCGGGCGGCCTGGCCCACTGATTGAGTGAATTCGAAGGGCGCGCGGCCGCACCATCGGGCGAGGGGGCTAGCCTCCAAGGCATGGGTTCGATCGGTGCACCAGAGTTGCTCATCATCCTGGCGGTTCTCCTGCTGCTGTTCGGTGGAGCCAAGCTCCCCAAGCTGGCTCGCTCGCTGGGTGAGGCCAAGAACGAGTTCGAGCGGGGAACCAAACACGAGGACAAGCCGGTCGAGACGCGAGTCGAGACCCGCATCGTCGAGGTACCCAAGGTCGATCCGCCGGCTGACTCCGTGACGATGTCCAAGGCCGAACTCGAGAAGCTGATCGACGAGCGGGCCCGCCGGGCCGTGCCACCTCCCGACGATCCGCGCTAGTCCTTCTTTCGCTACATTTCACAGGATTTCGCTACACGTCAGTTCATCATGTACTACTGGCGAAGTGACGGATACGAGCCAGCAGGACACCCGGGGATTGCGATGGCGGCGTGGCTCGCGCCAGCGCCGCGCTGAGCCCGTACTGCCCGACCCCGCGATCGCCTCGCCCGAGCGGTTCGCCATCACCTGTTGCTGAGCAGTGTGCGCTGCACGATGGACGGCCCGGCCGATTCGACCGCCGCCGCGGTCACCACACAGCTGGTGTTGACCAACGACTCCGATCTCGACATCGAGTACCGGGTCGAATCGGTCAAGGTCACGATCCAACACCGCCTCGCCGAGAAGGCTGACTTTGCTACGGCACCGACACTGGTCGCCCCGGGCACGGCATCGATCGTGCGCTGCCCGCCGATTCGTGCCGTCGATCGCACCGGGCCCTCGTCGGGCAGCGTCGACTATGTGATCGTCTACGGGCACCCGGACGCACCGCCGGCCCTGCGCTATCGACGCCAGCACGGCGTGTGGTTCCGCTTCGAAGCGACCTCCGACGACTCGGTGCGGGTGCGATTCGTCGAGCGCTACGACGAGGACGATCCCGCGCGCGCCAGCTGACGCCGTCTTGCCAGTGGGTCGCCGTGTCGCGGTGACTGTCACACCCCTTTCGTATAGTCGAACGTATGTGCGATGTGGTTTTGCGGGTGGGGGCGGGTGGGCTGCATTTGTGGTCGATGCCGGCGTTGCGCACGGGGCTCGACGAGATCCAACTGTGTCGGGCGCAGTTGGACGCGGCGGAGGCATTGTTGTTGGCCGCGGTGGTGCGCCAGGGTGGTGTGCCGGAAGTGATGTTCGGGTCCAAGATGTCGCCGCGCGACGCGCAGCGGCGCACCAACACGGCGATCGCGCTGGGTGACGGGTCGTTGCCGGGGGCGGCTGAGGCGTTGGCATCGGGCGAGGCCACGTTCGACCATGTCGCCGTATTGGCCGATTTGAAAGACCGTCTTCCTGAGGGATCGGTCGCCGAGTTGTTGCCTCGCGCCAAGGACCTTTCGCCGGACAAGTTCCGTCGTGTGGTGCAGCGCCATGCCCTACCGGTCGCTGCGGTCGGCGAAGGATCCACTGGTCTCACCAACAGTGGGGGGCGGTGGTTTCGTTTCGACTTTGACGGTTACGAAGGCACTGTCGCGCTCAACGGCATCGAAGCGGTCATGGACCGTCAATGGCGTGCGGCGCACCCCGAACGCGCCGACGAAAAACTCGAACGGCCCCTCTATGGGCAACGGTTGGCGGCCGCGTTGTTGGAATTGTGCCGCAACGCCCTCGCCGGCCAACCCGTCGACCGCAACGCGCTGCCCAATGACGCGGCAGGCGCCGACGGCGCGGCCGACGGTGACGCGGGCGATGGTGACGTCGGGCCCGCAGCGCCGGTGCCGGTACGGGCGCCGCAGCGCGCCGAGCCCGAGATCATGATCGTGGTCGGCTACGACAAACTCTTCGGCGACGCCCAAGCCGCCGGCATCTGCACCACCATCGATGGCGTCCCGTTGCCGGTCGAGACGGTGCGCAAACTGTTGGTCGACGCCAAGATCTATCCCGTCGTGTTCGGCGGCGACGGCGAAGTCCTCGACTTCGGCCGCGCAAGACGGTTCTTCACCAGCGCGCAGAAGAAAGCGGCCGCGGTCCGCGACCTGTGCTGCCAATTCGGCGACTGCGACGCACCCATCCGCTACGCCGACTACCACCACTGCATCCCCTGGGCCGACGGCGGCCCCACCGATGTCGCCAACGAAGCACCCACCTGCAACAGCTGCCACGACAAATTGACCAACGGCGGCTACCGCCTCGAACGCCGCACCGGCACCACCTACACCTACGACCCCGACGGCCAACTCATCCACCAACGCACCAACCGGTGGAAGAAATGAGCGTCCAGGCGAAAGGCTCGCATTCGCGGCTGCGCTTGAGACCGCGGGGCTACGGCCGACGGGAGGGGATGCAATCGCCGAGCGAGGTTCGACCGCGCACCGTCGCGCCTCGCACGCTGACCACGGTGGCAACGCTGCCACTGCTGAGTCTGGTGGCGATCGCCGCGGGCGTTGCCTATCTCGGCTGGCGCGTCGTTGCCACGGGCAGCGGCGCTCAACCCGTGCTGTTCTGGATGTTGCTCGCGGCAGAGGCCTTCGGCGTCGCTCGGTTGACGATCGAGCTCACGCTGGTCGACGGTCGCGCACCAATGCCGCAGATGCCGCCCCCGGCCGCGCCGGTTGCGAGCGACATCATCGTGCTCGTCTATGACGAACCGATCGTGGTGGTGCGCGACACGCTCATCGCGGCCGCGTGCGTCCACGGCGTCGAGTCGGTCACGGTTGTCGACAAGTCGCTGCGCGGTGCAGTCGACCAGTTGGCGACGCGTCTCGGCATGCGCCATGTGGTCGCCGCGGCCGACGACCTCGCAGCCTGTGCCACCGCAGCAGCCGAGCGCGCCCACGGTGATGTCATCCTCGTCATCGGGGGCGATCGTGTGCTGCTGCCCGACGCCGCGGCACAAATGGCGGCTCGACTCCAACCGGGTGTGGCCGCGGTCGCGGGCAAGGTCGACGAAGCAAATGCCGTGCGCAGAGTCGACCGCGCCGGTCTGGGTGACGCAGAACTGTGGCAGCAGCAGATCATTCCGCATTTGTCGCGGACGGGTGCCTTGACCGACTGGGGCGGTGTTGCGCTCGTCGATCGCGCGGTGCTCCTGGCCAACGGTGGCTTCGCTAGCGCCGACGGCGCATCGTTGTCATTGACGGCTGTCAACCTCGCTCGATCGGGCAACGGCGTGGTCGAGTCGGGCGTTGTCGTTGCCCGCCGCCTGGCGGCGGGGCCGGGGCCGCTCGGTTGGCATCGCTACGGCCGCGACTTGCACGCGAACTTGCGTCGGCTGCGCACGCGCCCGCGCCCGAGCATTGCTCGTCTCGACGGGATGGCCGCGTGGTCCGCCACCATCGGGCCGCTGCGTGCGTTGCAACGCCTACTACTGCTCGCGGTCGCGTGGTGTGTATTGCTCGGTGTGGGCAGTCCCGTGTCGCCTTCGATCGCGTTGTTTTCGTTGTTGTGGCTCGGCCGTACGGTCATCGGTGTGGTTGCTCGCATGGCGGCCAGCGGCGACGCTCGATTCGAGCCGTGGATCGTGAACGACCTGCGTCTCATGACCTGCGACCTCGCGGTCGGGTTCGGCGCGCTGCGCTCGTCATGGCAACCGCCTCCGTTGGTTGATCGACCGCCCGGTGACACGTGGTTGCATCCGTTGCCACACGTCATGCGATTCGTCACCAATGCGCTCGTGGCGTTGGTACTCACCGGTTTCGTAACCGTACGCGCCGGCGATTCGGTCATCGTCGCCACGATCGGTTCGTCGCTGTGGTTCGTCACCGGAGCGCTGTTCGCGTGTCGCAGCGTTCGCCGGCGCCAGTTCCGGTCGAGCTACCGCACCGACGACGAGATCGATGTGGTGCGTCCGCACGGCGTTCGTGTAGTCGGCCTGTCGCTGCGCGGTTTCGATGTGCTCACGACGGCGTCGCTCGCGCCGGGCGATCGACTTGATGTCGTTGTCGACTTGCCTCGAGCGCGCGGTCATCGGACGCCCACGATGCTCAGCGGGCACGTGCAACGGTCGGGCGTGGTCGGCGAAGGCTGGGCGGCATACGTTCGCTTCGCCGAGCAAACAGTCGAGGTCGAGGACCTATTGCACGAATATCTCGCCGTGAGTTCTTACGCACTGCACCGTGCGGTGCTGACGACAGTGTGAACGACTTGTTTCACGCAGAGTCAATAGGCGAAAAGGTCCTTCATTTCTCAACATTGGATCACGATAGATAGCGGATGGACGCCGCTAGTAACCGACGAGCACCGGATCCGAGCGCAGCGCGTCCAGCGGCGCGTCTCCTCAGTCGTCGTCACGTGATCGTTGCCGGCGTCGGTGTTGGCATGGTCGCGGCAGGCGGGGGCGCCGCTATCTACGCGTTCGCCGCGAACGGCGACGACACGATCACCGTGTGGAAGCTCGCCTCCGACTGGGACGATCCGCGCGGGCCGTCGCGCAAGACGCGGCTCACGTCGAACGCCAGCCGAACTGCTGCCGAGAATCGCTACGCCTTGACCGAAAGCGATGCCCTCGACATGAACCTCCATGTCGGCTCCTGGGCGCCCGCGCTGGCGGTCGTGGTGAATCGCAACGAATTCGAAGCCTTGTGGGATTCGTTGAGCTACGACTGGCACAACCCGTGGAACGCGCGGGACGTGCGATTGTTCGACGCCCGCCACGCGGCACGCGATACACGCGACGCGAACTTGTTGGTCGAGGCGCTCGCCGTGACCGCCACGACGACATCGACCACGACGACATCGACCACGACCGTGCCATCGACGACCGTGCCATCGACGACCGAGCCCGCGACGACGTCGTCGGTGCCGCCGTCGACGGATCGCGCGGCGGCGACGCCATCGACACTTTCTCCGCCGACGACCTCACGGGCGCCGTCGAGCACCAGCACGCGCGAAGCATCGTCGACATCGACGAACGCGGCGCCGACGACCACTGGGTCACCGGGCGAGGAGTCCAGGCCCGAGCCTCAGTGGTCGCCGTTTCCGACAATGGCACCGACGACGACGTCGCGACTGGGCGCCTCGCGCACGGCGACGCCCAAGCCGGTGACAACGCCGCCGTCGTCAGACGGTTCGATCGGCCGCTGGGTGGCATCGCTCGGTGTCGGCACCGCGCTGGTGGCGGTGGCCGCGGCAGTCAAGTTCCGCCGGCGTGGCGACGCCCACGGTGACGGCGACGCGGACGGTGATGGCGACAGCGACAGCGACAACGACACGCACCTGCCGCCGTCGGGCGAGTCCACACCATCGCAGGGGGCGCCAGGCGGCTGACCTTGCTCGGTTGCGGATGCTGCACCCACCAACTCTGATCGCCAATCACTCACCCCGAGATCCGGACGACACTGCTGCCCCGCCCTGCGGGACAGTGGGAGACACCGGGTTGCTGACGGGTGAGCGGGTGGTCAGAGCGGGTGCAGCTCCCGGAGCCGAGCGGGGGCAGCAGAGGCACGCGGGGCAGCAGAGGCGCGGTAGCCGCTCAGGGTGCCAGGTCCGGCCGAGGCGCACTACCGTCGCGACATCGTGGAACCAGAGGACTATCGCGACGAGTTACCGGACGAGCTCAATGCCGCCGAGTTCGTCGGTCCCTACCTCTTCCCCAACAACAATCGGCGCCGCATTCCGTCGCTGTTGTACGTGCTCATCGCCGGCATCTGCATTGCTGTCTGGGCGGTGCGCCGCGATCACGCACCAGTGTTGGTCAACGGGGGAGTGCTCATTGCCGCCATCGCGTTGCTGGTGTGGGCGCTCTATCACTGGCAGGCCGGATGGAACCTGGCCGTCGACGAGAACGACGCGCTGGTCGCGGCGACGCGGGCCGTTGGGTTTCCGGTCGGGCACGCGTCGGCCCAACTCGGATGGCGCGGCATCCGCAGCCGACCGACGTGGCGGATCCTGCTCTATTCGAATGAACCGCAACCGGCCAAGCGAGGACTCGTACTCGTCGACGGCGTCGATGCTGCAGTAGTGGGTCAATTCGTCGAGAAGAACCCCGAGGACTTCTCCGAATACGACGGGTGAAAGCCGCCGGATTTCCGCAGGAAACGGCCGCGTTCTTCGCCAGTGCAAATTCTACGAAACGATGACAATGTTTCTCTAGGCGTGTCGTCGGCCACATCGCCCGGAGGCGCGCCGGTATGGTGTGACGAGTGACCGACGGGGGGTCCCAGGGAGCAACTCGGACAAGGGGGGCGAAACAACGTGATGCGTAGCGTCGCGGTGTTCGCATCACCGAGTTGCTCCCGGGCGACCCCGCGAGTGCCAGCCTCGGCGAGCAGGGCCTCAGCGGTCGGGCTTGAGGCGGTCGAGTAGCGCAGTGAGTTCGCGTAGGCGTTCGACGCCTTGGCGGGCACATTCCTGAGCCAATTCGAGCACGGTCATCTCGCCGCCGAGTCCGCCGCCGACGACGCGGGCGGTGCGGCTCCACGCTTCGGTGGCCAGCGAGTCGACGACCGAGGCGGCGTGCGCGACGGCCGTGTCGAGTGTGCCCAGCGCGGCGTCGAGCGAGGGCGCCCCGGTGGAGGCATCGCCGGCAACGGTGAGCGACGGCTGCTCGAAGACGGCGGCGCGATGGATGGCGTCGGCGAGCGCGGCCACCCGACTCGCGGCCGTGGCGACAATCGTGGCGGGCGACGGACCGGTCATGCCGCGGGCGACGGCATCGAGGTCGACCGAGGGGTCATTGGCCAACTCGGCGCGGTAGCGACGGGGGAGCGAACGCAGGGTTGCGAGGATGGCTTCGGGGGAAAGACTGCGATATTGATCTGGCGCCATGAGTGGTGTTCCACACCCTTTCAATTGAGTTCGATCCTTCGCAACTCACGTATTGCTCGGATATCCTCGACAGTAACTTCGCCTGCGACGGGCGACACCAGGAGTTCGAATGTTCGACGGCCATTGGCGGTCTCCGATCGAACGGGGTTTGGCCCCGATCGGTGAGAGCCTGCGCAACGCCGGGGTCACCGCCGATGTCATCACGATCATCGGCATTGCGATGGCCGGCGGCGCGGCCGTTGCCATCGGCACCGGCAACCTTCGTCTCGGGCTCTTGTTGCTGATCCTCACGGGCGTGCCCGACGCGCTCGACGGCGCGGTGGCCAAGGCATCCGGTCTGTCGTCCAAGCGGGGCGCCTTCTTCGATTCGGTCTCCGACCGCCTCACCGACGCATTGCTCTTCGGCGGCATCGCGTGGCATTTCGCCTCGACGCGCCCGGGCCATCTCGTCATGTTGCCGGTGGCGCTGATGGCCGTGGCGATGCTCATCTCGTATCAGCGCGCCAAGGCCGAGTCGCTCGGCTACGACGCCAAGGGCGGATTGATGGAGCGCGCCGAGCGATTCATCATGCTCGGCTTCGGCTTGTTGTTCAGCGAACTTCTCGTCGGCGTGTTGTGGGTCATGCTGGCGCTCAGCGCGATCACCGCCGGGCAACGCTTCGTCAAGGTGTGGCGCCAGGCCAGCCGCGAACGAGTCGTGCCGATCACCGAACGGCAAATGCAACGGCAACTCCAACGCAAAAGGCGTCGCGAACAGCGCGCCGCGCGTCGGCGTACCACGCGCTTGCGTCCGACTTTGCGTGAGCGCACCTCTGCAACGCGAGACCGCCCTTCCACGGCGAGCGATCGTGAACGTCCACCGCGCAAGCGGTGAAGACTCCCAACTCTCTTTCTGCGTACAAGGCGGCGGCCGCGTTCTGTCGCGTCGCGCCGGCGGCGGTCACGTCGCGGTTGGCGTATCCGCTCGGCGCCGTCGCCGCGTTGCAGCGCGAGCCGCGCCAGATCGCCGAACGCAACTTGCGTCGCGTGATGGGCGCGGGGTTGCACGGACGCGAGTTGCGGCGCCTCTCGCGCCAAGTCTTCGTGTCCTACGCCCGCTACTACGTCGACAGTTTCAGCCTGCCGACTCGTAGCGCCGACGAAATCTCGCAAGGCTTCACCGTCGACGGCTACCACCACATCGAGGCCGCCCTCGCCGGCGGGACCGGACCGATACTGGCGCTGCCGCATCTCGGTGGTTGGGAGTGGGCGGCGTTTTGGCTTACGCGAATCAAAGGCGAGCGAGTCAGCGCGGTGGTCGAAGAATTGCGACCGCCAGAGTTGTTCGAATGGTTCACTGGCTTGCGCCGCGACCTCGGCATGGACGTCATCCCTCTCGGTGCCGGCGCGGGTGCCGCGGTGGTCAGGGCCATCAAAGAGCGCCATATCACGTGCCTCTTGACCGACCGCTATCTCAGCGGTGGGGGCGTACCGGTCGAGTTCTTCGGCGAGCGAACGTTGTTGCCGGCGGGACCGGCGACGCTGGCGCTGCGTACCGGCGCGCCGCTGCTGCCGTCGGTGGTCTATTTCCGCGGCGGCGCCTGCCATGGCGTCGTGCGGCCGCCCGTACCCGCGCAACGCGAAGGCAAGCTGCGCGACGATGTCGCCCGGGTCACCCAACTGATGGCGCGCGAACTCGAGTCGTTGATCGCAGCCGCGCCCGAACAGTGGCATCTGCTGCAACCCAACTGGCCGAGTGACTACACCGCGCTCGGCCGCGCCGTGCCCGAGCACTTCGACGAACTGCGCGCCAAAGGCGCGACAGCGGGCACGGCCTGAACCATGCGTATCGGCATCATCAGCCCCTACAGCTTGTCGTTGCCCGGCGGCGTACAGGCACAAGTGCTCGCGCTGGCCCGTGCGCTCCGCGACAAGGGGCACGACGCACGCGTGCTCGGTCCGTGTGATGGCCCGCCTCCTGACTCGTCGGTGACACCGTTGGGCAACAGCATTCCCACGGCCGCCAACGGATCGGTGGCGCCGATCGCGCCCGACCCGTCCGCACAACTGCGCACGATCCGCGCGTTGCGCGACGAAGAATTCGACGTCGTGCATCTGCACGAACCGATGGCTCCCGGCCCGACGATGACGGCGATGGTGTTCAAAGAGTCACCACTCGTGGGTACGTTCCACGCGGCCGGTGCGTCACAGGCATACGTCTGGTTCAATCCCGTCGTACGTTGGTTGGCGCGCCGCCTCGACGTGCGCGTCGCGGTGTCCGACGACGCGCGCGAGATGGCGAAGCAGGCGCTCGGCGGCGAGTACATTGTGTTGTACAACGGCATCGAGATCGATCGCATCGATCGCACCGCGCCGATACGAGGCGACGGGCCCACCATCTTCTTCGTCGGTCGCCACGAACCGCGCAAAGGCCTCGAGGTGTTGTTGCACGCGATGGCGCTGCTGCCGGCCAACGTCAGGCTGTGGATCGCGGGCGACGGGCCCGACACCCCTCGCTTGATGTCGACCGTGGCCGGCGACCCCCGCATCGAATGGCTCGGCCGCATCTCCGACGAAGAGAAGCTCGCGCGTCTGCGCGGCGCGACGGTGTTCTGCGCACCGTCGTTGCGGGGCGAATCCTTCGGCGTGGTGCTGCTCGAGGCGATGGCCGCGTGTACGCCGATCGTCGCCAGCAAGCTCCCCGGCTACGCCAATGTTGCCCGTGCCGGCCGCGACGCGGTGCTCGTCGCACCCGACGACAGCGCGGCGTTGGCGGGGGCCTTGTCGTCGGTGATCGGCGACCGAGACTTCGCATCGAGGCTGGTGGCGTCAGGAATCGAACGGGCCGCCGGCTACTCGATGACCGCGCTCGCCGACCACTATCTCGACCTCTACGAAGAGGCGATCGCGAAGTCGACCTAGCCCGCGACACAGCCCTCACTCAGGGGGTGCACGGAATCTGGCGCCTACAGGGGTACTCTCCTATCCGGGCAAAGGCGTGGCGGAACGTCTTTTCGAGGAGTTGCCTTGATCTTTGTCATCGTCATCGTCGTGATCTTGGTCCTGTTGTTGCTGTACGTATTCAGCCAATACAACGGGCTGGTCCGCTTGCGCAACCGCGTCGAGGCCGCGTGGGCGCAGATCGACGTGCAACTGAAGCGCCGGTGGGATCTCATCCCCAATCTGGTCGAGACGGTCAAGGGCTACGCGTCACACGAGCGTGAGACCTTCGAGCGCGTGATCGCCGCCCGCAACGCGGCGACGACGGCCACCGGGCCGGCGGCAGCGGCACAGAGCGACAATCTCTTGACCGGTGCCTTGCGCCAGTTGTTCGCGGTCGCCGAGGCATATCCCGACCTCAAAGCCAACACCAACTTCTTGCAACTGCAAGAGGAGTTGACCGGTACCGAAGGCCGCATCGCCTACGCGCGGCAGTACTACAACGACGCGGTGCTGAAGTTCAATACCAAGATCCAGGTCGTGCCGGCCTCCATCATCGCCAACATGTTCGGCTTCAAAGAAAAAGAATATTTCGAGCCCGAACAAGAAGCGCGCGCCACACCGCACGTGCAGTTCTGATCAATTTTCCGTCTGCCTGATCGTCGCGCGCGTCATGGATTCATCGAGCGTCAAGTTGTTTGCACCGTTGGGTGTGTTGATTGCAGTCGTCGTGTTCGCCATCGCGTTCGCGGTCGGTACTCCGCTGGTGGTGGCCGCGGCTGCGGGCGTTGTGTTGGGCGTTACCATCGTCGTGCTGTTGTTCCATCAGGCCGATGCGCTGGTCTTGAAAGGTCTTCGAGTGCACCCTGCAGACGTCCGCACGCAACCGCGCGTGCTCAACGTGCTCGACGGTTTGTGTGACTCACACGGTTTTCGCAAGCCGGTTGTCCTGATCGTCGATGATCCGGCGCGCAACGCGTGCGGGTACGGTCGGCGCTCGCATCACGGCACGCTGGCGTTGACGTCCGGTCTTCTCGACAGCCTCGACCGCTTGCAACTCGAAGGCGTGTTGGCGCGCGAGCTGACCGCGTTGAACGCAAAGTCCCGACCGGCGGCGACCGCTGTGGTTTCGTTGCGCCGTGTCTTGCCGCGCCGCATGGGCGACGCGGTCGTGCAACGCGTGCAGGGTGATGAGCGCGCGGTGCGCGACGATTTCGAAGCAGTGGGTTACACGCGCTATCCGCCCGGCCTCGCGGCTGCGTTGGCAACGATCGACGCGGGTTCGCCGACCGTCGCCGGCGCCAACCGTGCGGCCCGTCATCTATGGATCGTCGACCCGGCCGAAACGAATGATGAACGCAACGCCGATCCCTGGCCTGTCACCTTGCGCGTCGACGCGCTCCGGGAGCTCTGAACCTCACATGCGAAGCCATCGGTCCTCACGCGCCGTTATCGGGTTGCTGATCTTGTTCGCGGTCGTTGTCGCGGCGTGCGGCGGCAAGAGCGACAACGCGGCGACGACGTCGTCTTCTTCGTCGTCGACATCGACCACAGTCGAATCCACCACGACCACCACTGTTGCGCCCGGCCCGCCCGCGCCGCTCACTGGCCTGCCGGTGGCCGACGATGCCACCGCCAAGCGCCCGGCATTGATTCTCAAGATCGACAACTCCGACGCCAACACGTGCGAAGGCACGGCGCGGCCGCAGATCGGGCTCAACCAGGCCGACATCGTCATCGAAGAGCTCGTCGAGGGCATCACGCGTTTCATGGCGGTGTTCCAGTCCAACATTCCCGAGACGGTCGGCCCCATCCGCTCGGCCCGATCGTCCGATATCGATCTCCTCCAGGCCTTCAAGAAGCCGATGTTCGGTTGGAGCGGCAACAACTCCAACGTGGGTGCCGAGCTCTACCGCATCAAGAACAACTTCGTGAACGTCGGCTACGACTCGACGTGGAGCAGTCGCTACTTCCGCGAGACCAAGGGTCGGTGCGCTCCGCACAACTTGTTCGCCAGCCCGAAAGAGCTCTACGACGCCGCGCCCGATGCGGAAACACCGGAACGCACGTTCGCGTTCCGCCCGATCGGGCAAGGCCTGCCTGCGGGCATGGGTTCGAGCACTACCGGCGTGTCGCTCACGATGGGCTACCCGGTGCAGTTCAACTTGAACACCATCACCAAGCAATGGGAGCGCACGCAGAAGGACACGCAACATGTCGATGCCGACGGCAAGCTGATCGCGGTGGAGAACCTCGTCGTGTTGATGACGACCTACAAGGGGAGCTCTACCCCCGGTTCGCCGCAAGCGGTGTCGGTCGGCAAAGGCCGCGCCATCGTCTACACCGACGGCAAGGTCGTCGACGGCGAATGGACCCGGCCGTTCCCCGAGTCGCCGTGGACCATCACCACCGGTGCCGACGCCAAGCCGGTCGAGCTGACACCCGGTCGCACGTGGGTGTACCTCGCGTCCAAGGGCACGGTCGAAGACCTGGTGAATCCGATCGCTGGCTGAACCGCTCGCCCATAGACTGACCGCCATGACCACGGCTTCATCGAACAGCGGCTCGCCCACACGCGACACGGGGTCCATGCTCGTCAAGCGGGGCCTGGCCGAGATGCTCAAAGGCGGCGTCATCATGGACGTCGTAACTGCCGACCACGCCAAGATCGCCGAAGACGCGGGCGCCAGCGCGGTCATGGCCCTCGAACGGGTGCCGTCGGACATCCGTCGAGACGGTGGCGTCGCCCGCATGAGCGATCCCGAGATGATCGAGGGCATCAAGGCCGTCGTGTCGATCCCGGTCATGGCCAAGGCCCGCATCGGGCACTTCGCCGAGGCGCAGATCCTCGAGGCGCTCGGGGTCGACTACATCGACGAGTCCGAGGTGCTGACCCCGGCCGACGAGGCGCACCACATCGACAAGTGGAAGTTCACCGTGCCGTTCGTGTGCGGCGCCACCAACCTGGGTGAGGCCCTGCGCCGCATCAGCGAGGGCGCGGCGATGATCCGCTCCAAGGGCGAGGCCGGCACCGGCAACATCGTCGAGGCCGTGCGCCACCTGCGCTCGATCATCGGCGACATGCGCAGGATCACCCAGGCCGACTCGGCCGAGCTGTTCGAATGGGCCAAGCGCCTGCAGGCACCGCTGCCCCTCGTGCAAGAGATCGCCGAGACCGGCTGGCTGCCCGTGCCGATGTTCTGCGCCGGCGGCATCTCGTCACCGGCCGATGCGTCGCTCGTCATGCAGTTGGGTGCCGAAGCCGTGTTCGTCGGGTCGGGCATCTTCAAGAGCGAAAACCCACCGCTGTTCGCCAAGGCCATCGTCGAGGCGACCACCAACTTCCGCGATCCGCACATCCTGGCCAAGGTGTCGCGCGGGCTGGGCAAGGCTATGAAGGGCCTCGAGATCGACAAGCTCGACGTCAAGCTGGCCGAGCGCGGTTGGTGAAAGTCGGAGTCCTGGCACTGCAGGGCGCGTTCGCGCGGCATGTTCGCGCGCTGACGGCCCTCGGGTGCGCGGCAATCGAGGTACGCACAGAGGCCGAGCTCGACTCGGTCGACGCTCTCGTCATGCCCGGCGGCGAATCGACCACCGTGTCCAAGCTGCTCGACGCCAACGCCCTGTTCGAGCCGCTGGCGGCGCGCCTCGAGCGCGGACTGCCGGTATTCGGCACGTGCGCCGGCATGATCCTGCTCGCCGCCGAGGTCCTCGATGGCCGCCCCGACCAGCGTTCCTTCTCGGCCATCGACATCGACGTGCGCCGCAATGCGTATGGCCGCCAGGTCGACTCCTTCGAGAGCGACCTCGCCGTCGAGGGGCTCGACGCACCGTTCCACGCGGTGTTCATCCGCGCCCCCCGGGTCGAGCGAGTCGGCGCTGCGGTCGACGTGCTGGCGCGGATCGGCGATGATCCGGTGTTGTGCCGGTCGGGTCAGGTGTGGGTGGCGGCGTTTCATCCCGAGTTGACTGACGACCTCCGCATCCATCAACGATTCATCGAGGAGCTCTGATGTCCGGTCACTCCAAATGGGCGTCGATCAAGCACAAGAAGGGCGCGCTCGACAAGAAGCGGGGCAAGCTCTTCGCCAAGCTCATCAAGCAGGTCGAGGTAGCGGCGCGCCAGGGCGGCGGCGATATCTCCGGCAACGCCACGTTGCGCACGATGGTGCAAAAGGCGCGTGATGCGTCGGTACCCAACGACACCATCAAGAACGCCATCAAGCGGGGCACGGGCGAGCTCGAGGGCATCAACTACGAGTCGATTACCTACGAGGGCTACGCCCCGCACGGTGTGGCTGTCTACATCGAAGTGCTCACCGACAACCGCAACCGTACGTCCGGCGAGATCCGCTCGATCTTCACCAAGAACGGCGGTGCGTTGAGCGAGCCCGGCGCGGTCGCGTGGCAGTTCGCCCGCACCGGCGTGATCTACGTGCCCAAGTCGGTGAGCGAGGACGACCTCATGTTGGTCGCGCTCGAGGCCGGTGCCGACGACATCGCTGACGAAGGCGAACTGTGGCGGGTCACCACACCGCCCACGTTGCTGCCGGCCGTGCGCGAAGCCCTCGAGGCCGCGGGTATCGCGGTCGAGTCGGCCGACATGACGTTCTTGTCGTCGACGTCGGTTCCGCTCGAGTCGGCCGACGCCGCTCGCTCGGTTCTCAGGCTGATCGATCTGCTCGACGACAACGAAGACGTCGACGGCGTGTACTCCAACTTCGATATCACCGACGACTTGATGGCGAGCGTCGACGGATAGGTCACCACCCGAACTGGCAGTCAATCGTCGCACACCGTGCGACGATTGACTGCCAGAACGATCGGGTGGGGCCGAGTGGCCCTTACATTTCGTCGGCCTGGAGGCCGAGGGCCACTTTGCCGGCGTGCGTCAGCGTGAGTTCGGGCGTCAGCGGGTGGAACATGACGGCGCGGATGTCGCGGATCGCCTGCTCGAGGACGGCCTTGCGGAAGTAGGCGGACCCGCCGCAGATCTCGAGCGCGGTGTCGCAGGCGGTGACTGCTTCTTGCGCGATTGCGCGCTTGGCCTGCATGGCCACGACGACGTTGTTCATCGCCGGTTGGGGATCATCGCCGATCTCGGCGATCGCGCCGAGCAGGCTCCAACGAGCGACCCGCAGCTTGTAGTCGATAAGCCCGACGAGGCGTTGCACCGACGGATCGATGGCCCTTTCGGTGCCGATCGTGCGGGCGATCACGAGGTCACGCACACCTTCGGCGATACCGAGGTAGACGCCCGTGATGACCGGAATCGCGTGCGACAAGATGGCGATCAACGGGGGATCGAGCACACCCCACGGGCGGCGCGACATCACCTGCGCATCGCCGACGAAGACATCGGTGAGCACGACATCGTGACTGCCGGTGCCGCGCATACCCATCGTGTCCCACGTCTCGACGATCGAGACACCGTCCGCTCGCAGCGGGATCGCCATCGACAGCACCTGGCGGCCCACTTCGGGATCGTCGTAGGTGAACATCGTCGACATCACGTTGGCCGTCGGCACCTGGCTGGCGAACACCTTGCGGCCGTTGACGCGAAAGCCACCGTCGACCTTGACGGCGTCGCCGTTGGGCCGCGTGAAGTCGTTGCCACCCGTCGACACCAACACGATGCGCTCGTCGACGACGCGGCGCAGCATGTTCTCCGCACCGGGCATGGCCCGGCGATAGCGCCATGCCCCGAACAGCGTGACGTGCAAGTGCATGGCGACCGCCAGCGCGGCTGACGCGTCGTGACGCGCCATCTCGGCTTGGGCCAATGCGACCTGGCCGATCGTGGCGCCCATGCCGCCGAGCTCGGTCGGCACTGCGAGGGCGAGGTAGCCCGACTCGCGCAGGACGCCGTACGCCTCGTCTACGAAGGTGCCATCGCGATCGTGGCGGGCACTGTGCTCGGCGAACTGACGGCCGATTTCGGCGGCCAGCGGAACGAATTGATCCAGATCACCACACGTTCTGGTTTCGGTCGTGATCGACATTGTTGCTCTCCCTGAGATGTTTTTTTGGAGCAACGTACGACGGGCCTGGAGATCGCCTAGTACAAAGGTTGTACTGCAGCGAGGCCCCCCTTGCGCGAGGATGGGGCCATGCAACGTCCGGCTCAGTACTGCCCGGTGTTCTTCGCCGCTGACCTTTTGGGTGACCGTTGGAATCTCCTCATCATGCGGGAGATGATGGGCGGCGCCTCCCGGTTCAACGAGATCGAGCGCTGTCTTCCAACGTCTCGCGGTCGCTGCTGATCCAGCGACTGCGCCTGCTCACTCGCAACGGCCTCATCGATGCCGTGCCGCTCGAAGGAGGGCGGGGGCATCACTACAGCCTGACCCCGGCGGGCAAGGACCTCGGGCCGGTCTTGATGGCGATGGGCGAGTGGGCGGTGCGCTGGGTGGTCGGTGAGCCGCGGCCCGAAGAGCTCAATCCCACGTTCCTCATCTATTGGCTGCATCGCCAGATCAAGTTCGATGCGGTGCCGGCCAAGCGCACCGTGATCCGCTTCGACATCCAGGGCGACGTGCTCGAGGTGTTCTGGCTCGTGGTGCAACCCGACGAAGCATCGCTGTGTACGAAGGACCCCGGCCTCGAGGTCGACGTCTACGTCAAAGCGGACAGCCTCGAGCTGCAACGCGTATTCTCCGGACGCATCACGCTCGACCGAGCGCTCGCCGAAGAAACCATCACCATCAACGGCCCGACGAAACTCGTCCGCAGCTTCGGCCAGTGGTTCCTCTGGAGCCCGTTCTACGAAGTGACCCGCGCGTTGATGGAAACCGCATCGAGTTCGAAGGATTGACAGATCATGAGTGAGTCGGCAGGTCGCAAATATTCGCTCAACGAGCTCAACGAACTCGATTCGCTCGACGTCGACGCGTTGCGTTCGATGTTCACGTTGGAGCTCGCCGGTGAACAGTTCTACAACGCGTTGGCCGAACGCGTCGGCAATGAGCAGGCAGCCGAGCTACTTCGACGAAACGGTCGTGAAGAAGCGGGACACGCCCGTCGTATCGACCGGGCCATTGCGATCAAGCTCGGACACGAATTCACGCCGTCGCCCGACATGTTGGAACGGCCGGCCATGCCGCTGCCCGAAAACGTCGGTGCCGATCTCCTTCGCATCATCGTGCAAGCAGAGTTCGACGGCGACGCCGGCTATCAACGGTGGGCCGACAACGAAGATCTCCCTGAGGTCCAGCGACTCCTGCGACTGAATGGTCGTGAGGAAACGATCCACGGCCGCCGCGTCGAGCAGGCGATCGCACTCATGGGCCAGTGACCGGCGATCTTCACCCCTAGGCTCTGAGCATGAGCAAGTTGACGATCGGTGATAGCGCACCCGACTTCACCGTTGACGGCACCGACGGGGCCAAGCACCGCCCCTACTCCCTGTCCGAATACCGCGGGCAGGCCGTCGTGTTGGTGTTCTATCCGGCCGACAACTCACCGGTGTGCACGGTGCAACTCGGTGACTACAACGATCACTTCGGCGAGTTGTCCGGCGCCGGCGCCCAGGTGCTGGCGCTGTCCCCACAGTCGCTGGCGAGCCACGACGGGTTTCACAAGACGCACGGCCCGTTCGAGTTCCCCCTGCTGGCCGACGTGGACAAAGCGGTCGGCTCCGCGTACGGCATCTTGGGGCCTCTCGGGTTCTATCGTCGGTCGATCTTCGTCGTCGGCCCCACCGGGCTGATTGGTTACGCCCACCGCTCGGTGACGTCGCTTTCGTATCAACCGGCCGAAGCTGTGATCGCGGCGATCGAGAACACCCGCTGACGCGTCGAGCTCACGTGAGCGTCGATTGGTGGCGCTCGGCGGTCGTCTACCAGGTCTACCCGCGCAGCTTCGCCGACTCGAACAGCGACGGCATCGGTGACATCGAAGGCCTGCGCCGCCGACTCGACTACCTCGCCGAATTGGGCATCGACGCCATCTGGCTGAGCCCGTTCTATCCGTCGCCGCTCGCCGACGGCGGCTACGACGTCGCCGACTACCGCGATGTCGACGACCGACTCGGTTCGCTCGCCGACTTCGACGCGCTCGTCCACGACGCTCACGGTGTCGGCATCAAGATCATCGTGGACATCGTTCCGAACCATACGTCTGAACTCCATCCATGGTTTGTCGAAGCGCTGCGGTCGGTGCCGGGCTCGTCTGCACGAGATCGGTACATCTTTCGCGATGGCGCCGGCGTCGAGGGGAGCGACCCACCGTCGGACTGGCGATCGCACTTCGGCGGCAGCGCGTGGCAGCGGGTCGCCGACGGCCAGTGGTATTGCCACTTGTTCACTCGCGAACAGCCCGATCTGAACTGGGCCAACGAAGAAGTGCGGCAGTACTTCATCGACACGCTGCGCTTCTGGTCTGACCGCGGGGTCGACGGGTTTCGTGTCGATGTTGCGCACACGTTGGTGAAGGATCTCTCCGAACCGTTGCGCAGTCAGGTGCACCTCGATCTGCAACTACCGGTCGACGGTTCTGACCCGTTGTATGACCGGGAAGAGGTCCACACGATCTACGAGGAATGGCGCAAGGTCTTCGATGAATACGAGCCGCCGCGCATGGCGGTCGCCGAAACCTGGCATCCGACGACCAGTCGCAACTACCGTTACGCGCGACCGACCGAACTCGGTCAGGTGTTCGACTTCTCCCTCATGAAATGCGCCTGGGACCGCGACCAGTTCGTCGAGGCCATTCAGCGGTCGCTGGCCGATCACCGTGACGGGGGAGGAGGGCTCACGTGGGTGCTGTCGAGCCACGACACGCCGCGTCATGCATCGCGCTTCGCGCTGCCGACCGATGTCTCACCTGATGCATGGTTGCTGAGCAACGGAACGAGCCCGACGATCGACCCTGCCGTCGGCCGGCAACGGGCGCGTGCGGCGACCTTGATGATGCTGGCGCTGCCCGGTTCGGCGTACTTGTACCAAGGCGAGGAGCTTGCGCTGCTCGAAGTCGCCGACCTTCCCGTCGAGTCGCTGCAAGATCCGACATGGGAACGCAGCGGAGGTGTGTTCAAAGGACGCGATGGTTGTCGAGTGCCGCTGCCGTGGACCCGTCAGGGCGCGTCGTTCGGATTCGGCGCGAACGGATCGTGGCTGCCCCAACCCGTAGGTTTCGGTGACGACTCGGTCGAGGCCCAGCACGGCGTCGCCGGATCGTGCCTCGAGATGTACCGCAAGGCCCTGGAGCTGCGCAGAAGTCTCCAGACCGACGACGACGATGTCGAGTGGTTGCACACCGACGATCGAGATGTCGTGCACTTCCGACGCGCCAACGGTTGGGAGTGTGTCGTCAACTTCTCCGGCGTGATCAAGGCGTTGCCCCGCGGCACGACGTTGATGAGCAGTCGATCAGGTGACCGCGATGGAATCGCGGGCGATACGACGGTCTGGTCCATCGGTGAGCGCTGAATCTGTGCCGGTAGTCTCGCGTGTGGATCCTGCTCGACCGCACGACATTGCCCGCCCGCTGCGCATCGCCGTGCTCGCGCCGATCGCGTGGCGCACTCCACCCCGTCACTACGGTCCGTGGGAGCTGTTTGCTTCACTTCTGGCCGATGGCCTCGTGGCGCTGGGTCATCACGTGACGCTCTTCGCGACTGCCGACTCGGTGACGACTGCCGTGCTCCACGGGACCGTCGAGTGTGGGTGGTCGGAGAGTGACGAGATCGATGCGAAGGTGGCCGAGTGCACGCATATAGCGGCGGTCTTCGAGCGCGCTGACGAATTCGACATCATTCACAACGGCTTCGACTTCCTGCCGCTGACCTACAGCCGACTGGTCGATACGCCGGTCGTCACCACGATCCACGGGTTTTCTTCACCGCGCATCGTGCCGGTGTACGAGCACTACGACTCGACGTCGACCTACGTCGCGATCAGCGATGCCAACCGCCATCCCCGTTTGCACTACGCAGCCACCATTCACCACGGCATCGATGTCGACGCGTTCGCGGTGCACCCGCACCCGGGCGAGCACCTGTTGTTCTTCGGCCGCATTCACCCGGACAAGGGGACTGCTCACGCGATCGAGGTCGCTCGGCGCGCCGGTCGCAAGCTCGTTATCGCCGGCATCATCCAGGACGACCGCTACTTCCGCGACGAGATCGCGCCGCACATCGACGATGACCGCGTCCGCTATGTCGGACCAGTCGTTGCCGCGGAAAGAGCGGCGGTGCTCGGTGAAGCCCACGCGCTGCTGCATCTCATCGATTTCGAAGAGCCCTTTGGCTACAGCGTCGTCGAAGCAATGGCCTGCGGCACTCCTGTCATCGCGTATGACCGTGGGTCGATGGCGGAGCTCATCGATCACGACGCAACTGGCTACCTCGCCGGCGGTATCGACGATGCCGTGCGCGCCGTCGACGCAGCCGCCAGTCTCGATCGTGACGCGATCCGAGCTTCGACCGTCAAACGATTCGACCGGGCGACGATGGTGGCGGCCTACGCCGACCTGTACTACACCGTGCTCGCTCAGCGACGCTCAGCGGTTCATCACTGAGAGGATGGCCTCGACCGCTGTCGCCAATGTCATCGGATCGAAGGGCTTGGGGATGAGCCCGCAGGCGCCTGCGTCTTCGAGGCGGCGGCGTTCGGTTGCCTGTGTCTTGGCGGTGAGGAATATCACTGGGATAGCGCGCGTTGCCGGGTCCTCGGAGAGGGTCCGCAGGGTCGCCAACCCGTCGATGCCCGGCATCATCACGTCGAGCAGGATGACGTCAGGCACGAGTGTGCGCGCCTGTTCGATCGCGTCGGAGCCGCATTCGGCGACCGACACGTCCCATCCGGCGACGGTCTCGAGGCTGAGACGGGCGACCTCGCGGATATCGGCGTCGTCATCGACGATCAACGCATGCATTCATTCTCCCGAATCAGGCAAGGGAAGCGTGAAAACGAACGTCGCTCCTCCGCCCGGTGTGGCCTCTGCCCAGATCATTCCGCCGTGTTCTTGGACGATGCTCTTGCAGATGGCCAATCCGAGTCCGGTGCCGCCCTTGTCCCGCGAGTCGCTGGCGTCGACCTGGTGGAAGCGCTCGAAGATGTCGTCGACGAGGTCTTCAGGTACGCCGCGACCGTGGTCGATCACCCGGATCGACACCAGCTCGTGCTCCTCGGTTCCTGCGCCTCGGTCCACGGTGATCTCCACGACGCTGTGAGCCGGCGAGAACTTGACCGCGTTGGACAGGAGGTTGGTCACGGTCTGGACGATCCGGTCGCCGTCAACCATTACCCGAGGTCCCGCAAGCTCTCCTTCGCGCACCACGATCTGTATGTCTTCACGACCGGCGACGGGGCGCATGACTGCGACGGCATCGTGGATCAATTCGCTCAGGTCGATATCGGCTCGAACGAGAGCGATCCGACCCGACTCGATGCGCTCGAGATCGAGGACGTCGTTCACCAAGCGGATGAGGCGGTCGGTGTTGCTCGCCGCGATATCGATCATGCGTTGTGCCGCGTCGCTCAGTGCGCCGGTCGCACCGCCCGCCACGAGGCCGAGCGCACCCTTGATCGACGTGAGCGGGGTGCGCATCTCGTGGCTGACCACGGAGATGAACTCGCTCTTCATCCGATCGATCTCGCGCTTGTCGGTGACATCGGTGAATGTGCACACCGCTGCCCACGGCTGCTCCTCTTCGTCATGGCGAAGCGGTCGTGCGCTCGAGGTCAGCCACCGGCGGCCGCGGGCCGAATCATGGATGCCGATCACCATGTCGTTGCACGGTGCGCCAGTTCTGAGCGCGACCGCGCCCGGAAGTTCGCTGAGCGTGAGCGCGGTGCCATCCTCGCCGACGACGGCTACTTCGCGCAGGTCGCCCGACGGCGTTTGAAGAATGCGGCGGGCAGCGGGATTGGACTCGATGAGATGGCCCGACGCGTCCTTGACGTACACGCCCTCCGTCATCGTGTCGATCACCGAGCGATGCATGTCTTCGCTGCGCCGTAGCGCTTCTTGCACGGCGCGCCGCTCACTCACGTTGTCCATCATCGCCAGCCGTCCCACCTCGCCATCATCGGTGCCTCGTGTCGGCATGGACCGGACGTTGACCCAACGCACCTCTCCGGAGGGCGTCAAAAGGCGGAATTCCACTTCGAAGTCCGCCCCCGTTTCGAAGCCCTGGCGCAGTCCCGCCGAAGCGGCCTCGAAATCGTCAGGATGCATGACCGATTCCCACGTCGGAACTGCGTCCCGATCGAATCGCCGACCCGCGATTGCGCACCACTTTCTGTTCACGTCGATGAGAGCACCGATCGTGCTGGCGTGAAACATGCCAACGGGTGACATCTCGAGCAACGCCCGGTGCCGTTCCTCCGAGAGCACGAGTGCGGTTTCGGCCTCGCGCCGAGCGGAGATATCGGTGAGCAGTGACACCGAACCGGTGATATGACCGAACTTGTAGATGTCGGCGGAGTTCACGACCACCCAGACTTCGCGGCCGGTCGAGTGGATCAGCCGCAGTTCGTAGACCTTGCTGCGACTGTGCCGCTGCCGTGCTCGCTCGCGGAATGTGTGCACGTTGTCCGGATGCACGAGATCCTCGAACCGGGCTCCCACCAAGTCACTGACACGCCGAAAGACCAGGCTGGCCAAGGCGGCGTTCACGAAGGTGATCACGCCGTCGCCGTCACAGGCCAGCACCGCTTCGCCGGTCAAACTCACCAGCCGCCGGTAGCGCGATTCATTCTCGGCCAGTTCGAGCTCTGCTTCGACGTGCGCCGTGACGTTACGGCTCACGCCCAGGATCTCTTCGAGCCCGGTGGCGGCATCGAGGACGATGCGGTGCGTCGTTTCTATCCAGTTCCACCGACCATCGTGGTGCTCGTAGCGATGCAGCCAGCGGCGTGGTTCCGGGTCGTGGTCCGTGGGAAAGGGGGAGTCCTCCGGGTGGCCTCTCGCGCCGAGACGCGTGCCGATGACATCGGCCGAAGCCCAGCCGAGCACGGATTCGGCCGAGTCGGAGATCCAGATGATGATGCCGTCCAACGAGGCTCTGAACATCACCTCGTCGGTAGTCGCCCCCATGACGTCGGTTTCGGCCCCGGCCCGCCTTCGGTCACCGGTTCTCCACTTTGTCACGCAACTCGCGATGGCGTCACAGAGGCGGTTGGAGGTCAGTTGTCCCTTGGCCAGGTAGTCATCCGCTCCATGACGCAGCGCCCACACGGCAAGATCTTCGTCGCCCTGGCCGGTCAGGATGATGACCGGACACCTCGACGACGAGAGCGCTTGGAGCGACGGCAGCAACTCCACGGCGGTGCAGTCGGGCAACTGGAAGTCGAGCAGGATCACGTCGAAGCGGCGATCGGTGAGCAAGGCGACCGCAGCCGCGCCGGTTGTCACCTCGACCACCGACATCGTCGGCGCAGTCTTGGCGATCATGCGGCAGGTTCGTTCGCGGTCGACGTCGTCGTCCTCGACCAGCAGCACAGTGATCGAGGCCACCCGATCGAGCGGGTCGGCGAGTGCGACGCTCACGGCCACACGACAGCGGCAGCGTATGACTCGAGCAGCCGCGCCAACCGGGCGAACTGTGGTCCAACCGCGGACTTCACCATGTAGCCGGCAACGTGATCGTCGTAGGCCCGCAACATGTCGCCGCTGTCGGAGGACGTCGTGAGGACGAACACCACGGTCGAGTGCAGCATGGGTTCCCCTCGAAGTTGTTCGAGGAAGCCGAAGCCGTCGAGGACCGGCATGTTCAGATCGAGCAGTACTACCCGCGGCTCCGCGAGCGTTTCGTGATGTCGGCCCCGCAACACCTCGAGCGCGGTAGCCCCGTCCGTGACCCACAGCGCGCGTCCGGTGAAGCCGTGCTTGCGCAGCCCACGAAGAACTCCCTCTGCCGCGACATCGTCGTCATCGACGATGAGCACACCGAGGCCCGCGTCAGTCGTCATACGCATCACGCCTCGATACGAGTGGCCATTCGACGACGAACGTCGACCCTCGTCCCTCGTGGACATCGACCTCGATCGATGCGCCCTGTGATTCACACAATCGGCGGCATACCGCCAAGCCGACACCGGCGTTCTCCGCGTTGCGAGTGGCCGCGGTCTGGAACAGACGAAAGATCTGGGTATGTGCGGTTACGGGGATGCCGGGACCGTCGTCTATCACTTCGATCCGACACGTCTGGCCCACCGCGCGCGCCCGCACCGTGATCACGCCGTCGTGTCGGTCGTGGTGCTTGACCGCATTCGAGACAAGGTTGCGGATGACCGTTTGGAGCGGCGTTGACGAACCGACGAACGGCGCGACAGCGACATCAGCCTCCACAGCGAACGAGTCGGGCACCTCGACGAGGCTGAGCGCGTCGTTGACGAGGTCGGCCATGTCGATGAGCCGGTGACTTCCGGTGGTGCGACCGAGGCGGGCGTAGGCGAGGAGCTGATCGATCAGCAACTCCATCCGCACAACTCGCGTTCGGACCCGGTCGAGGTTGTTCGCGATCGAGGGCGACGCATCGTCACCAAGTTCCTCAGCGATCCACTCCACGAGGTCACTGACGCCGCGCAACGGTGACTTCAGATCGTGCGAGGCGACGCGAGTGAATTCCTCCATCTCGATGTTGGCATCGCGAAGGCGCCGGGCGAGACGGTTGCGCTCGCTGACGTCGTTGAGTGCGACAAGAGAGACGGTGGATCGGTTCGACGTCAGCATCGCCAGTCCGATCTCGACCGGGATCTCGCTTCCGTCCGCGTGCAACACGGTGAGGTCATGCTCCGCGCCCATCGGCAGGTTCGACGGCTCGGCGAAATAGCGTTCCAGATTCGTCGCCGGGTCATCGTGGAATCGTTCCGGGATCACACGCGTGATGGGCAGCCCAGTCAGGGCCTCGGGCTCGTAGCCAAGGGTGTGGGCCAGCTGACTATTGGCTCGCACGATCATGCCTTGTTGATCGACGATGACCAATCCGTATGGTGCCGCTTCGAACGTTCCCTCGAACAGTGAGTCGAGTTCGATCTTGGGCGAACGGTCGACGACGACGGCAACAGTGCCGCGTCCGTCGGGCAGGGTCACGGGACTCAATGCCACGTCTACGGGGAACGTGCTCCTGTCGGCGTGGAGGGCCCGAAGTTCGCGGCCCTTCCCCATGCTTCGCGCTTCGGGTTCGAGGTCGTATTGGGCCCGAAACGAGCGATGACCTTCTCGTAGGTCGTTCGGCAGCAACATTTCGATTGGGCGGTGCAACAACTCGCTCTCGCGGTATCCGAACATCGCCTGCATCGCCTGGTTCGACGCACAGATGCGTCCGGACGCGTCGACGAGCACGACGCCGACGGGAGCAGCCGCGAACGTTGCGGCCAGCGCTTCCCCCGGAGGCAATTCAGTCGCCGCGACAGCCGGCAATCCTTCGTCGACGGGCACGTGCAAGCGAGTGGGGCTCATGGCCCGCTATCGGCATCAATCGAGGATTAATGAGGAGTACTCAAGATTGTTCAAAATTATTGAAGATTGTCGAACGTCAGGATGAGTGACTGGGCGACGCGACGACGACGCGGTTTCGTCCATTGCGTTTGGCCTCGTAGAGCGCTCTGTCCGCGAAGTCGATCGCCGCCGCGAAGTCCGCCAACGTCGCGATCGCACATCCTGCGCTGACCGTGACCGCGATCGATTGGTCGACGCCTGTAGCAAAGGGAGTGGCGCTCACGAGTTGGCGCGCGTGCTCGGCCAAGGCGAGCGCCGTGGTCGCATCGAACCCGACACCGGCGGCTAGGAACTCTTCGCCGCCCCATCGACAGACCAGCGCGCGTTCGTCGAACGCGCCACGCAACCGCGCAGCGACGATGCGCAGCACGACATCACCGACAGCGTGTCCGAACGTGTCGTTGACATTCTTGAAGTGATCGACATCGAAGATGATGAGTGTCACGAGTGCGGCGGGACCATGGGTCGCCCGCAACTCCGCGATTCTTGACTCCATGCGTCGGCGGTTGCCGAGCCCGGTCAGCGCGTCGGTGGTGCTCATTTCGCTCAACTCGCGCGCGTGACGGGCGAGAGCGTTCTCCTGCGCCTTGGCCCGCAACGCCATCCCGACGCGCGCCGTCAACTCCGCCGGTTCGCACGGCTTGCGCAAATAGTCCTGGGCGCCGAGATCGAGGCCCGCCGCCACGTCCGCGCCACCCGTGCGAGCGGTGAGAAACAACACCGGGATGGATTGCAGTTCTGCGTCAGCGCGCATCTCGCGCAAGGTGGCGTGTCCGTCCATGACCGGCATGTCGATGTCGAGCAGCACGAGATCAGGTCGCTGCGCCCGACAGGCGTCCAGTGCGGCGCGTCCGTCGGATGCCTCGACAACGTGATAACCATCGGCGGTCAGCGCGCGGCTGAGGATGCGCCGGATTGCGTTCGAATCATCGACGACCAGGATCGTCGGAACAGTCGGTCGGCTATCTCCGCACTTTTCCTCGGTCATCGTCCGTGCCCGTCGATGTCGGCTGAGTGTTGCACCACCGAGACCACAAGCGGATGAGATTCGCTCATGAACGAAACGGCGATCACCGTGTGCGTGCCCACCACGCTGATTTCGTAGTGCTTGCCGAAGGCCACGGTGGGGAGCGAGATGACACTGGGCGCGGGAAGCAGCGACTTCACGTTGCCCGCCACCATGTTGGTCAACTCGCCGACCGCGTCGCGAATCTCGTCAGTGGTCGGGTCGTGTTCGCTTTGGAACATCGCGGCAGTCACCACAGAGGCCAACGCAAGGGGGCAGCGCACGAGGACGGCGCCGTGCCATGCGCCTTCGATGTTCACGATGCCCGTGACGGTGGAGTCGTCGCCCGGGCCGTCACTGGTCCCGCGATCGATTGGTACGTCGACGAGCGTTTCCCAGATCGTCTTGACGATGTCCTCTATTTCTGAGTCCAGCATCATCGTCCCGCTTTCATTTTGTGGAGTCGATAGCAAATGGTCTTCGGGCTCGGGCGTACGAGCTCGAAGGAATCGTCGATGCCGTAGGTGGTTTCGGATCCGCCGAGGAACAGGTACCCGCCGGGGCGCGTCACGCTGGCCACCCGCCGCAGCACCTGAGCTTTGGTCGGCGCGTCGAAGTAGATGAGGACGTTGCGCAGGAACACGATGTCGATTTCCGGCATTCGGTCGAGAGGACGGGCCAAGTTGAGTTGCCGGAATGTGACCATGCGCCGGATTTCGTCCGACACCTGCCATTCCCTGCCGTCGCGCACGAAGTGCTTGACGAGCAGCCGAGCGGGCAGGCCGCGATTGACCTCGAGCTGTGAGAACCTGCCGCGCTTCGCGCGCGCGACGACATCGGCCGAGAAGTCGGTCCCGAGAATCGTGACGTTGGGAACGCTCGGAAAGTGTTCTCGCACCACCATGGCCAAGCTGTATGCCTCTTGCCCCGTCGATGCCGCCGCCGACCAGAGGACCAGACTGCGCCCGCCGTTTGCGGCGAGCACCTCGGGAATGAGCGCGTCGCGCAACGCATCGAATGGGTGCACATCGCGGAAGAAGGTCGTCTCGTTCGTTGCAATGGCCGCGACGACGTCATGACGGAGTCGGGTCTCGCCGTTGCGCAGGCGACGAATCAGCTCGGTCACCGAAGACAGACCCTCGCGGCGCGCGAGCGGGGATAGGCGCGCCTCGACGAGATAGCCCTTGCTGACATCGAGAGCAATCGCGCTGTGCTCGTAGACGAGCTCACGCACGAAGTCGAAGTCGAGTAACGAGACGCCGTCAGCCATCGCCACCGCGGTTCATGTGTTGTCGCGAACGGGCGAGGTCCAGCGGATGAGCTCGAGTGCGATGTCACTCAGCGGCACGACGGCGTCGGTCAGACCAGCACGGGCGACCGCGGTGGGCATGCTGGCGACAACTGCGCTCGCTGCGGTTTGCGCGATCACATGCCCGCCGGCGGCGTGTATCGCTTCGCAGCCGTGCAGCCCGTCGTAGCCCATTCCCGTGAGAACGACGCCCAGTGTTGCGGACGCGTACGCGGCGGCCGCCGCCCGAAAGAGCACGTCGGCCGCGGGACGACAGGAATTCTCCGCGGGATCATCAGTGAGCTGGATACGCACGTTGCCGTTGGTCATTGTTCCGACGAGCGACATATGGCGGCCGCCGGGGGCGATGTAGACGCGCCCGGGCATTGCGAGTTCGCCATCGGTCGCCTCGACGACTGTGAGGGCGGCGACGCGATCCAACCGCTCGGCCAGCATTTTGGTGAAGACCGGCGGCATGTGCTGGACGATGAAGATCGGGACGCGAAAGTCGGCGGGCAGCGTCGCCACGATCGTCGCCAGCGCATTGGGTCCGCCGGTCGAGACTGCAACCACGATGGCAGAAACTCTCCCGCGGAACCGCTGATGTCGAACGGGTACGATCGCCGGGGCCGCGGTGTCGTGTGCTCGCAGTCGCACGCTGGCGATGAGCGGCAAGAGGTCCTCGCGCACCTGCGCCTCGGCGAGTCCGATGCCGTCTGCTCGCGGTTTCAGCGCAAATGCAGTTGCGCCCTGTGCGAGCGCTTCGAGGGTTGCCGCGGCACCGGACGACGTGAGGTGGCTGAAGATGATCACCGGCAACGTGGGATCGATGCGACGGATCTCCGCCAAGGTCGCGAAGCCGTCCATCTCCGGCATCTCGAGGTCGAGCAGCACGATGTCGGGACGGGTCCGGGCGATCTTCTCCAACGCAACGCGACCGTTGGGGGCGACACCCGCAAGTTCTGTCGATGGTTCGGCGGCGAGCACGCGCGCCACGAGTTGGCGGACGACCACTGAGTCGTCGACGACCAGCACACGCGAAGGCGCGGCCACCATCGACATCACGGTTGTAAACCGAGGAGTTGGAGCTTTTCGACGATTGCTTCCCGCGTGAAAGGCTTCATGACGTACTCGTCGGCGCCGGCCTCGAGGGCGCGCACCATCTGCGGCATCTCGGTCTCGGTCGTCACCATCATCACGCGGGCGGTAGACGAGTAGGGCGGTTGGCGCACCGCCGTCACGAAGTCGATGCCTGACATCTCTGGCATGTTCCAGTCCACGAGCACCAGATCCGGCGGCAGGCCCCCTTCGAACCGGGCCAGTGCCTCTCGTCCGTTCGTCGCCTCGTCGACCTCGAAGCCGAGATCGCGCAACATGCGGCCGAGGATCAGTCGGATGGCACGGGAATCGTCGATCACCAAAGCACGCACGGGTATCTACCTTTCAGCTCGTAATCGCGAGCGTCTGGTCGGCATCGAGCACGAGCATCAGATCTCCGGCGAGCATGTAGGCGCCGGTGGCCAGTGCGCGGATCGGGGCGGCGACCGTGACGGGCACCTCTACGAGACAATCGTCATCGACCTCGACGACGTCGCCCACCCGATCGACGAAGAGACCGACGGCCTCGCCGTGTGCGCGAACCACGACGACGGTCGGCGCGGCCGTATCGTCTCGCGAAGTCAGGCCGAAGCGTTGGCGAGCATCGATTGCAGTCACGATGCGGCCCCGGAGATTGATCAGACCTGTGATCGCGGCGTCGGACAATGGCACTGGTGTGATGGCCTGATCACCGAGGACCTCTTCGACGTGTTCGATGGCAATGCCGAGCAGCAGACCGTCCACGGAGAATGTGCAGAAGTAGCGCTCGTTCACGCGGTGCTCCAAACACCTGCGTCAGCGATGAGCAACTCGACGTCGAGGACTTCGGTGATGCGGTCGTCCACCACGACGCTGGCAATGGCGCCACGCCGGCTGGGTGGCGGGACTGTCACCTCTGTTGTCGGGCGTGGCACCACGTCGTAGATGCGACCGACGACGAGGCCGACTAATCCGATCGATGATTCACACACGACCGTATGGAGTACCGCGGACGGCTTCCTGCTCTGGGTGCCACTGGAAAGCCCGTCGGTCACACGAAGGAGCGGAAGGATCCCGCCGCGATACTGGACGACTTCGATCGGACCCGAACGTTCAACCGATTCGGGCGAGATCTGTTCGAGGCGACGCACGGTGGACATGTCAACGGCAACGCGACCTCCGTCGTCGGCCGATGCCAACAGCAGCGACGCGGGGGCCGCCTCCGCTACCCACTCGATATCTCGCACTTCGATGTCCTCGCATGAGGTTGTGATGCCGGCGCGCGACGCGAGGCCTGCTACATCGAGGATCAAGGCAGGTTGGCCGTCACTGAGCAGCGTCACGCCGCCGAAGCAGCGGATCGTCCGTATCGCACGGGGGAGTGGCTTGGCGACGACGTCAGTCGTGTCGCCGAGCGCGTCGACCACGATGCCGAAGCGGCGGCCGATCGCCTCGACCACGATCACGATGAGGCCGTCCGCGTGTCGCGCCGATTCGAGGTTGAACTGCGAGGCGAGTTCGACCAGCGGAAGCAATCGTTCCCGTAGCCGGTAGAACAGCACGCCATCCACGTCGCGCACGGCGGTAGCGATCTCGGCGGCGGCGATGTGCACGATCTCTCGCACGTCTACCTGCGGTACGGCGTAGCGTTCACCGCCAACCTCCGCAATGAGCACGGGCATAATCGCCAACGTGAGCGGCACGTTCAGTCGGAACACCGAGCCTCGCCCCGGTTCAGACGTCACGTCGATGCTGCCACCGACCTGTTCCAGCGCGTTACGTACGACATCGAGACCGACGCCGCGTCCGGAGATGTTGGTGACTTCTTCCTTGGTCGACAGCCCAGGGCGGAACATCAGGTCCATTGCCGCGTCGGGGCCGAGCGCGGCGGCATCGCCCGCGGTTACATAGCCGCTGGCGATGGCGTGCTCGACGAGACGACGCGAGTCGATGCCTCGTCCGTCGTCCGCGATCTCGAGGTGCACCCGCCCGCCGTCGTGGAACGCGCGAATCGTCAACATGCCTTGTGCCGGCTTGCCCGCGGCGCGCCGTTCGTCGGGGGGTTCGATGCCGTGATCGACCGCGTTGCGAACGAGGTGCAGCAGCGGGTCGCGCAGCACTTCGTTCACGGCCTTGTCGACCGCGATCTCTTCGCCCTCGATCTCGAGGCTGATCTGCTTGCCCATGGACGCGGCGAGATCGCGGACGATTCGGTGGAACTTCCCGGTGACGCTGCCGACCGGTTGAAGCCGGGCGCGCACAACGCCCTCATGCAACTCTCGTGTCACCAGACTGAGCTGGCGGTAGGTGAGCGACAACGGGCCGTCGTCGTCGATTGTCGCGGACTCACCGAACTGGTTGCGGGTCACCACGAGCTCACCGACGAGGTCCATCAGCTTGTCGAGTATCGCGACGTCGACGCGGACGCTCGTTTCCGACGCTGCGGTCGCGGTGCCCATCGCCACGCTTTGCGATGTGGTGGCGAGATCAAACGTCGCGACTGCGACGGGAGACGCGAGGTGACGATCGAGCGCGCTGATGACGGCGCCGTGGTCGACCTCTCCCTCCGTCCCGGCCTGTTCGATGTGGTCGAGAACTCGTCGAATTGCGTCGACGAGCGTGAGAAGCGACGTGGTAACGCTCGCGTCGAAGCGCAGCTCTCCGCGTCGTAGCGCGTCGAGCAGGTTCTCGCCGGCGTGGCTGAGAGCCTCCAAGCTCTTGAATCCGAGGAAGCCGCAAGTGCCCTTGATGGTGTGGATCGTGCGGAAGACTTGCGCGAGGAGTGCGGGATCCGCTGGGTTGACTTCGAGGGCGATGAGTCCCAAGTCGAGTTGGTCGAGATTTTCCCGGCTTTCCTCGAGAAAGGCAAGGACGATTTCCTCGTCGTCGGTGGTCACCGTCGCGGCAACGAGCCGGCGAGTTCTTTGGCGACACCGTGCTTGTGTAACTCCCACGGATTGGACTCGCGCGAATCTCCGTGAGTGGCTTGCTCCGGCGGCGTCGACGCATCCTTGTCGGACGCCAAGTGGAACTGACCGACGAGCGCCAGAAGGTCGTTCGACAATCGGGCCAGGTCCTCGGCTGCCCGGTGCGTTTCGACTGCGCCCTGAGTCATGCTCTGAGCGGTTTCGGCGACACTCGTGATGTTGCGAGCGATTTCTGTCGAGCCCGCGGCGGCTTCGCTTACGCTTCGGCCGATTTCGTTGGTCGTGGCCGCCTGCTCCTCGACCGACGCGGCGATGACGGTTTGGATGTCGTTGATCTGGCGGATGATGGTGGTGATCCGAACGATGGCGTCTACCGCGTGTCGGCTGTCGATCTGGATACTGCCGACCTTCTTCCTGATCTCTTCGCTCGATCGAGCGGTCATGCGCGCGAGCTCCTTGACTTCGCTCGCTACCACTGCAAAACCTTTGCCGGCTTCGCCGGCGCGGGCCGCCTCGATGGTGGCATTGAGCGCGAGAAGGTTGGTTTGTTCGGCGATCGACTTGATGACGCTGACGACCTCACCGATTTCGGCGGAGCTGGCGCCGAGCTTCGTGACGGTGTCGTTGGTCGTCTCGGCCACCGCCACCGCTTCGGTGGCAACTCGCGCCGCGTCGCTGGTGTTCTTGGCGATCTCCTTGATGCTGACGCCGAGCTCCTCGGCGCCCGCGGCGACGGACTGCACGTTTTGCGACACTTGCTCGGCTGCCGCCGAAACCGACGCGGCTTGTGCCGCTGTCTGCTCAGCTGCCGCGCTGAGCTGTTGGCTGACTGCGGAGAGTTCCTCCGACGATGATGACAGTGACGTGGATCCGTCGGCGATGCCGTCGAGAGTCTCTCCGAGGCGGTCGAGCGAATGGTTCATTGCCGCGCCCATCTGGCCGACCTCGTCCTTGGACGGGGACGCCACGCGGCGCCGCAGATCGCCGACCGCCATCGCCTCGAGCACTTCGACGCTCTCGTGCAGCGGCCGGGTCAACGAACGCGTGATGAACACCGCGAGTGCGCCGGCCAGAGCGAGTGCGATCAAACCGACGCCCAGCATGAACGTCCGGGCGGTAGCTGCGGCATCCACTGCCGACTGCTCGACGCGCTTCACGTCGGCCGAAACGAGCGCGGACAAGGCCTCGGCCTCGGCGGCGATGTCCTGGAACAACGCTACCTCTGTGCCGAGAACGAGCTCGGTGGCCGCCTGGAAGTTGCCCACAGAACCAGTGCGGTAGAGGGCGATGATGTCGCCGTCGTTCTTCATGAACTGCTCGAAGTCGGCGTTGATTGCCTCGTCGATCTCTTTCGCTGCGCGAGTCAGATTGTGCGCGTCGAACTTCTCATCGGCTTCGAGAAAGGTCTGCACGTCGCGCAGGAACTGCTGACGATGGCCGACCTCGTCATGGCTCGCGCCGACCTCGCCACGGCTGATGGAGAGCGCATAGGAGCTTTGCGAGCCGTTGAGGGCCGCGGCGGCGAATTTCAGCTGGAGAAGGTCGCGTTCTACGGCGCCCGCTTCGACGATCTTGTCCTGGGCGCTGCGCTGCTTCCCTGCACCCCAGACGCCGACGCTCACAACCACGATGAGTAGCACGGCGATCAGGCCGAACGAGACGGCCAGCCTGACGCCGACACGACTGTCTTTGATCCAGGTCACCATGAACTAGTCGTCGGCCGCGTTCGGTCCGGGAGGAGACGAACCCCCTGATAATCGGTGGGTATCGAGATTTCCGAATGCCCTGTTCGCGTCAGTTTTCGTCGGCGACGCCGAGTAGGCGGGCTCGGCGCACCTTGGACATGCCGCGACTCAGGCTGAAGATGGCGATGAGCCAGGCAATCGCGCCGATGTACAACGAGGCGCTGGCGGCGCCGAACAACGCACCCGTCGACTGGCTGTAGGCGATCATGATGAGCGGCAAGGTGATGAGGCCGGACGCTTGATGCGCGGCGGCGGTGCTGCGCACCCGCGCCGAAAGCCGCAACACGAGTGACAGCGCGAGCGCCAAGAAGGGCGGCACGACCCACAGCATCAGCAGCCACCATTGCTGCGTCGGGAAAAACCATCCACCGACCTCGGGACCGACCACTAGGTTCACCAGCAACGAATAGGCGCCAAAGCCGACAAGCGTCGTGAAGTAGCCGGGGATCAACGAGGCGATCAGCTTGCCGAGATAGATCTCGCGAACACCCGCGGGGGAGTGGGCCAGAAATTCTCCGGTGCCGCGCTCGCGCTCGCCGACGATGGTCGCAGCACCGACCGCGGTCGAGATCGTGAGCGGCACGACGACCGCCATCGGTGCGAAGAGATACACCGCGAGAGCGTACGACGCACGTCCCGCGTCGGAGCTGCCCCTGATCTGTTCTTGCGCCTTCTGCGGCAGCACGTCGAGCGCTTGTGAGATCTTGTGCACCGCGTCGATGTTGCCGAAGTGCGTGATCGTCAACAACAGCGTCGCCGGCACGAGGAGGAAGAAGAACAGACCCAGGATGCCCATGGGGATCCAGAAGTCTTTCGCTTGGATCAACTGCTTGAGATCGGTGCGGGCGACACAGCGCACGCTCGACCAGTCGAGTCCTCGACGCCGGCGCGGCGTCGTCTGCACGGTCATTGCGGTCATGGGCGGGTGCCCTCTCTGCGTACGGCAAAATAGAGGTCTTCGAGGGTTGGTTCGTGGGGCGCGACTCGTGTGATGCGCACGCCGGCTTCGCTGAGTAGTCGAACGAGCTCGGGTATGCGGCTCAGCGCATCGAGTTGCAAGCGCGCCGGGCCATCGGCGCGGCCGTAGTTGGTGACGCCTTCGGCGCCGGCGATGAGATCGAGGCCGCTGCGGTCTTCCGCGTCGATCAACACTTCGTCGGTGGGCCAATAGCGGCGCGCCAACTCTGCCGGCTTGCCCGAGATGAGATCGGTGCCGTCTTCGAGCATCACCACTTGATCGGCGAGCCCTTCGGCTTCGACGAGATGGTGCGTGCACATAACCACCGTCGATCCGTCGCGGGTCATGTCTCGGATCAATTGCAACACGGCGTGCGCCGACTCGGGATCGAGGCCCGATGTCGGTTCATCGAAGAGCAAGAGCTCCGGCTCGTGCAGGACCGCGCGTGAGAGCGCGAGTCGTGTCTTCATTCCGGTCGAATAGCCGCCAACCTGTTTGTCGAGTGATTGTTCGATCCCGAAGCGCGCGGCAGCTTCACGGATGCGGGCGTCGCACTTGCGGCCGAGCCCGTAGAGCTCGGCCGAGTACACGAGGTTGTCGTAGCCCGACAGTCGGTCGTACAGCGCGGGCTTGGCCGCGACCACGCCGCACCGGCGCCGCACCGATTCGCCGTCGAGGTCGGGATCGGAACCGAACACGGTCACGGTGCCCTCGTCGGCGGTCATCGCGCCGGTGATCATGCGGATCGCCGTCGTCTTGCCCGCGCCGTTCGGGCCGAGCAGCACCGTGATGTTGCCCTGCGGAACGATGATCGTGAGGTCACGCAGCGCCGGCACGCCGGCGAAGCGCTTCCACACGTTGCGCATGGCGACAACGTCGGTGGTGGCGGGGTCCATGCAAAGCGAGGAGCCGGAGGCGACTGGGGTCAGCACGGCGGCGCGGCGGCGAGTGAAGAGAGTTCAGGCATCGTTGCCTCATCGGCGGTGACCCCCCGATACCTGAGGGATCAGGTCCACCGCGCCCGTGGCATTGCTCACTACACTCGTACGAGTGTTCGTGCTCGGCATCGATCCTGGACTGTCGCGCTGCGGCTACGGCGTCATCGAACGTCGAGGGCGCCGGCCGATCGCCATTGCAGCGGGCGTGATCGTCACCGATCGGCAGCGCCCGGTAGCCGAGCGCCTCGGTCATCTCCAGCGCGAGATCCGCAGCCTCATCGCCGAGCATCACCCGTCGGTGGTGGCCATCGAGCGGGTGCTCTTCCAAAACAACGTGCGTACCGCCATGTCGGTGGGCCAGGCGAGCGGGGTAGTGCTCGCCGAGGCGGCCAACGCGGGTTGCGAGGTTGCGGAATACTCGCCCAACGAAGTCAAAGAGACGGTCACCGGCTGGGGTGCCGCTCCCAAAGAACAGGTGGAGCGCATGGTGCGATCACTGCTCGGCATCGACCAACGACTCAAGCCGGTCGACGCGGCCGACGCGCTCGCGCTGGCCCTATGCCACCTGGCCCGTGTGCGCGGCGGCGGAGGTCTCCGCATGACACTCGGCACGGGTCAGCCATGATCGGGTCGTTGCGGGGCACGCTGCTCGACCGCAGCATCGATGGCGAGTTGCTCGTCGAGGCGGGCGGTGTCGGTTATCGCGTGACGACCACGCCCGGACTCGCGTCGACCATCGGCGCGATCGGCGACGAAGTGTTCGTGCACGTGCATCACCACGTGCGCGAAGACGCGCAGACGCTCTACGGGTTCCGCAGCAAGGACGAGCGCGTGTGTTTCGAGGCGTTGCTGTCCGCGCACGGGGTCGGGCCCTCGCTGGCGTTGGCCATCATGTCGGTGCATCCGCCGACGCAGCTGCATCGGGCACTCGCCGCCGACGATGTCGATGCGCTGTGCATGGTTCCCGGCGTCGGCAAGAAAACAGCCACGCGTCTGCTCGTCGAGCTCAAGTCCAAGCTGCACCTGCCCGTCGTCGACCTCGCCAATCTCGCCGATGCCGCGGCACCCGGAGAACGCACGGTGCACGCCGATGTGCGCGACGCGCTGCTCGGCCTCGGCTACACGCAAGACGAGATCCGCCGCGTGCTCGCCGACCTGCCACCCGTCGGTGATCCCGCGGTGCTGGTGCGCCAGGCGTTGCAACTCATGGCGGTACGCGTATGAGTGAGGCGGCGGAACGCGACGAACGCGACGAGCCGCCCGCCGTCACCGACGCGGGCCGTCACGAGCTGCTCGATCCCCACGCCACCTATCCCGAGGTGATCGACGAGGTCGACGACCGAGTCGGCCTGCGACCGCGTTCGCTCGCAGAGTTCATCGGCCAGGCCGATCTCAAAGCGCGGCTGGCGGTCATCCTCGGTGCGGCGCGCAAGCGCGGCCACCCGCCCGACCACATGCTCTTCGCCGGCCCGCCCGGGCTGGGCAAGACGACGCTGGCGCACATCGTCGCCCACGAGATCGGTGCGGAGTTGCACATCACGTCAGGCCCCGCGCTCGAACGACCCGGAGACCTCGCGTCGATCCTCGCCAACCTGCAACACGGCGACGTGTTGTTCATCGACGAGATCCACCGCCTGTCGCGCACCGTCGAAGAAGTTCTCTATCCGGCGATGGAAGATTTCCACGTCGATCTGGTCATGGGCAAAGGGCCGGCCGCCCGCACGCTGCGCATGAAACTCGAGAGCTTCACACTCGTCGGCGCGACGACGCGGACGGGCCTCATCACCGGCCCGCTACGCGATCGGTTCGGTCTCACCGAACGCCTCGACTTCTACGAACCGGCCGACCTCGAGACCATCGTGATACGCGCCGCGCAGATTCTCGAGGTGATCGTCGACGACGAGGGGGCCGACGAGATCGCGCGCCGTTCGCGGGGCACGCCGCGTATCGCCAATCGCTTGCTGCGCCAGGTGCGCGACTATTCCGAGATGCACGCCGACGGCGCCATCGACGCCGATGTCGCCCGCCGTGGTCTGGCCTTCTTCGGTGTCGACGAGTTGGGCCTCGATCGCCCGACGCGTGCGGTGCTCGAGCGTCTTTGCCTCTCGTTCGGCGGTGGCCCCGTCGGCCTGTCGACGTTGGCCACCAGCACCAGCGAGCCGCAAGAAACCGTCGAGGATGTCTACGAACCGTTCCTCATCCAGCAGGGCCTGCTCATTCGCACCCCGCGGGGTCGCGTCGCCATGCCGGCCGCGTGGAAGCATCTCGGCCTCGCGCCGCCTCCCACCGAAGACCGGCCGGTGTCGCTCTTCGAGTGAGCCATGGCCACGCGCGACGAGTTCGACTATGTGCTTCCCCCCGAGCGCATCGCCGCCCAGCCGTTGGCGGCGCGCGATGCGTCGCGCCTGCTCGTCGATCACGGTGACCGTGTCGAACATCGTTTGACCGCTGATCTCGCGGACTACGTGCGCGCCGGCGACGTCATCGTCATGAACGACACCAAGGTGTTGCCGTCGCGCGTCCGTTTTCGGCGCGCCACCGGTGGAGCGGCAGAGGTGTTGCTGCTCGAACCGCGCGACGCTCGCCCGGGCCCGAGCGGCCCTCTGAGCGGAGCAACCCAGTGGGACGCGCTCGTGCGACCCAGCCGCAAGCTGGCGCCGGGCACCCGGGTGGCCATCGGCGACGACCTCGCGTTCGTATTCGGCGACGACCTCGGCGACGGTCGCCGCGTCGTCACCGTCGAGTCATCCGATCTCGCGCGTGCGCTCGATGCGCACGGCGAGATGCCGTTGCCTCCCTATCTCCCCGGTCCGATTGCGGATCCGTCGCGCTACCAGACGGTCTACGCGTCGCGGCCGGCGTCGGCGGCGGCACCGACCGCAGGGCTCCATCTCACACAGGCCACGCTCGACGCCTGCGTGGCCGGTGGCGCGCAATTGGCGCGTGTCGAACTCGTCGTCGGCCTCGACACGTTCCGGCCGATCGCTGTCGACGATCTCTCGCAGCATCAGATGCACAGCGAGTACTACCGGGTACCCGAGACCACGATGCAGGCGTGTGCTTCGGCCGAGCGCGTCATCGCCATCGGCACCACATCCGTTCGTGCGCTCGAATCCGCGGCGACGAGGGGCGAGCTCGAAGGTCGCACCGATCTCTTCATCCGGCACGGTTACGAGTTCAAGGTCGTCGACGTGTTGATGACCAACTTTCACCTGCCGTGCTCGACGTTGTTGGTGATGATCGATGCATTCGTCGGCCCGCGTTGGCGTGAGCTCTACGAGATCGCCCTGCACGAGGAGTACCGCTTCTTGTCGTTCGGTGACGCGATGCTGCTACAACACCAGCCGTGAAGACGACGATCTCCCTCGATGCCACCGATGGCGCGGCACGCGCCGGTCGCGTGCACACCGCGCGCGGCACGTTCGTGACACCGTGCTTCATGCCCGTTGGCACGCGGGGCGCCGTGCGCCATCTTTCGGCCGGTGATCTCGAGTTGCTCGGTGCCGACGTGATGTTGGGCAATACGTATCACCTCATGTTGCGCCCCGGCGCCGAGACCATCGCCGCGCTCGGTGGTTTGCATCACTTCTCCGACTGGGACGGACACATCCTCACCGACTCGGGTGGCTACCAGATCTTCTCGTTGGCGCCCAAGGTCGACGACGACGGCGCCGTGTTCCGCTCGGTCTACGACGGCAGTTCCCATCGGCTCACCCCCGAAGGTGCTGTCGACGTGCAGCGGCAACTCGGTGCCGACATCCAGATGGTGCTCGACGTGTGCCCACCGGCCAAAGCGCCGCCCGCGGTCATGCGTACTGCGGTCGACCGCACCGCGATGTGGGCGCAGCGCGCCCGTCGCCAATTCGAACGTGACGAGTCCGCGGTGGCGCGCCAGTCGCAATTCGGCATCGTGCAGGGCGGTCTCGATCTCGCGCTGCGCACCGAGAGCGCGGCGAGGACCATCGAGATCGGCTTCGACGGCTACGCCGTCGGGGGGCTGTCCGTGGGGGAGAGTCGCGAGGAGATGTTGCCCCCGCTCGGCACCGTGGCGGCGATGTTGCCCGCCGACCAACCCCGGTATTTCATGGGACTGGGCGACCCCATCGGCATGGTCGAGGTCGTCGCGTTGGGCGTCGACATGTTCGACTGTGTCTTGCCCACTCGCCTGGCCCGCCACGGCACGCTGCTCACCTCGGCGGGGCGGCTCAACATCAAGCGAGCCGAATTCGCCCGATCCGACGATCCGCTCGACGCATTGCTGCCGGCCAGCCCCGTTGCCCGCTACTCGCGGGGGTACCTGCGCCATTTGCTCAGCGTCGACGAGCCCACCGCCGGCCGACTGCTCACGCTGCACAACTTGGCGTGGGTGTTCGATTTCGTGGCCCGGATGCGGCGGTCGATCGTGGACGGGCGCTTCGAGTCGTTCCGCCGGGACGTCCACGAGGTCTGGGCCGCGTCGTGATCGGTACCAGGCCAGGGCTAGCCTGGTCCGGCCCACAGGAGGCGCCATCGTGCAGCTCGTCATTTTTCTCGTTTTATTGGTTGTCATGTACGCGGTGCTCATCGTGCCGCAGCAGCGGCGGGTCAAAGCGCAGCGGGCCATCCTCAACTCGCTGGCCGAGGGCGATGTCGTCTTGACGAGCGCCGGTATCTACGGGCTCATCACCGAGATGGTCGGCGACGACGTGTACCTCGAGGTAGCCGAAGGCATCGAGCTCAAGATCACCAAGGCGTCGATCGCCGGCAAAGTCCGCGGCGACACCGCAGTGGTCGAGACAGCGGGCGTCGAGACCGACGACGAAACCAAATCTGACGCCGAACCGTCGACCGGTGTTGCGAGCATCGCCCGGGGTTGGCGCAAAGGTCGCTAAGTTCGCCCGTCTGTAACCCCCCGAGGCCGTCTCTGTCGTGCGCCGTCAACTCACTCCACTGATCTTCTTCGTCGCGATCGCAATGGGATCGTTGATCGTGACGTTGGCGGTCGGTAACCATCCGCAATATGGCCTCGATCTGCAGGGCGGCATCTCGGTGGTGCTGCGCCCGACCACCGACGTGCCCAACGATGTGCTCGACCGCGCGGTGACGATCATCCGCCAGCGCGTCGACAGCCTCGGCGTGGCCGAGCCCGAGATCGGCCGCCAGGGCAGCAACGTATTGGTGCAACTCCCGGGTGTCGAAGATCCGCAGCGCGCGCTCGACCTCATCGGTACGACGGCCGAATTGCGGTTCCGGCCGGTGTTGCGCGACCAACTCCCGCCCGACGATGCCACGCTCGAATCACTGGGCATCACCACGACGACGACTGTCCCCGGCGCGACGACATCCACCATCGCCGGCGCGACGACTACGGCCGGTGCCACGACGACCGCCGGCGCAACCACCACGGCTGCACCGACGACGACGGGTGCCCCGACGACCACGGTGGCGGGTGCGTCCACCACCACGGTAGCGGGTGCGTCCACCACCACGGTGGCGGGCGCATCGACGACCACCGGCCCGACGACCACGCTGTCGCCCGACGAAGAGCGTGAGCAACTCGAAGAAGCGCTCGGGCTCAACATCAAGACCACCACGCGCGAAGAGAACACTGCGGATGCCACCGTCGTGTTGCCCGAGATCGATTCCAAGACCAAGAAGCAGACACAGCGATTCGAGCTCGGCCCCGCGGCGCTCAAGGGTGACGGCATCGAAGACGCCAAGGCGCTCGTGCAGGCCCTCTCGGCCGACTCTACGGGCGGGTGGTATGTCTCGCTGACCCTCAAGGGCGGCGACAGCGGCATCGATGCGCTCAACGTCATCGCCGCGTCGTGCTTCGCCAAAGCCCCCGACTGCCCGACCGGCAAACTCGGCATCGAGCTCGACGGGCGAGTGGTCTTCGCCGGCGTCGTACAGTCCGCGAGCTTCGAACGAGACCAGATCTCGTTGTCGGGTAACTACAGCAAGAAAGACGCCAACGACATCGCCATCGCACTGCGGTATGGCGCGTTGCCGATCACGCTCGAGTTGCAAACGACGCAGACCGTGTCGGCGACACTGGGGTCCGACGCGTTGCACGCGGGCGTTGCCGCCGGTCTCATCGGCGTCTTCCTCGTGTCGGTCCTCATGATCCTCTACTACCGCTGGTTCGGCGTACTCGCAGTGGTCGCCCTGCTCTTGTCGACCGCGCTGTTGTGGTCGATCATCGCCTACCTCGGAGAGACGCAGGGCCTCGCGCTCACTCTCGCGGGAGTAACAGGTCTCGTGGTCAGTATCGGCGTGCAGCTCGACTCGAGCATCATGTACTTCGAGCACATGAAAGAACAGGTGTGGAACGGGCGCACCCCGCGTTCCGCGGTCGACCGCGCGTTCAAGTCCGCATGGGCCACGATCAAGAAGGCCGATTTCGCGGCACTGTTGGGCGCGATCGTCCTCTACTTCCTTGCGGTGGGCGCAGTGAAGGGCTTCGCGCTCTACCTCGCGTTGGCCACCATCATCGACTTGATCGCCACCTACATGTTCGTGGCACCCGCGGCGCGGATCATTGCCCGCATCACGTCGCTCAACGAGCATCCTCAGCGATTCGGGTTGCCGACGCCTGATGCAGCGGACGTCCGCTGATGGGCTACCTCCAGCGAATCCATCACGGCGAAAGCAGCATCGACTTCCCCAAGCTGTGGCGTCCGGCCATCGCGGTATCGGGGGCGCTCGTGCTGCTGGGCATCGCCTCTTTCTTCGTCCGCGGCATCAACTGGTCGATCGAGTTCGAGGGTGGCACGTTGTGGGAGGTCAAGGCCCCCGGTGTGTCGGTGTCCGACGCCCGTGACTTCTTGCGACCGCTGGGCGAAGGCGAAGCCAAGATCCAGATCGTCGGCGGCGACACGCTACGCATCCAGTCGCAGCTCAAAGACCCGACCCGAGCGAACGAGGTCAAGGTCGAGCTCGAACAACTCGGCACGGTCGACACCGTCAACTCGGTCGGCCCGACGTGGGGTGGCGAGATCACGGACAAGGCCGTGCGCGCACTCGTCATCTTCTTCGTCCTATTGGCCATCTACATCTGGTGGCGCCTCGAATGGCGAATGGCCATCGGCGCCATGGTCGCGGTGATCCACGACGTGGTGCTCAGTGTCGCCGTCTACTCGATCTTCAACTTGTTGGTATCGCCCGCGACAGTGGTGTCGTTCCTCACGATTCTCGGCTACTCCCTCTATGACACGGTTGTCGTTTTCGACAAGTCACACGAGCTGACGGCGCGGCCGGGGGTGGTCAGTCGTTATTCCTATACCGACATCATGAACCTCTCGTTGAACCAAGTGATCACGCGGTCGGTGGGCACGACGCTCGTCGGCGTGCTTCCGGTGTTCACCATGTACGTGGTGGGTTCGGTGGCGCTCGGCGCCAGCACGCTCCAAGAGTTCTCGCTGGCGTTGTTGGTGGGCCTCATCGCCGGCGCCTACTCGTCGGTGTTCGTGGCGGCGCCGATCGTGACGTATCTCAAAGAGCGCGAGCCGCGCCACCGTGACGTGCGCATCCGCCTCGAGCAACGCGGCCTGGCCGAGGCCGGCGGCACGGTGATGCTCGACGCGCGCGAACTCAGCGGGCTCGCTTCGGCCCGCCCCCAGAAGCGCGGTTCGTTCAAGCCGACGGGTGCCACCAAGGCCCCGGGCAAGCCGTCCACGACCAAGGCTTCTGCGGGCAAGGCATCCACGGGCAAGGCGACCGACGACAGCGCCGCCGGCGACACGGCGGCCGATAGTGCGCCCGCTCGCAGCGCCCCGGCCGGTGTGATCCCGCCGAGGCCGCGCAAGAAGAAACGGCGCTAGGGACAATGGCCCGAGCGGCCCTCAGAGCGGGGAACTAATGGCCCGAGCGGCCCTCAAAGCGGGGAACTAATGGCCCGAGCGGCCCTCAAAGCGGGGAACTAATGGCCCGAGCGGCCCTCAGAGCGGGGAACTAATGGGGCCGGACGAGCTGCGCGGGTTGGTACGCGACGTCCCCGACCATCCGACGCCGGGCGTCATCTTCAAGGACATCACGCCGCTGTTGCGCGACGCCGACGGATTTCGATCCGCCATCGAGGGACTGGCCGAGCCCTTCGCCCGTTCGGCGGTGAGCCATGTGGTGGGCATCGAGGCGCGCGGTTTCATCGTCGCCGCGCCGGTGGCGCACCAACTCGGCGCCGGCTTCGTACCCGTGCGCAAGGCGGGCAAACTGCCCTGGCGCACCGTGTCCCGGCAATATTCGCTCGAGTACGGCACCGACACCCTCGAGTTGCACGTCGACGGGGTCGGGGCCGGCGATCGGGTACTGATCATCGACGACGTACTGGCCACCGGAGGCACCGCGCAGGCCACGGCCGCACTGGTTGCGAGCACCGGCGCCACGGTCGTGGGCTTCGGGTTTCTGATCGAGTTGGAATTCTTGGGTGGTCGATCGCGGTTGGTTGATCACAAGATCGCATCACTGCTGCGATACTGAACCCAGTTCGATTCGAGGAACGAGTAGCCGAACAGGAGGTGAGCGATGCCAGCGAGCCGGGTACTTCCCTGGCGTAGGGGCATCGCCGCGCCGGCGGTCGAGACCGCGCCGCTGATCGCCACCTTCCACGCCCGCCATCCCAAGGCGTCCACCGATCGCATCCTGCGGGCCTACGGTGTCGCGGCGCAGGCCCACGAGGGCCAGCAGCGACGCTCGGGTGAGCCCTATGTGCAGCACCCGCTGGCGGTGGCCGAGATCGTCGCCAAGTTCGGCCTCGACGACACCACGATCTGCGCGGCGCTGCTGCACGACGCGGTCGAGGACACCGCGGTCACGCTCGAAGAGATCGAACGCGACTTCGGCGTCGACGTAATGCAGATCGTCGACGGTGTGACCAAGCTCCAGCGGGTCCACTTCGACTCACAAGAGCAGCAGCAAGCCGCCACGATGCGCAAGATGATGGTGGCGATCGCCAACGACCTGCGCGTGCTCATCATCAAGCTCGCCGACCGCCTGCACAACATGTCGACATTGGCGGTGTTGCCCGAAGCGAAGCAAGAGCGCATCGCCCGTGAGACGCTCGACATCTACGCGCCGCTCGCACATCGCCTCGGCATGCAAGAGCTCAAGCAGCAACTCGAAGACCTGTCATTCGCGTCGTTGCACCCAAAGCGCTACGCGGAGATCGACCAGATGGTGTCGGCTCGTGCGCCCGAGCGCGAGCCTTACCTGGCGCGTGTCGTCACCGAAGTCGAGACGCGCCTGGCCGAGTTGTCGATCAAAGCCGACATCCAGGGTCGCCCCAAGCATCTGTGGTCGATCTACGAAAAGATGGTCGTCAAGGGCAAGTCGTTCGACGAGATCTACGACCTCATCGGTGTGCGCGTTGTCGTCGACACCGTCAAAGACTGCTACGCGGCACTCGGGTGCATCCACTCCGCGTGGAAGCCGATCCAAGGGCGATTCAAGGACTACATCGCCATGCCCAAGTTCAACCTCTACCAGTCGTTGCACACGACGGTGGTGGGTCCCGAGGGCAAAGCGCTCGAAGTGCAGATCCGCACATGGGAGATGCACACCCGAGCCGAATACGGCGTGGCCGCGCACTGGGAGTACAAAGAGAAGCAGACGTCCGACGAGATGGCGTGGCTCTCGCGCATCGTCGAATGGCAGCAAGAGACGATCGATCCGTCGCAGTTCATGGCCAACCTCAAGGTCGACCTGCAACACGACGAGGTTTTCGTCTTCACGCCCAAGGGCAAGATCATCACGCTGCCCGTTGGCGCGACGCCGATCGACTTTGCCTATGCCGTACACACCGAGGTCGGCCACAAGTGCATCGGTTCGCGTGTCAACGGGCGGTTGGTGCCACTCGAGACGCGCGTGCAGAGCGGCGACACCATCGAGATCTTCACCTCCAAGGTGCAGGGGGCCGGCCCGTCGCAAGACTGGTTGAAGTTCGTTGTCACCCACCGCGCGGCCAATCGCATCAAGCAGTGGCACAACCGTGAACGGCGCGAAGATCGCCTCGAAACCGGGCGCGACGACCTCATCAAGGCGCTGCGGCGCGATGCGTTGCCCGTGCAGCGCCTCATCGGCAGCGACACGTTCAACGAAGTGCTGGCGTCGATGGGTATGGCCGACGCCGACGCGCTCTACAGTGCGATCGCCGAAGGCCACGTGTCGCCCAAGACGGTGGCGGCACGCGTGCAACGCACGTTGCGCGACGGCGGCGAGCGCGAAGAGCAACTCCCGCGCACGGTCTTCGAACCGCGCCGACCCCGGCGTTCGCGTGGATCACCCGGCGTGCACGTCGAGGGCCTCGATGACGTCATGGTGCGGCTGTCGCGCTGTTGTACACCGGTCCCGTCCGACGAGATCATCGGCTTCGTCACGCGTGGCCGTGGCGTGTCGGTCCATCGCAGCGACTGCGCCAACGCGGTGTCGCTGTCGGGCGCGCAGGGCGAACGGCTCATCGATGTCGAGTGGGACGAAGAAAGCCCCGCGTTCTTCATTGCATCGATCGAAGTGAAGGCGCTCGATCGTCGATGGTTGCTACGCGATGTCGCGGCAGTCGTGTCCGATCATCACGTCAACGTGTTGTCGTCGAGCACCGCCGTCGGTAGCGATCGCATCGCCAAGATGCGGTTCGAATTCGAACTCTCCGACGTGTCGCATCTCGACTCGCTGCTTCGCGCGATCAAAGACGTCGACTCCGTCTACGACACCTACCGGGTACTGCCGGG
>JBDSMH010000206.1:0-7778 GCA_039915945.1 Acidimicrobiales bacterium | reverse complement strand
TTACCGGTGCCCGGCCCGCCCCGCAGCACGAGCTTGGCTTGCGGATCGAGCCGCACCAGCGAGTCCTGCTCGGACTGCAACGTCGACACCGCGGCACGCATCGTGAACCCGCGATCGCGCGACAACTCGGCGAGCAACGGCGACGTGCCCGAGACGAGACCCGTCGTGAACTCCTCGATCAACAGGTCTTCGATCGAACCGACGTAAGAGACGCGCCGCTCCAGCCCGAGCGGATCGGCGAAGCTCGCCTGGTAGAAGCGCGCCGCGAACGGTGCCCGCCAATCGATCACCAACCGATCGCCGCCGTCGTCGATGCCGTAGAGCCCGACGCGCCACGCGTGCTCGTCGTCGATGCGGCCGAACACGACGAGATCCTGCTGCAGCTTGCGCACCGCACCCCGCACGACGTTCGCGATGTACTCGTCGGTGAAAACATCGCCACTGGAGCCGCGCGATTCGATTCGTCCGAGGCGCTGTAACATCGACGCGGCTGCATGGTGGGCGCGCCCGAGCGCGGCGCGCTCCGCTTCGAGGCTGATCACTTCGTCCGACGGTCTCATGGCGGGGTCATGCTTATCGGGGTTCATGCGGAAGCGGTCGCTCACGTCCTTGCTATATGGGCGCGTCGTCCACCCGAGCGCGTTGCGGGTCACGACCGCCGATGACTCGTCCGCTGATCTGATACGTGCCGTTTTGCCCCACGCCGTCACGATTCGACGATGCGCACACTCTGGATCGAGATCGCTTCTTTCGGCGCACCCGACGCGGTGCCTGCGGCATCGAGTGCCTTGAGCGTCGTGTCGGTACCGGCGGTCACTTGTCCGAACAGTGAGTAGCTCGGCGGCAACGCCACACCCTGCGCGCCGGTGATGATGAAGAACTGGCTGCCGTTCGTGTTCGCCCCCGCATTCGCCATTGCGAGCGAGCCGACTTTGTACTGGCCCGCCTTCGGCAACTCATCGACGAACTGGAAGCCGGGACCGCCTCGCCCGGTCGCCGTCGGATCGCCGCACTGCACCACGAAGGTGGGGATGATGCGATGGGCATTGCGTGGAGTCGAAGTAGCGCGATCGGGCCAGCGAGACGAAGTTGTTGACGGCGATCGGCGCAAGGCCAGGATCGAGCTGGATCGTCAACTCGCCCTTGTTGGTGGCGACGACCGCGGTGTACTTCTTGGCAACGTCGATGCATTTCTGAAACGGCGAGGCGAACGTGCGCACCGCACCCGTGGTGCCGCCCGACGGGGGGCAAGCCGTCGTGCCGTAGCCAACCGCCGCGCTCGCGGTGGTGGTAGGCGCCTGCGCCCGGGTCGTCGACGGCGCCGACGTCTTCACGTCGTCATCACCCGAATCTCGCACGACAACGATGGCCACGGCAACGAGCGCGACGACTGCCAACACGCAGAGCACAACGACCACGATCGGGTTCACTTTGCGTGGGGTGCCGGTGGTGGCGCTTGGGGTGGGGGTAGGGGCTGGGTCATCCGTTGAACATATCGCCGGGCACGTCACGACTTTGAGCCTCGCGCGAAGCGCACCTCAACGTCGCAGCTCTCACGTACTCTGGGCGAGTATGGATGAGTCCCCCGTCGTCGCCCGTGTCCTCGGCACCGAAGACGCCACGCCGCTCGAGTTCTGGGTGGGCGTGCAGCCCGACGCGTTCCTCCAACTCGACGACGTCGTCGCCCTCGACCGTGAGCTGCCCGGCGGCCAGACGGTGCGCATGTACGGCATCGTCTCGCAGGTGCGCACCCGCCACGACGGCGTGCGCTTCGACAGCGACGTCTTCCTCGTCGCCGACGGCGTACTGCCCGCCGAGATCAGCGAGTCGGCCCAGATCCAAGCGACCCGCTTCGAGCCCGAGATATTCGTCCCGCCTCAGCCCGGCCAAGAAGTGCGCAAGGCCAGGGGACTCCAACGCAACGAAGCGCTCTTCTTCGACTCGATGACCCGCAAGCTCGCGTGCGGTCTCTCCCGAGACGACGAGCCGGCGTGGCTCAACCTCGACTTCCTCGACGGCACCAAAGGCGCGCACGTCAACATCTCCGGCGTCTCCGGCGTCGCCACCAAGACGAGCTACGCGACGTTCTTGTTGTACGCCCTGTTCCACTCCGCCGTGCTCGGCCCCGAGGCGGTCAACACCAAAGCGCTCATCTTCAACGTCAAGGGCGAAGACCTTTTGTTCCTCGATCACGCCAACATTGCGCTCGCCCCCGCGCAGGCCGATCGTTACGCCAAGCTCGGCTTGCCCGTCGGCCCCTTCGACAGTGTCGGCGTGTTCGCTCCCCCGCGCCGCGACTCCGAGTCAGCCGCGCCTGACGTGACGAGTCGCACGATGGGGGTCACGAGCTTCTTCTGGACCATCGCCGACTTCTGCGAACAAGAGTTGCTGCCGTTCCTCTTTGCCGATGCCGAGGATGATCGCCAGCAATACACGATGGTGGTCGCCAACGTCACGGCCGAGTTGAAGCGTTCCGCGCGCATCGGTGCCGACCCCCGGTCGGGCACGGTGACGATCGACGGCAAGTTGATCTCTTCGTTCGAAGACCTCGTCGACTTCATCGAAACGCGTGTGATCGATGAAGACGGCACCGGGCCGTGGGCCGGTCGCGCCATCGGTGTTGGCACGGTCAACGCGTTCGTCCGCCGTCTGCACGGCGCCATCCGTCATCTCACGCCGCTCGTGCGGTCCAACGTCGCCAACCCCGAGAAACACCGCGTGCAGTTCGACCATCAGGTGACCGTGGTCGACATCCACAATCTCAATGACCGCGCCAAGCGCTTCGTCGTCGGCGTGATCCTGCGCAAGGCCTTCGACGACAAGGAACGCTCGGGCACCTCGCGTCCATTGCAGTTCGTCGTGCTCGACGAGCTCAACAAGTACGCGCCGCGCGACGGGTCGAGCCCGATCAAAGAGATCTTGTTGGACGTCGCCGAACGCGGCCGCTCCCTCGGCATCATCCTCATCGGCGCGCAACAGACGGCCAGCGAAGTCGAACGGCGCGTCATCTCCAACTCGGCCATACGCGTCGTCGGCCGTCTCGACTCCGCCGAAGCATCACGCGGCGAGTACGGCTTCCTCCCCACCGTGCAACGCCAACGAGCGACGCTCATCAAGCCGGGCACGATGATCGTGAGCCAACCCGAACTACCGATCCCGCTCGTGCTCGAGTTTCCCTTCCCCGCGTGGGCCACCCGCAGTGCCGAAGCCGGCGCCAACCCCGCCGCGCTCGGCTTGCCCGACGATCCCTTCGAGGGGTTGCCGCAGTGAAGATCCTCCACACCGCCGATTGGCATGTCGGGCGGGCCATCCGTGGTCGATCGCGTGCCGATGAACACCGCGCCGTACTGAGCGAGATCGCGGAGATCGCGGCGCGCGACCGCGTCGACGCCGTGTTCGTCGTCGGCGACCTCTTCGACACCGCGACCCCCACCGCCGAGTCGGAGAACATCGTCTATGCCGCGCTGCTGGCCCTCGCGCAGACCGGCGCCACCGTCGTCGTCCTCGCCGGTAACCACGACAGTGATCGGCGCCTGCAAGCCGTCGCACCGTTGCTCGAGCTGGGCCACGTCGTCACCCGGCCCGTGTTCGCCGCACCCGACTCGGGCGGTGTCGTCGAATTGCACTCGCGCGACGGCAAAGAGCGCGCGCTGCTGGCGTGTGTGCCGTTCCTGTCGCAACGCTGGGTCGTCAAGGCGCACGACCTTTTGGATCACGACGCCGCCACGCACCAACTGCAATACAGCGAACGCATGCGCATGCTCGTGCGCGCCCTCACTGCCGGCTTCACCGATACCAACACGATCCACCTCCTCGCGGCGCACGCAATGGTGTGGGGGGCCAAGACCGTCGGCAGCGAACGCATGGGCCAGACCGTGTTCGAATACTCGCTCACCGCGCACGCCTTCCCGCCCGGCCTGCAGTACGTCGCGCTCGGGCACCTGCATCGTCAACAGTTGGTGCCGGGGCCGGTGCCCATCCACTACCCCGGTTCGCCGCTGCAACTCGACTTCGGCGAGACCAATGACGTCAAGGGTGTGCTGCTCGTCGAAGTGCACGCGGGCCGGCCGGCGCAAGTGCTGCCCATCGCACTCACCGCCGGTCGCCGCTTGCGGGTGATCGAGGCACCGCTGTTGGCGCTCGAGACGGCGGCGCTCGACACCGGCGACGACTGGCTCAAAGTCGTGGTGGCCGAAAAGACGCGCCCGGGCATCGCCGACGAAGTACGCAAACTGTTGCCCAACGCGGTCGACGTCGTGATCGCGTCGACCGACGCGCCGCGGCCCGAGCGCAAGCAACGCGCCGGTCGGTCGCCCCAAGAGCTCTTCGCCGAGTTCCTCGCCGATCGCTCGATCGACGGCGACAAGCTCGTGCCCATGTTCGCCGCGGTGCTCGCCGAGGTGCAGGACACATGAGGCCGGTCAAACTCGTGATGGAAGGCTTCGGCGCGTATCGCGACCGCACCGAAGTCGACTTCGACGGTGTCGACCTCTTCGCGCTGACCGGCCCGACCGGTGCGGGCAAGAGCACGGTCGTCGACGCCATCTGCATGGCGCTCTACGGGTCGGTGCCTCGCTACGACGACCAACGACTCATCGCCCCGGCCATCAGTCAGGGGCTCGCCGAAGCAACGGTGTATCTCGACTTCCTCGTCGAGGGCGTGCCCTACACGGCAGTGCGCCAGATCCGGCGCACGCCAACGGGCGGTGCGGCCACCAAAGAGGCGCGCCTCGAACGCAGCGGCGAAGTTCTCGCCAGCGGCGGCCCCGAGCTCACCGATCGCATCACGGAGTTGCTGGGGCTGAGCTTCGAACACTTCACGCGCTGCGTCGTTTTGCCGCAGGGGCAATTCGCCAAGTTCCTCCACGACCGGCCCAAGGATCGGCAGGAGCTGCTCAAGAACCTGCTCGACATCACGGTGTACGAGCGCGTCGCGTCGGCCGCCCGCGACCGCGCGAAAGAAGCGAAAGCCCGCGCCAATGCCGCGACCGAGCGGCTGACCGAGCTGGCGTCGGCCACGCCCGAACGACGAGACGAGCTCAGCGGGCGCGCCGCGTTGCTCAACTTCCTCTATCAAACCGTGAGCGCCGAAGAGACCGCGCTACGCACATTGACGGCCGATGCGGTTGACGCAACCGAGATGGCAACGTCGTTGGCCGCCACCGTGACCTTGCTCGAGTCTGTGGCCGTGCCGCCGACCGTTGCCGAACTCTCCTCTGCGATCACCCGCAACCGTGAAGAGCGACAAGCAACCGAGGTCGAAGCGATACAGATCGCCACCGCGCTGGCCGAGCGCGAGCGCGATCTCGCGGCGCTCGGTGACGTCACCGAGCTGCGCATGGCGCGGCAAGCCCACGCTGCGCTCGCCGAACTGGACTATGCGACGCCCGAGCGACGCGCCGAGCTCGTGGCGAGACTCACCGCACTCGAAGCGCTGTATGTCGAATTGCAGGCCGACGAAGCAGAGACCGCGGCCCTCGCGGCCAAAGCGACAACCGCCCGCACCGATGCCGACGCCGGACGAGTGCGCGCGACCACACTCGAAAAGCTCGAGGTGCCCGGCGACGTCGTCACGTTGGACCGCGAACTCACCTCTCTCGCCACTCGACTGGCAAGTGCCGAAAAGATCTCGCTTGTCGCGGACGCGCTGGTGGCCGAGCGACAAGCCGCGCTCGATCTACTCGGCGACTCGGCATCGCTCAACGCCAACCGCCGGTCACTCGAACGACGCGGCGCACTGACAACGCACCGCGACGAGCTCGAAACGCTCAGAGCCGAGGCACAGCAGTCGCTCGACACGGTCCGCCAAGACGAAGACGCGGCCCGCGCGTTGCACGAGAGCGCACGCCGCGACCTCGACGAGACCAAGGTGGCGCACCAAGCACACGCGCTGCGCCCGCACCTTGTCGTGGGCGAGCCGTGCCCGGTCTGCGAGCAAACGGTCGACACGCTTCCGGTCGGCGAGTTGCCGGCGGCGTTGGCCAAGGCGCAGTCGGCCGAGACCGACGCGGCCAAGGCCGTGAAGAAGACCGAAGCCGCGACAAAGGCGGCGGCGACCGAACTGCAGCGCGTCGAGATCACCGCAACGGGCATCGCGACACAGATCGCCGACATCGACGCCACGGTCGACTCGTCGCAGACGATCGAGGCGATCGACACGCAGCTCGCGGCAATTGCCCGCGCCGCTTCGGATCTGGCCGGGGTCAGCACCGAGCGCGCGGTGGCCGAGCAAGAGATGGCGCTGCTACGCGCCGAAGACAAGCAGCTGCGCACGCGCGAGACCAAGGCCCGCGGCGCGTTCCTGCGGGCGCACTCGCCGGTGTCGATGATGGGCGCACCGATTCCGTCGGGCGAGCACCTTCTCTCGGATTGGCAGGCACTTGTCGCGTGGGCCGTCGACGAGTCGGCGACGCAAGGCACGCGGGCGAGCACGCTCGCCGCCGAAGCGGAGCACACCGAGGTCGACGTCACACAACGCCGCGAGTCAGCGCGCGAGCGCGGCGAACAGCTCGGTGTCACTCTGGCCAAGGGCCAGCTCGCATCGGAAGCAACGTTCGGCGCGGCAAAATCGGCGGAGGGCGAAGTCGCTCGCCTCGACGACGCCCTCACCGCCATCGACCGACACCGCGAGGCGTTGCGGGTGTTCGCGGGGCAGCATCCGACGAACGACGCGTCGCTCGCGGCAATCGACGCACAGCTGGCTCGAGTAGCGACCGCGCTCGCCGCGACCGCCGAAGCCAAGACGCATAACCAATCGGTCAAAGTGCGACTCGACGCGCTGCGCACCGAGCACACCAAGGTGCAGGACGAAGAAGCCTCGGCCCGCCACGAGTTGTCGCAAACGCACGCCGAACTCGCCGGGCTGGGCGCGCCGGTGCCCGCCGGCCGCGATATCCGCTCTGACTGGGACACGCTCGTCACGTGGGCGCAGACCGAAGCGCCGATCCGATCCGAGCGCGCCTCCGAGCTGTCGGCCCGCGCCGAGAGGCTCGTCGGCGAGCAGAGTCGGCGCCAGGGCGAATTGGTCGCGCAATGCGAGCAAGCAGGCGTGCATCCGACGTCTGGCCAGCCGCTGTCCGAAGCGATGTTTGCGGCGGCACAACGCGCGGCCGACGACGTCGAACGCATCGACGAGCAGCTGGCCAAAGTGGCCGAGCTCCGCGCGTCTGTCATCGAGCGCACCGGCGAGGCCGCAGTGGCCGACGATCTTGCCAAGTTGTTGCAGGCCAACCAGTTCGAGAAATGGCTCCTCGACGACGTGATGACCCAACTCGTCGAAGGCGCGACGATCACGCTCATGGAGTTGTCGGGCGACCAGTTCTCGCTCGCCTACGACGATGGTGACTTCATGGTGATCGACCACAAGAACGCCGACCAACAACGCCAGGCGAAGACGCTTTCGGGGGGCGAGACATTTCTCGCCTCGCTTTCGTTGGCATTGTCACTCGCCGATCAACTCGCCAGCTTCGCGACGGGCAAGACGGTGACGCTCGACGCGCTGTTCCTCGACGAGGGGTTCGGCACGCTCGACGCCGACACGCTCGATGTCGTCGCGTCGGCCATCGAAGATCTCGGCTCGCGCGGGCGCATGGTCGGTCTCATCAGTCACGTGCCCGAGTTGGCCGATCGGGTGCCGGTGCGCTTCGAAGTACGCAAGATCGCCAACGCGTCGCACATCACCAAAGTGCTGCAGTGATGCGATTCGCCGTCGATGGTTGGCAACCCGACTACGGGTCGGGCACCGATGTCGGCTCGCTCGCGCCCAGCGAAGTCGAGAC
>JBDSMH010000149.1:0-32869 GCA_039915945.1 Acidimicrobiales bacterium | reverse complement strand
CGGAACCTGTCAAGTGGTGGTTGCCGGAAATTTTCTAGGTTGTTTGGATTGATGGCTTGTTGATCCAGGCTTGTTCGGGTGCGCTGGCGGGGTGTGGTTGTTTCGTGAATCGTGCGGGGTGCGCAGCGTGCGCGCGGTCGAGGGTGGTTTGCCGGCGTTCGATGATCGCGGTGTGGTTGCCGTCGTGAAGATCGGCGGGTCGGAGGTAGCCGATACCGGAGTGGTAGTGGACCTCGTTGTACCAGGTGAAGAATTTTCGGCACCAGCTGCGGGCGTGGCTGATCGAGTCGAATCGTGCCGGGTAGTCGGGCCGGTACTTCAACGTTTTGAAGTGCGCTTCGATGTAGGGGTTGTCGTTGGACACGCGTGGTCGGCTGTGCGACTTCGCCACGCCGAGTTCGTTCAACAATTCGGCGACGGTGCCAGCGATCATCGGGCCGCCGCGGTCGGCGTGAATCGTGAGGGTCTTCGGGTCGATCCCGTAACGTCGGCAGGTTTCGCGGATCAGGCGACGCGAGTGCTTCTCGGACTCCGATTCGTGGAGCGACCATCCGACGGTTTTGCGGGAGAAGATATCGAGGATCGTGTACAAGAAATATTTGACGCCTTTCGTCGGGCCGCGTAACGCCGTGATGTCCCATGTCCACACCTGGTTCGGTTTCGTGGCGACCAGTCGTGGTGTCGTATAGCTGTTATGGACGTGACCGCGGCGTCGTTCACGCACCAGACCACGTTCGGCCAACACCCGGTACATCTGGCGTTCCGAGCACAGATAGATGCCCTCGTCGAGCAATGTTGCATACACCTGCGCCGGCGCGAGGTCACAGAACCGTTCCTCGCACAACACCGCGATGACCTGTTGTTTCTCGTCGTCAGTGAGACGCGCCGGGTGCGGGCGACGTTGCCGAGGTTCCCACTGCATTCGCGGGCGAGAACGACCATCAGCGATCTGGCGACGGTGACGGTTCGAGCGTTCATTCACTCCGAACGCTGAACACGCCATCGTGCGACCGACCCTCGCTGTCCAATGCTCGACGAGATCGTCGAGCATCACGACCGTTTCGGTTCGGCGCCCTTGCGGTTGTGTTGCTGCAAGAGCGCCGACACTTTTCCCTGGGCCTCGATCAACTCCTCCGCGGTCGCCAACCGGGCCTCGAGCTCGACGACACGCGCGTTGAGCCGCTGGTTCTCGACACGGCCCGGATAGATCTTCGGGCCCCGCTTACGGTCCTTCAACCCTTCGAGACCGGCACGGTCGCGTTGCCCACGCCAATGAGCAATCAACTGCGAGTACAAACCACGCCGACGCATAATCTCGCCACGCTCGGCTCTCGAGCCGGCCGCGTCAAGCTCAGCAAGCACCTCGGCCTTGAACGCTGCCGAGTACACCTTCGCCGCCGGGCGAACCTCAGGATCAGGGCGCGACATCGCCCCAACAGTAGTAGTGGACATTCTTCCTTCTCATCTCTCGCCCTACTCACAGTAACTATCATTCAGCTACCGGCAACCATCATTATGTCAGAGAGGGTTTCCGCTCCACCAGCGCGTTGAGGCTCTCTTGTAACTGCTTGAGATGCGGCTCGGCAGTGGGGCCGATCTGTCGCCGTATGGCGTCGAGCGTGGCGTTCTCCTTACGGTCACACACTGCTTTGACCTGCTCGAAATAGAACTCGATGTCGTCTTCTCTCATTGCCCTACCTCGTCTCGTTGGGCGAGAGCTTCGCGTAACCGCTCGGTCGATGCCCGCCGCACATAGTGAGCAGCCGTGACCGGCGACGACCAGCCCGCGAGTTCTTGCACGAGGAACGCATCGCCGGATTCGGCGAGGTTCGTCAGAGCGGTGTGCCGCAACTGTCCAGTCTCAAACGAATGCTTGAACTACGCCCTCGAGATCGGCCCGTCGCTCGAGGGCATCTGGGCGGGCACGAGCAAGGCGGAACGTCAACACCTCGGCAAGGTCGTCTCCAGCGGCCAACTAGGTTGCTTCAGCGCTGGCGTGGGGTCATGCGGTTGAAGAACGCCTCGAGCCACGGTGCAACCAAAACGAACCACACCATCGGCAGAGCCATCAAGGTGGCAAGTGTTCGTGTGAGAGTGACGCCCGCCATTCGAATCAAACTAGCTACTTCGACCTGAAATAGTCGGTTGGGTCATCCCGGGTTCGATGCCGTGTCCGCGGGTGCGTTGCCTTTGGCGGAGCGGTTCAGCTTTGGTTGGAATGTTCGTCGGTCGGGCTCGCTCGGCACTGTCGTTATGCGATGAGTGCGCTGATTTTGGTGAGGTTGTGGTTGAACACGCCGTGACCGCACCAGGTGCGTGCGCCGGTGATGCCGGTGTAGCGGGTCCGTCGCAGCCCGAAGTCGCGTTTGACGCAGTTGATCCGTCCTTCGCATCCGGTTCGCCAGCGGACCATCTCCCGGAACGCTCGGCGGGATTCGACTTGTCGGCGTGCCGCAGTCGGTTTCACTTTTCTGGGTAGCGCGACGTAGCGCACACCGAGTTGTCGCAGGTCGTTCTCGACGCCGGTTTCGCCGTAGCCGCGATCGGCGGGGACCGCTTTCGGGGCCTTGCCGGTGAGCTGTTTCACTCGGTCGATCGCGGGGGCGAGCATCGGCGCGTCCGACGCGGAGCGGCCCCCACTACTCACGCAGTGAGGGCCGCCGTGTCCCCCCGGAGTGAGACGAGTCGACGCCGCCATTGGGGCGAGCAGAGGCGGTATCTAGCGCGCTGCGGGTGCGCTCCCCTAAACACTAGACGGACAACAAAAGCGAACGCGAAGCGGCCCCCACCGCCTGAGCAATGAGGGCCGCGCGTTCTTACATGGCGAACAGGACTATGGCTTGCCGACCACCGCGACGGTGACCGTGCCGGTGCCCTGGAAGGTGCCACCTTGGTCTGTGCCGACGATGGTGAAGCTGCAGGAAAGTCGTGGATTGCTGCCGCCCTTGCTCGCGTTCTGCGCCACCGGCGGGTCTGAGATCGGGAACACGATGGGGGGGTTGCCGCTCGTGGTGAACGTGCCGGTAAACGCGCCGAACGCAACCGGGATGAACACGGTGTGATCGCGGAACACTGGGGTCCACTGGCCGTTGCCCGGGTTGGCAGTTACCGGTCCATCGTTGGCCGTCAGGGGGCAATCGACGACAATCGAAACGCTCGGGTTGCTCGGCGCTGCCGACGCCGTGGCCGGTAGGACGAACGCTGCAGTTGCGGCGGCCGCAGCCGCGAGAACACCAATCTTCTTCTTCATGCTTCCCCGTTCGAATGGCGCGGCGCGCCAACGGCCGAAACGGTACAAGACGACACGGAACGTCGCCAAGACGCCGAGCGGCCCCCACCGCCTAAGCAGTGAGGGCCGTCAGTCCTCAATCAGTCCTCAGCTCACTGAGAAACAGCAAGTAACGCCGAGTAACGCTGCGGGGAGTTTCGGCAGGTCACGGAGCAAAACTGTTGCGTCGGTGCAGGTCCGAAAGGTGCGGTTTCAGTCGTAGAGCGACTGCACGGTCTCGGTCAGCCGCCATACATCTCGCGCCGAGTTGTAGAGCGGCGCCACGGCAAAGCGAATCACGTCCGGTGGACGCACGTCGACCACGACCCCACGCGCCCGCAACGCCCGTTCGAGCGACGCCACGTCGCCCGGCACTCTGATCGATACCTGGTTGCCCCGGCGCCCGGGATCGACCGGGGTCAGAAGTTCGAGCGACGCGAGTGGCGAGAGTTGTTCGATGACGTGATCGGTCAACGCGCGCGACTTGGCGCGCAGGCGTTCGGCGCCGGCTTCGCCGAAGAGGCCGAGCGCCGCCCGCAGCGGTGCCAGCGAAAGAATGGGCGGGTTCGACATCCGCCATCCGCCGGCACCCGAGATGGGTACGAAATCAGCGGGCATCTCGAAGCGTGTCGCCGGGTCATTGCCCCACCACCCGGCGAGTCGGACCAATTGCGGGTCCGCGCCGTGGCGCCGGTGGACGAACAACGAGGCCACCGCACCGGGGCCTGCGTTGAGATACTTGTACGTGCACCAGACGGCGAAGTCGACGTCCCATTGGTGGAGTCCCAACTCGGCATTGCCGACCGCGTGGGCGAGATCGAAGCCGACGAGGCAGCCTGCATCATGGCCGGCCTGCACGATGCGTCGTAGGTCGAGTACCTCGCCGGTCAAGTAGTTGACACCGCCCAGCCACACGAGGGCGATTTCGTCGCCGCGGGCCGCCAACACGTCACAAATGCGGTCGATGCCGTAGAGACCGGCCCGGTCGGGTTCGACCTCGATCAAATCGTTGCGGGGATCGAGCCCGTGCCACCGCAACTGCGCCATGACGGCGTAGCGATCAGAGGGGAACGCGGTCGCTTCGATCAGAATCTTGCGCCGGTGGCCATGCGGTCGGAAGAACGAAGCGAACAGATGGTGCAAGTTCGCAGTGAGCGTGCCCATCACGGACACTTCGGTCGGTTCGGCACCGACCAGCGTCGCCATCGCCGGAACCAGCGCGTCGTCGTAGCCATACCACGGCGCATCGCCATCGAAATGTCCTTCGACACCGAGTGACGCCCACGCGTCGAGCACGGCAGTGACATCGTCGCGTGCCCCGAGGGGCATGAGCCCGAGTGAATGGCCGCAGAGATAGACGAGTTCGCCTCCGCGGCGGTCGTGTGGCCAAGCGAAGCGGCCGCGCAGGGGCCGTAAGGGATCGGCGTCGTCGAACGCCTCGCAGTCGTCCGCGGTCAGCATCGTCCGAGCGGCACGTCAGAGCACGAACTCGGCCGCGACCGGAAGCACTGTCCCGCAGCGTTTGCACCGACGGGCCTCGGCATCGGCATTGAAGTCGGCGATGAGCGCGGCCAATTCGGTCTCGATGTCGGCCAACTGGAATGGGGCGCGCCGCAGTTCGTTGCCGCAGTGCTCGCAGAACCATGCGATCTGGTCGATCTCGCCGGTCAATCGCCGGCGTTCGAGAACGACGCCCCAGGTGTCCGCGGGCCGCCGAGGCGAGTGCGCGACGCCGGCGGTCACCAACATCACTTCACCGGCGCCGACCACGCGTCGCTCGATGCGGCCGTCTTCGTGGCGAATGTCGACCGCGATGGTGCCTTCGAGTTGGTAGAAGATCTCGTCGCCAGGATTGATGTGGAAATCGTTGCGGGCGTTGGGGCCGCGCACGACCATGAAGATCAACTCTGATCCGGGGAAGACGACTTTGTTGGCCACCGGTGGGCGAAAGGCGGCGGCGTTGTCGGCGATCCACCGGGCGAGATCGAGCGGGCCCTGCACGTCGTGAGGTTTGGGCTGATCCTTCGCCATGACGTAATGAGGCTAACTGCTATTGGGGAACTGTCGCCGCCCGCACGGGCGATATGACGTCATGGTCGATCTGCGCGTACTCGCGCACGTGGGTCAGCCAGAACGTCAATACGCAGAACACGATCACGTTGAAGACCATCACCTCACGGAATCCGACGGCGTCACCCACGCGACCGATCAGCAGGGCCCCGACCGGCATACCGAGCATGATGCCGAGCAGGTAGAACGACATCGCCCGGCCGCGTATCTCGTCGGGCACAGAGGCCTGCACGAAAGTATTGAGCGAGGTGCCGACGAGGACGTGCGCGAGGCCACAGATGCCGTACCCGACGAGTCCCACGCCGAAGTTGGTGGTGAGGGGGATCAACGCCAGGCCCAGTGCGTAGATGGCGATGCCGGCCTTCGTGAGCACCGTGCGGCGGAAGCGGCTCGCAACGAGCAACACGTAGACGGACATGATCAGGGCGCCGACACCTAGGGCCGTGATGAGCCACGCGTTGTCTTTGGCATCGTGGCCGTACAAGCGGAACGCGACTGCGGCCGCGATCGCGGCGATCGACTGACCCGACAGCGACAAGAAGAACGCGAAGAGAATGATCAGCCGCAAGATCGAGTTGCTCATCACGTACCGCGCACCCTCGACCAACTCCGTCACGAACCGCCGACTGCCCTTGACGGGGATGATCTGGTTTGCGTGCGTCACCGAAATAGCCGCAACCACGAGGAGGTACGTGACGGCGTTGAAGAAGACGGCGGTGCCTATGCCCCAGAAGCTGACCAACAACGCACCGACACTGGGCCCCAACGCACGCGACACCGTGAACTGCAGCGAGTTCAGTCGCACCGCCTCGACGAGTTGGGGCCGGGGCACGAGCGTCGGCACGAAGGACTGCCACGCGGCCATTTGAAAGCCGCCGGCGATGCCGCCGACGAAGACCAATCCGACGATGCGCCACGAGGTGAGGCTGTCGCCCAAATACAACAGCCACAACGCGAACGCGGCGGCTGCTTGCACGAGTTGTGTGACCGTGAGGATCAGGCGGCGGGGCAGGCGGTCAGCGAGAACGCCCGCCACCGGTGTCAGCACGATCATCGGCAACGCACTCGCCAACGAGACGATGCCCAACCAGGCGCCGCGGTGTCCGCTCAAGTCGTAGATCAGTGCAAAGACGGCCACTTGCTGCATCCACGTGCCGGAATTCGACACAACCGCCGCGACGAAGAACACCAGAAAATTGCGGTTGCGCAAGACGGGCGTATGTTCCGACCGTGCGGCGTTGGTTGCTGATGCCGTCACGCGGCGGACCCCCCTGGGCGTAGCTTGTCTGCAGCCTCGCGCAAGTCGCTCGGCTCGCTACGCCTCGGTGGAAGTGCATGTTCGCCGAATATCGGCGAGACTGGTGTCACAGGCTCTAGACCAGGGTCAAGGCCGCGACAAGACGGAGGTTTGCCAATGGGCCTTCAGCAACTGCTGGACGATCTACTTGGGGCAGATCTGCCGATCGCGGTCGAGTGTTATGACGGTTCGCGTGTCGGCCCGGTCGATGCGCCGGTCACTGTTCGCATTGTGACTCCTGCGGCGATCCATCGCCTCGTGACCGGCCGAGGCCGTGAGTTGGCATTCGCCCGCGCGTACATCGCGGGCGAGATCGATATCGAAGGCGACATCTTCGCGATGATCGCTTTGCGTGACCGTGTCGCCAAGCCGACGGTCAGCCTTTCGATGCTGCGCAACGCCGCCGCACAACTCGGCGTCACCAACGTGCGCACGCTGACGCGCCTGCGACCACCCGAGCCACCGCCCGAAGAGATTCGCTTGCATGGACGCTTGCACGGCAGGTCGCGCGATGCCGCCGCCATCTCTGCGCACTACGACGTCTCCAATCGTTTCTACGAACTGTTCCTCGGCCCATCGATGACCTACTCGTGCGCGGTGTTCGAGCACGAAGACGATCCCCTCGACCGTGCGCAGTGGTCCAAATACGACTTGATCTGCCGCAAGCTCGACCTGCGCGAAGGTAAGCGTCTACTCGACATCGGGTGCGGGTGGGGCGGCATGGTGCTGCACGCAGCCCGCAACTACGGAGTGCAGGCCGTCGGCGTGACGATCTCGCGCGAGCAATACGAGTTCGCCCGCAAGCGCATCGCCGACAACGGGCTCAACGATCGCGTCGAGATCCGGTTGGAGGACTACCGCGACGTACACGACGGGCCCTACGACGCGATCAGTTCGATCGGCATGTTCGAACATGTCGGCGAGCGTCGACTGGCGACGTACATGAGCCAGGCGATGCGTCTTCTCGCGCCGCGGGGTCGGTTCCTCAATCACGCGATCACCCGCCCGCACGGCGAGGCCCGGATGGACCCGGACGGCTTCGTCAACCGGTATGTCTTCCCCGATGGTGAGTTGCTCGAACTCGGACAGATCATCAGCGCCATGCACACCGCAGGCTTTGAGGTGCGCCATGCCGAGACGTTGCGCGGGCACTACGAGCGCACCCTGCGCCACTGGGTCGCCAACCTCGAAGGCCGCTGGGACGAGGCGGTCGCTGAGGTCGGTATGGCGCGAGCGCGGGTCTGGCGGCTCTACATGGCCGGCTCGGCCCTGGCCTTTGCCACCAACGACATCCAGGTGCAACAAGTGCTCGCCGTGCGGCCCGACGGCGGCAAGAGTGGGATGCCCCTGCGTCCCGACTGGTAGAACGCCGCAAGCAAACAGCGCATCACTACTGCAGGACGGCGGGCGGGCATGAGTTCAGAGCGGGTCGGAGTCATCGGCAGCGGAGTGATGGGTTCGGGCATCGCGCAGGTGCTGGCCGTCGCCGGTCACGACGTGCGGTCCTACGACGTCGACAGCGCGGCGCTCGACAAAGCGCGGGCGACGATCGCCACGGGTCGTTTCGGTGTCGCGAACGCGGTCGAGCGGGGCAAGATGACGCAAGCCGACGCGGATGCTGCGCTGGGTCGGCTCACCTTCACCACGCAACTCGACGAGGCGCTCGATGCCGATGTCGTGATCGAAGCGATCCCCGAGAAGCTCGGCCTCAAAATCGAGTTCTGGCGCGACGCCGACCGGCTGGCCCCCGAGCGCACCATCTTTTGTTCCAACTCCAGCGGCTTCCCAATCGAAGCCATGGCGGCAGTCATCGGTCGTGCCGACCGGATGATCGGCTGGCACTGGGCGTCGCCCGCACCGGTCATGCGTCTCGCCGAGATCGTCCGCGGCCCAGCAACGTCCGACGCCACGGTCGAGACCGTCGTGCGCATGGCGCGCGATGCCGGCAAGAACCCGGTCGTCGTCAACGACACGACGCGCGCGTGGGGTTATGTCGCGAATCGCGTCTATTCCGCGATGGTCCGCGAGGCCATGCGAGTCGTCGACGAAGGGATCGCGAGCAAACAGGACGTCGACCAGTTGATGGTCGACTGTTTCCGTTGGCCGAGCGGACCATTCGGCATGTCCAAAGGCGCCACTTCCGGATGGCAGTGACGCCCGTTACCAAGGGAGACCTATGCGCGCCGCGCTGATGGAATCGGCTAATTCTGCATTGGCACTCGTCGACGACCTCGACGTCGCGGAGCCGGGTGCGGGCCTCGTGCGCGTGCGCGTGCACCACTGCGGGCTGTGCCATTCCGATCTCACGATCATCGAGTCGAGCGCGCCGGCACAGTTGCCCATCGTGCTCGGCCACGAAGCGGCGGGTGTTGTCGAGGCCGTCGGTCCCGGCGTGCAGTCGGTCAAGCCGGGCGATCACGTGGTGCTCGTGGCGTTGGCGCCATGTGGCCGTTGCTATTGGTGCGTGAGAGGGGAGCACACGATCTGTTCGAGTGCCCGCACGTTCATGACCGGCTTGTTGCCCGACGGCACGTCGGCGCTCTCGCGCAATGGTGAGCTCGTCTACCGAGGGCTCGGAGTCGGTGGCTTTGCCGAGTGTCTGGTCACGACCGAAAGCGGGGTCGTGCGCATCGACGACGACATCCCCCTCGATCTCGCCGCAGTCGTCGGGTGCGCGTTGCAGACCGGAGTCGGTGCGGTCGTAAACACGGCCAAGGTCGTCGAAGGTGCGACCGTGCTGGTGATGGGCCTCGGTGGTATCGGCATCTCGGTCGTGCAGGGCGCTCGTATCGCCGGTGCGTCGCGCATCATCGTGTCGGACCCCAACACCGAACGGCGCAACGCTGCCGCGCACTTCGGCGCGACCGATGCCATCGATCCGACGCAAGCCGATGTCATTTCCGAGTCGCATCGCCTGACCAACGGCATCGGCGTCGACTATGCGTTCGACGCCGCCGGCAGCGCGCGGCTCGTCGAAGCCGGGCTCATGGCGACACGCGCCGGCGGCACCGTCGTCATGGTCGGGGCGCCTCCGGCCGATCACACACTCAGCATCACGCCTGCCGTGTTGCATCTGGTGATGGAAAAGAAACTCCTCGGCACCCTGTACGGCTCGGGTAACCCGGCGCGCACGATCCCGCTGTTGTTCTCGATGTGGCGTCGGGGCGCGCTCGACCTCGAGAGCATGGTCAGTTTCCGCCGGCCATTGCGCGAGATCAACGACGGGTTCGACGACCTGCGCGCCGGCCGCGGCATCCGCACCGTGGTGTCGATGTAGCGAGCGCCGTCGCTACGAGGCGGTCAATGTGCCCGCGCTCGGGGTCCTCGTGAGTTTCACCAGCGCGACGATCGTCAGCGCGGCGGTCACGATGAGAGCGATGCCGCCCGCCGCGGGATAGTCGCCGTACGAGTCGGTCTCGCCGACCTTCGCGGCAATACCGGCGAACAGCGCAGCCAGTCCCACCAACTGTCCCGCGGCCAACAGCGCAACGACTTTGCGCTCGCGCGGATTCGAAGCGAACGCCACCATCGCAAGGCCGATGCCGAGGACGGTCATCCACACCGGCAGCGCCCACGCGACGAGCGTGGTGGCGACACCGAGTCCGCTGACGATCAGTCCGGCAGTGCGCAGCCGCCGGCGTCCACCTTGCTGGGTCAGTGAAGCTGCGGCCATGACCGAGAGCACCGCCCCGATGATCAAACCGATCGTCAAAACCAGATACGGCCCCTCCCAGCCTTCGCCGTCGTCGACCGTGGTCGCCCGGTAGCCGTACCAGGCCACCGCCACCCAGGCGAGCCCCGCAATCGCTGCCAGCATCCGCCGCGCTCCCGTTGTCATGTTCGTCTCCTCACGCCGTTCTTGCTCTACTGACGAAGGAGACGCGCCAACGGGTGACGCGCGCTGTGCGGAAAGCGCGATGGGCTACTTGTGCTTGGCCCAGACGTGGGCGCCGCCCCAGTCGATCGCGACGACGGGCTCATCGCCGATGACCCAGGCGTCGTGGCCGGATTCGAGCATGCTGACCTCTCCCGGGCCGACCTCGAACTCATTGCCGTCAGCCATGCGCACGCCGATGCGCCCGGAGATGCTGTACTGGAAGTGAGGCGCCTCGCAGAGTTCGGTGCCGGCGATCGGCTTCACGTGCTCGCTCCAGCGCCAGCCCGGCTGCAGTGTCATCCGCATGACCTTGCCGCCGCCGATATTGATGACCTCCGCTCTGCCCCGAGGCATCTCTCGCACTTCATCGGGCTTGTCGAAGCTCAAGTGTTCTGCGTTCGCCATGGTTGCCTCCAAGCGTCCATGCGAGCGTCGCGCCGCGGGCGCAGAACGTCAAGCAGACACAGGACCGTCGAGCGCCATTTGGCCCAGTCGGCATGCATCTGGATCGGGCATCATGGGTCCGCTGATCGCGACACACCGCGTCGTCATTCGATCAGGGACTGTGGATGACAACCGACTAGTCCGATGCTCTGGAGCAACGGGCGCGCGACGCGATCGCGCCCGGTGAAACCGTCGTGTGTCGGGACGGCCGGACCCGTCGGTCATGTTCACCGGTGCCGACGCCTTCCTGGTGCCGATCAGCCTTGGGTTCGGTCTGGGGACCGATTTCTGGACTGCCGCCGCGGCGGGGGACGGCGCGCCTTTGGTCATCCGACTGTTGGTGCTCGTCTTCTTGATCGCCAATCCGTACTTGCTTTTCGGCCGGTTCATTGCGAAACGAGTCGCGAAGCGGCACACGTGCTACGTACTCACGGACCGCAAGGCGCACATCGTCCGGCCATGGTCCGTGCTCAGTTGGCCCCGCTACTCGCAACCGATCGAGGTCCACCACAACCGTTCGCGATCACATCTGTCGGTGCTCTTCGGCCCGCCGATCGAATTGCTAAGGCAGCTGGGCATATGCCGAACATCGGTCTCGACCTCTTGCCCCGGCGGTACGGCAGACGCCCGCCGGGTCGCTACAAAGTCCACACGCTCGGCTACTTCGACGTGTCTGTCGGGTTCTTCGACGTAGAAGACGACGGCTCGCTCGTCGACGCGCTGCGGCCACCACCACCGACGCCGTTGACCCCACCGCAGTGGGGGCAACGGAACATGCGGTGAAAACCTAGAGCGCCTTCTCGAACTTGAGTTGGCCTTCGTAGGTCGTGACGAGTTCGCCGGCCTTTTCGAACGTCGTGCCGTTCCACTTGTCGAAGCGCGCGGATTCGACGAGGTATGCGTCATCCTTGCCAGAGAGTTTCAGCTGCACGCCGGGCAGGGCGAGGCCCGGTTTGACGTCGGTGCTACGCGCCGCGAGCAACACGTTGGGGCGCGTCAGCCCGCCGGTCATGCCGTCGGCCCGCACCAACACGTCGCGCAGGATCTCGCCGTAGAGCCACCCCGTCGGGATGAGGCTCACGCCGAGCAGATTTTCGGCGATGCCGTACTTGACGGCCAGTTGGCGGATCTTGACGACATCCGCGTCGGCCGCAAGGGCCGGGTCGCCCAAGTCCTTGCTGGCGGAAGCGAAGAGCGCCTCGGTCGCGCCTGGCCCCGCCGGTGCGATGAACAAGCTCGTCCGGCAGGTACCCGATACGAGCTTGACGGCAGGCTTCCAATTCGGGTTGTCACCGATGCCCTTGAGGAACTGCGTGCAGTACCCGGTTGTTGTCATCGCGATGGCGACCTCGGCCTTGGAGTTGCCGAGCGTGGTCATCTGATTGGTCACGTTGGGCGCCGCTGGATCGTGCTTTTGCGTGTCGGCGATCTTGATGTTGGTGCCGGCGATGAACTTCTTGAACCAGAAGTCGTAGGACTTACCGAAGTCGTTGTCGGCTTCGAGAATGGCAACCGTCGTGCCGTTCGGGTACTTGGTCTTCAGGTAGTCGACCCACATCCTCGCCTCGAGGTTGTAGGGGACTACCGCGCCGGCAACGGTCCACGGGTGATTGGCGACGTCGCCCCAATCGGGGGCGCCGGTCGAGGGGAAGAGATGCGGGATGCACTGATCGTTGAGCTTGTCCCACACGGCCAAGTTGTTGGGCGTGCCGAGCACACCGGAGAACGCGAACACACCGTCTTTGGTGATCAGCTCGTCGACATTCTTGGACGTGCGCTCGGGCTCGTAGGCGTCATCCTTGACGACCAACTTGAGCTTCTTGCCGTTGACGCCATTCAGCTCGGCGTTGGCGTAGTCGAAGTACGCCTTCAACGCAGTGCTCAACAAACCGAACCCGGCGAAGGTGCCCGACTGCGGAACACTCTGGCCGATAAGGATCTCGTTGTTGGCGATGCCCTTGGTCGGGTTGTAGCTCGAACCGCACTTGGCGAGATCGATACCGATCGCGGTCAGCGGATCGACGGGCTTGGTCGTCGTCGTCGCCCCGACGGTGGTCGGCGTGGCGCCGCTACTCGCTGTCGTGGTTGGTGTGTTCGCGGACTTGTCGTCCCCACACGCGGAACCGATCAAGGCCAACGCGACGATTGCCGCGGTGAACTTACAAACCGACTTGGACCGCATAGGTCCTCCCCTCAGCGAAAATTCCGCCTCTCGGGCAGCTTACCCCGCGGTAACCGTCTCAAACTCGATGTCGTCATCCGCGGAACCACGGCGCGTGGGAATCCGGGGTCGGATTTGCACCAGCCTGATGCGAATCGTGTGGATCAGGCCCGCAATGCCACCTGGATACGCGAACATGATGGCGATCAGCGACGCTCCGTACACGATTGTCGACCATGATTTTTCGCGCGGGTCGTCACCGTGGATGCGGTCCTCGATGAGCTTCGGTAGCCACACCACGATCAAACCGCCGATCACCGGACCGACGATCGTGGCGAGTCCACCGAGTACGAGACCGGTGATCAACGCGATCGAACGATTCAGCGAATAGCTCGATCCCGACGCGATATCCGACCGGAACATGAGCAGCGAACCGGCGATGCCGGCGTAGGCGGAACTGAGCCCGAACGCGACCACCTTGTAGTGCGCGAGGTTGACACCGCTCACCTCGGCACCGATCGGATTGTCGCGCAACGCGATCAACGCTCGGCCCGGACGGCTGCGAAACAGATTGCGGGCTACGACGAACAGCACCACCGTGATCGAGAGGATGATGAAGTAGATCCAGATGTGGCGATCATCTTGTCGATCGAGGTGTGTCCATGCGGGCGGCACCAGACGCTTGCGTCCGAGGCGCTTCCCGTTGGTGCCGCCGGTGAAGTCGTACTTTTCCACCACCTTCGGAAAGATGATCGACAGCCCGAGTGTTGCGAGGGCGAGGTAGAGGCCTTTGAGCCGCAACGCAGGGACGCCGACGACGACGCCGATTGCGAAGCAGAGCAACGCGGCGACGGGAACGGTTGCGAAGAACGACCAGTTGTGATCGGCCACCAGTATCGCGGTCGTGAACGCGCCGGTACCCATGAAAGCGCTGTGTCCGAGCGACACCTGACCCGACAGGCCGGTGACGAGGTTGAGGCCCATCACCGCGACGGCGAACGCCATCGCGTCGCTGAACAGACCGACGTCAGTCTCACTGGCGCCGAAGGGTAGCCAGATCGCCAACGCGGCGAACGCGGCCCAACCGATCAACTGGGCGACGCGGTACTGCGGGGAGCCTTGCTCGAGCGTGAGGATCGGCTTCACCGGCTCACACTCGCTCGATCTTGCGCGTGCCGAACAGCCCCGAAGGCCGAACCAGCAGCACCAGGATGATCATCACGAGGGCAGTCGCCTGCGCGAGTTGACCGCCGATCTGCTCTACGTAGCCACTCACCATCGTTTCGAACACGGCAACGAGCAGGCCCCCGAGAACGGCGCCGCCGAGACTGTCGAACCCACCGAGTGTCACCGCCGCGAACGAGTAGACGAGCACCGGCAACATGAGATTGGTATCGAACGTCGGCGTACTCGCGGCGCGCAGAGAACCGGCGAACGCGCCGAGCGCAGCCGCGAGGCCCCAACCGATCATCAGCGTGCGCCCGACGCCGATGCCGACGAGTTGGGCGGACTCGCGGTTCGAGGCGACCGCACGGAACGCGAGACCGATCCTCGTGCGTTTGAGCATGAGGAACAGCAGCCCGACGATGGCCAACAACACCGCCCAGAACCAGATCGTGCGAGTGCGCAACGCGGCGTCGCTGATCCTGATCGCCTTAGCCGAGTCGGGGAACGGCGTGTCGAACTCCTTGGGTGTCCCCAGCCAGATGCGTTGCGCCGCGCCGCCGACGACGAGGAACAATCCGAGCGTCACAATGACCACCGAAAGCGGATTGCGCCGTTCGAGCGGGCGTATCAGCACGCGCTCGACCACTGCACCGAACACGAACGACAGTGCCATCGCGATGATGATCGCGAGCCATGTCGGCAGCCCTTGCTCGGACGACAAAACGTAGGCGATGAAGGCAGAGAACATCGCCATCTCACCCTGTGCGAAGTTGAGGTGGCCGGTCGACTTGTAGATCAGCGCGAGTGCGAGCGCCATCGCTGCGTAGATCGCACCGTTGTCGAAGGCGTCGAAGAGGCGTTGAAGGAACAGCGTCATGTTCGCCTCATGTTCCCAGATACGCGCGACGTATCGCGTCGTCCTTGCGCAGCTCGGTCGCGGTCCCGCTGCGCATGATCTCGCCGGTCTCGAGCACATACGCGCGGTGCCCGATCGCAAGGGCGAGGTTGGCGTTCTGCTCGACGATGAGCTGTGTGATCTCGTCGGTGCGATTCAACACGGAGAGCCGTTCGAACAGGCTGCGGATGACCAACGGCGCCAGACCCAGCGATGGCTCGTCGAGCAACAACAGCCGCGGACGACACATCAACGCGCGGGCAATCGCGAGCATTTGCTGCTCGCCTCCCGACAGCTGACCCGCGAGTTGGTCGCGGCGCCGTCCGAGCACCGGGAACGTTTCGTACCATCGCGCCACGTCGCGTGTCACCTCCGCGCGGTCGCGGCGCAGGTACGCGCCTGCTGCGAGGTTGTCTGCGACGGAGAGCTCGGGGAACGTGCCCCTGCCTTGTGGCACGTGCGCAACGCCGAGCCGGGCGACCTGATCGGGACGCTTACCGACAAGCTCGGTGCTGTCGAGGCGTATCGAGCCGTGCGTGTTCACCATGCCGCAGATCGCGCGAATCGTCGTCGTCTTCCCCGCGCCGTTGGCTCCGAGGATCACAACGATCTCGCCTTCGTCGACGCGGAAGTCGATGCCGTGGAGCACCGGCACCGGTCCGTACTGCGCGCGCACGCCGGTCGCTTCGAGCAGTGCGTCAGCCACGACGACTCTCGCTTTCGGGTGCGCCCAGATAGGCCTCGATAACCGCAGGGTCGGTCTGCACGATCGCCGGCCGGCCGTCTGCGATCTTCTTGCCGAAGTCGAGCACCACCACTTTGTCCGAGATGCTCATCACCATCGCCATGTGATGCTCGACTAGGAGCATCGTCAGGTCGAATCGCGCGCGCAACGCGCGCAGCTGTTCGCCGAGTTCGGCCACCTCGCTGTGGGTCAGTCCGCTCGCCGGCTCATCGAGGATGAGGAACTTGGGCCGGGCGGCCAGTGCGCGCGCGATCTCGATGCGCTTGAGCGTGCCAAAGGGCAACCCGGCCGCCGGACGGAACGCATGCGCGGCCAAGTCGAGTTGTTCGAGCAACTGGTAGCTGTCCTCGCGCAGCCGCCGCTCTTCGGACCGGTTGCCAAGACGTAGGGCCGACCGCGTGAAGCCGATGTGTGAGCGCGAGTGCGCGCCGACCATGACGTTTTCGAGGACGGTGAGACCCGGCCAAAGGGCGAGGTTCTGAAACGTGCGAGCGATGCCGACTCGGGCGATGCGGTGTGCGGGCACGGTCAACAGGTCGTGGCCGTCGAAAGTGATGTGCCCCGACGTCGGTTCGTACAGTCGTGAGATCACGTTGAACAGCGTGGTCTTGCCCGCGCCGTTGGGTCCGATGAGACCGGCGATCTGACCTTGTTCGACGCCGAACGACAAACCGTCGAGCGCGACAATGCCACCGAAGGTGACCGACACGGAGTCGACGCTGAGCAGCGGCATCGAGTCAGCCATGATCGCGAAGGCGGGTCGAGTCGGTCATGATCGTGCGGTCATCACCAGGGCTGTCCCCCTTTGGTTCGGACCGTAGCAGATCCGCGCACGCGCCCACCTCTATGGTGCACGCACCAAGCGCGCAAGTTCACGCACGACGTCGTCGATGTTGGGAGCGGGAAGTTCGCCCAGTTGATCGAGCGTGAACTCGACCGTGCTCGGCCCTGTGGGATCGGCAGGAGCGCGTACTTCGACGACGAGCCGCCCGGCGCCGAGATCGTGGTGCAGATCACCCACGAGCACTCCGGCGGACGCATCGACCGCGACCACGTCGGCAACCGTGTCGAGCGCGCGCCACAACCGATCGAAGACCTCACCAGTCGGCGCGACCAGCACCAGTCCCTCGTCCTCGCCGGGGACCGCGATGCGCACTTCGAAATCGGAGGACGAGGCCAGGTCGACGCCGTTCGGTGCGTACCGCCGCGCCAGCACGGACATAGCATCGTTGAGCGTCGCCGCGGGCTCGAAGGACCCACCGGCATCGGGGTGCGCCCGGCGAATCTTGACCCGGTACGCATGGCGGATCTCAGCCCACGAACTGGTCTCGTCGAGGCCGAGTAATCGCAGTGCCTGATCCGGTGTCATCACCGCCATCATGACAGTGTTTGCGTCATGTCGATGCTCGAGAACCTTGCGCGTACCCCTGATGCGTACGCCGTCGAGGATGCACACCGGCAACGAACCTGGTCGTCGCTATGGGACCGGGCGACGCGCATCGCACATTTCATGATCGACGAGCTGCACCTTGCGCCCGGTGATCATGTTGCGTCGCTACAAGGAAACAACGTCGAGTTCTACGAGCTCGTGCTCGCGACGATGTTCAGCGGGGTCTGGCTCGTCCCGGTGAACACACACCTCACCGCCGACGAAGTCACCTACATACTCGACGACGCGGGGGTGAAGGCCGTGTTCGCCGATGCCGATCATGCGGCACTGGCACGAGCCGGCACGACCGCGGCGGTCATCGGTATCCGTGACGACCTCGACCGTCACGCGTCGGATGCCGCTGATGCACCGTTCGACCTCGACGGACCAACCGGCGGCCGTATGCACTACACGAGTGGTACTACCGGTCGTCCGAAGGGTGTCAAGCGCTCCCTGCCTCCGACCATCCGCGGCTATCTCGATCTGCTCTCGCGGCTCGGCAATTCGATGCGACTCGATGGCAGTGGTCCCCACTTGATGACCGGACCGCACTATCACGCGGCAGTGAGCGGCTACGCGCTCTACGACTTGGTCAACGGTGGGCCGATCGTGATGATGCCGCGATTCGACGCGTCGTCGGTGTTGCGCGTCATCGACGAACGCGCCATCGCGCACACGCATCTGGTGCCGACCATGTGCGTACGGCTGCTGCGCCTACCCGACGCGACGCGAGAGGCATTCGACCCGTCGCCGTTGTCGTTGGTGCTGCACGGTGCGGCGCCGATTTCTCCGACTACCAAACGGGCAATGATCGATTGGTGGGGGCCGCGCCTCGTCGAATACTGGGGCACGAGCGAGGGCGGCACGTTCACGATGATCGACTCCGCGGAGTGGTTGGCGCGACCCGGGTCGGTCGGACGTGCGCTGTCAGGGGTCGAAGTGTTTGCGGTCGACGACGACGGCGAGCGTCTCGGCGCGAACGAGGTCGGCACGTTGTATTGCCGCACCGGTGATGCCCCGCGCCCGTTCCGCTATCACGGCGCGTCGGAGAAGACCGAGGCGAGCTACCTCGCGCCGGCGACATTCACCATGGGCGACATGGGCCACGTCGACGCCGACGGCTACGTGTTCCTCACCGACCGCGCCACGAACATGATCATCAGCGGGGGAGTGAACATCTATCCCGCCGAAGTCGAGCACGTGTTGTCGGACCATCCGGCGGTGGGCGACGTGGCCGTGTTCGGCGTGCCCGACGAAGAGTGGGGCGAATCGGTGAAGGCCGCGGTCGAGTTGCGTCCCGGCGTTGTGGCGTCTGACGACTTGGCCCTCGAGTTGATCTCCTTCGCCCGTCAGCGGCTGGCGTCGTACAAAGTGCCGCGCACGATCGATTTCGAAGAACGGCTACCGCGGCTCGAGACCGGCAAGATCCTCACTCGTCAGTTGCGCGATCCGTACTGGCGCGATCGCGACCGGTCGATCTGAACGATCGAACAAGGAGCCGGGCTCAGCGAAGATCGACGCCGCGTTGGCGGCGGGCCGACGCGAGCGCGGCATCGGCGCGCGCCGACGCGTGGAACAGACCGTGACCGTCCTGGCGCATTGCCCATCCGATCGCGGCCACGATGCCCCCGGCGCGCAGTGCGTCGTCGATACGACGCACGCGCTGTTGACCGACGAGTACCGACTCGAGCGGCATCAGCACCAGCGCGAACTCGGTGTCGCTGAGGATGCCGATCACGTCGGTCGCGGCCATCTCTTCCGCCAACACGGCCAACGCCGCCCGGCGCTGTTCGACCGACGGGCTCGTCAGGGCGATGCTCACCACGGCGGCACCGAACCGATGCGCCGCGCATTGGCGTTCTTGCTCTTCGACGGCGGTCTTCCACGCGTCGAGATCCGCGGCAACGACCGGGCCGCCCGAGATCGTCGGAGCGGCGGTGCTGGCTTTGGTCGCTCGGGGTCGTCGCTCGTTCATCACGTGATCTTCGCCAGAGTTTCGCGTTTCCGTTCGGCGGCCGGGTGCACCCCACAAGAATTCGCGGGAATCGTCACGAGCCTGCAATCGAAATCCCACGCTCCGCGGCCAATACCTCAAGACCACTACTCAGCGTGGTGTATTTCGTGTCGCCGGACGCTGTCACACCCCCTCTGCATACTCGCAGCATGACCACACCAACGTTCGCCCTCGCTGCCCACTCCCGCCCCTCGGGTGCCCGCCGCGTGCCTCGCCGCCGGGCCGACGATCCGATCCATCTGCTGCCGGTACCCATCCGCCAGTTGCGCCTCGAGGTGTTGCTGTGGGCGTTTCGCCAAGGCCAGCCGATCGACGCCGATGCGCTCACCTACATCCTGCTCGCCAAAGATTCCCAACTCGACGATCCGTTCGCGGTGTGGACCTCCGAGTCCGTCCGCCGCCTGTTGTGGCTCGACATCGTCGCCCTGTGCGAGGCCCTCGAGCGGCGCCCGCCCGCGCTCGTCGCACCGACGATGTGGACGTTGCTCGACTTCCTCCACGGCGCCCAGTGCTTGGCGGCGGGCAGCGACCACCTCGAGGCACTGCGCGAGCCGTTGGTCGACTCGGGCGGCGTCGGGCGCCGACGACGGGCCAACCCATCGCGGGGGCGTCATCCGGCGGCGCGGTGACGTGCTACAACCTTTTCGATGACCGACCAGCGCCATCCCGATCGCGCGGCGCTCCGTGCCGCATTGCTCGAGCAGCGAGCCGGGCTGGGGGTCTCCGCCGTTGCCCAGGCAAGCGAGTCGGTGGCGCGGCGCGCGCTCGCACTCCCAGAGGTCGAGATGGCCACGCGCCTCGCGGCGTACCGCGCCGTACGGGGGGAGATCGACTGCGACCAGATCGTGCAGTGGGCGTGGCAATCGGGCCGGCGTGTCTACCTACCGGTGACGCAACCGCCGCGCACCATGACCTTTGCCCGCTGGCGGCCCAATGACCAGTTCGTCACCAGCTCCTTCGGCATCGCCGAGCCACTGCCCACGGCTCGGCGCCTCGCCGCCCCGCGCCTCGACGTGGTGTTGGTGCCGCTCGTCGCCTTCGACGCCGACGGCCATCGCCTTGGCCACGGCGCGGGCTACTACGACGCCGCGTTCGAGTTCCGCCGCACGCCGCGGCGCACCCGACCGGTGCTCATCGGGCTGGCCCACGCCTTCCAACAGCTCGACCACATCGACGAGCGCGAGTGGGACGTCCCCCTCGACATCGTCGTCACTGAGCAAAGAACGCTTCGAGTGCCGCGATGAACCACCCTGGGTCATAGCTGCCGGCCATCTCGCGACACGAGTGCATCGCCAACTGCGCCACCCCGACATCGACGGTGGCCATGCCCAGTTGCGCCGCGGTCAAGGGCCCGATCGTCGAACCACAAGCGAGATCGCTGCGGGTGACGAACCACTGGTGCGTCACGCCGGCCTGCTCGCACGCCCGCACGAACACGGCGGCGGTCGTCGACTCGGTTGCGTAGCGCGCGCTGGTGTTGACCTTGATGACCGGCCCGCCGTTGAGGGCGATCCAATGATCGGGCTCGTGACGCTCGGGGTAGTTCGGGTGGGTGCCGTGGGCGCAGTCGGCCGAGACGCAGATCGACCGCGAGAGGGCGGCGAGATACGCGCCGCGGTCGGCTCCGCTGGCCAGCGCTACCCGTTCGAGCACATTGCCGAGGAATGCCCCCGCCGCGCCCCGGTCGGTGGTGCTGCCCACCTCCTCGTGATCGAACAGCACAAATCCGATGACGACACCGCTGGGCGGGGCCGACGATGCCGCCAGCGCAGTGACTGCGGCGTGGCACGACAGTTGATTGTCGATGCGAGGCGCGCTGATGAACTCGTCGCTGACACCAGCCAATGTCGGGGCGGTGAGGTCGTGGCACATCGCGTCCCACGCCACCACCGACGACGCCTCGAGACCCGCGGCGCCGGCCACAAATGTGCGAAAGTCGGCGCCCTCGGCCATACCCCACAGCGGGCTCAGATGTTGCTGGCGGTTCAACACGAGGCCACGCTCGTTGACGTCGCGGTCGAGATGGATGGCCAGTTGCGGGATGCGCAGCACGGGGCGATCCACACGGAACAGCACGTCGTCGAGGCCACCGTCACGGCGCACCGCCAGCCGACCCGACAATCCCAGGTCACGATCGAGCCACGAGTTGAGTAACACCCCGCCGTAGACCTCGACGCCCAGTTGGCGAAACCCGGCCGACCGGTGATCGGCCCGTGGCTTGATGCGCAGGTTGGGCGAATCGGTGTGCGCGCCCATCAACAGGAACTGCTCGACCGGGCCCGGTCCGCGCCGCCACGCCACGATCGAGCCGCCGCGCCGGGTGAAGCCGGCGGACGCCCCGATCGCTTCTTCGAAGCCCGCGGCCCCGAGGCGGGCGGCTGCCTCGTCCACCGCATGGAACGGCGACGGCGACGCCGCAATGAACGTGCAGAGATCTCGGGCTACCGCCAGATCAGGGGTTCGCATGGGCCCCATGATGCCCGAGCCACCGGCCGCGCGACGCGGTCCGGCGACCCAACGGGTGCCGCCCGCGGCAATCAGTTGGGGTACGACGCCGGCCGGCGGCTACAGTGGCGATATCGGACGGAGGCGCCGACAGTGTTGTCCGCCCTGTCCGACCCGGTGTAGCTGCGGGCCAATGCTGTCCCGGATGCGGTGCTGCGACCGGACTCAACCAGCCGAGTGGCGCTTGCGTTGACTCTCCAGGTCCAATGATGTCCGTGTACCACTTTCGAGGACTGTGATGCGTTTCTATCGACAGGCTGAAGGACTCTACGACCCGAGGTTCGAGCACGACGCGTGCGGCGTCAGCTTCGTGGCCGACCTCCGCGGCCGGCGTAGTCACCGCATCGTGGAGCTCGGCCTGTCGGCGTTGTGCAACCTCGACCACCGCGGCGCCCTCGGTGCCGACGAGGGGACCGGCGACGGCGCCGGCATCTTGATCCAGATCCCCGATCGCTTCTTCCGCTCGGTCGTCCACTTCGACCTGCCGCCCGCCGGGTACTACGGCACCGGCATCGCGTTCTTGCCGCAAGACCCGCACGAAGCACGCCTGGCGATGGCCCAGGTCGAAAAGATCGTGAAGAGCGAAGAGCTCGAAGTGCTCGGCTGGCGCGAGGTGCCAATCGAGCCCTCGGTCCTCGGCAAGGGCAGCAGCACCACGATGCCCAACTTCGCGCAGCTCTTCGTCGCGGGCGGCGACCTCAGCGGCGTGGCCCTCGACCGTCGTCTCTATCCGGTGCGCAAACGCATCGAACACGAAATCCATCTCAAGGCCGGCGTCGACGAGGGCAACGAAGCGATGGGCGGCATGTCCACCGCGCACGACGGCGTCTACTTCCCGTCGCTGTCAGCTCGCACCATCGTCTACAAGGGCATGCTCACCACACGACAGCTGCTGCCCTTCTTCCCCGACCTGAGCGACACGTTGATCGAGTCGGCCATCGCGCTTGTGCACAGCCGATTCTCGACCAACACGTTCCCCACGTGGCCGCTGGCGCATCCGTATCGATTCATCGCCCACAACGGCGAGATCAACACCGTGCAGGCCAACCGCAACTGGATGGGCGCGCGCGAGTCGTTGCTCGCCACCGATTTGATCCCGGGCGACCTATCTCGTTTGTTCCCCGTCTGCACGCCCGGTGGCAGCGACACGATGAGCTTCGACGAGGCCGTCGAGTTGTTGCACATGGGCGGCTACTCGCTGACCGAAGCCGTGCTCATGATGATCCCCGAGCCGTGGGAGAACAACGAGCTGCTCGCACCCGAGCGCCGCGCGTACTACCAATTCCACGCCTCACTCATGGAGCCGTGGGACGGTCCGGCATCGATCGCATTCACCGACGGCACCATCATCGGAGCCGTGCTCGACCGCAACGGTCTCCGCCCGTCGCGCTATTGGGTCACCGATGACAACTTGGTCATCATGGCCTCCGAAGTCGGCGTGGTCGACGTACCCCAATCGTCGATCGTCGAAAAGGGTCGCCTACAGCCGGGCCGTGTCTTCCTCATCGACACGGCAAAGGGCCGCATCATCCGCGACGACGAATTGAAGACCGGTCTGTGCGCCTCGCGCCCCTACCAAGACTGGCTCGACCGCAACCTCGTCAACCTCCACGACCTCCCGCCGCGCGAAGTGACCCGCCGCGACGAAGGCTCCTTGCTGCAACGCCAGCAAGTGTTCGGCTACACCCACGAAGAGCTGCGAGTACTCGTCACACCTATGGCCACAGGCGGCAAAGAGGCGCTCGGTTCGATGGGCACCGACACCGCGCTGGCGGTGCTGTCCAACCGCAGCCGCATGCTCTACGACTACTTCACGCAACAGTTCGCGCAGGTGACCAACCCGCCGCTCGATGCCATCCGTGAAGAATTGGTCACCGCTGTCGGCTGTTCCATCGGCCCCGAAGGCAACCTCTTCGCTCCCGGCCCCGAATCGTGCCGTCAGATCTTCGTGCGCGACCCGGTGCTCGACAACGACGAACTGGCCAAGCTCATCGGCATCGACGGCGAAGGCGGCCTCAGCGATTTCCGCACGCAGGTGGTGCCGTGCCTCTATCCCGTCGCCGAAGGCGGCAAGGGTCTGCAGCGCGCCATCGAAGTCGTGCGCGCCCGCGTGTCGCAGGCCATCGACGAGGGCTACAAGATCGTCGTGCTGTCGGACCGTGGCTCGACCACTGCGCTCGCGCCGATTCCCATGCTGCTGGCCACCGCCGCGGTGCATCACCATCTGTTGCGGGCCAAGACCCGCACACGCGTCGGCCTTGTCGTCGAGACCGGCGAAGCGCGCGAGGTGCATCACCTCTGTCTGCTGCTGGGGTTCGGCGCCGCCGCAATCAACCCGTACCTCGCGTTCGAGAGCATCGACCACCTGATCGACGAAGGCCTGCAAGAGTACGCGGGCCTCGACAAGATGACAGCGCACAAGAAGTACATCAAGGCGTCGAGCGGCGGCGTGTTGAAAGTGATGTCCAAGATGGGCATCTCGACGGTGCAGAGCTACACCGGTTCGCAGATCTTCGAAGCGATCGGCATCGGCAAGGAAGTCATCGACGAATACTTCACCGGGTGCGTGTCGCGCATCGGTGGCGTTGGCCTCGACTCGATCGCGAACGAGATCTCGATCCGCCACGATCTCGCCCACCCGAAGAACCCGACCGAACGCGCCCACCGCGACCTCTGGTACGGCGGCGAATACCAATGGCGCCGAGAAGGGGAGTACCACCTCTTCAACCCCGAGACGGTTTTCAAGCTGCAACACGCGACACGCGCGGGCCGCTATGACGTCTTCAAGCAGTACACCAAGCTCGTCGACGATCAATCCGCCCACCTCGCGACTTTGCGGGGCCTGTTCTCGTTTCACCTCGAAGGCCGCTCGCCCGTACCAATCGAAGAAGTCGAGTCGGTGGCCGACATCGTCAAGCGTTTCAGCACCGGCGCGATGAGCTACGGCTCGATCTCGAAAGAGGCGCACGAAACGCTGGCCATCGCCATGAACCGTCTCGGCGGTCGATCCAATACCGGCGAGGGCGGCGAGGACAACGACCGTTACCTGCCCGACCCGAACGGCGATCTGCGCCGCAGCGCCATCAAGCAAGTTGCGTCGGGCCGCTTCGGCGTGACGAGCGAATATCTAGTCAACGCCGACGATCTGCAGATCAAAATGGCGCAGGGGGCCAAGCCGGGTGAGGGCGGTCAGCTTCCGGGCAAGAAGGTCTATCCCTGGATCGCCAAGACGCGGCACTCGACGCCGGGCGTGGGCCTCATCTCACCGCCGCCGCATCACGACATCTATTCGATCGAAGATCTCAAACAGCTGATCCACGACCTCAAGAACTCCAACCCGCGCGCTCGCGTGCACGTGAAGTTGGTCGCCGAGGTCGGTGTCGGCACGGTCGCCGCCGGCGTGTCCAAGGCGCACGCCGACGTCGTGTTGATCTCGGGACACGATGGCGGCACTGGTGCGTCGCCGTTGACTTCGTTGAAGCATGCGGGTGTCCCGTGGGAGCTCGGCCTCGCCGAGACGCAACAGACACTGCTGATGAACGGGCTGCGCGACCGCATCGTCGTACAGGTCGACGGCCAGTTGAAGACGGGTCGCGACGTGGTAATCGCCGCACTGTTGGGCGCGGAAGAATTCGGTTTCGCCACCGCGCCGCTCGTGGTGTCGGGCTGCGTGATGATGCGCGTGTGCCATCTCGACACCTGTCCGGTTGGCGTCGCCACGCAAAACCCCGAACTGCGCAAGCGCTTCACGGGCAAGCCCGAGTTCGTCGTCAACTTCATGGAGTACATCGCACAAGAGGTGCGCGAGCACCTCGCCCAATTGGGCTTCCGTTCGATCCAAGAAGCCATCGGCCACGCCGAGTTGATCGACGTCGACAAGGCCATCGATCATTGGAAAGCGTCGGGTCTCGATCTCACGCCGATCCTGCATGTGCCCCAGTCGCAGTGGGAGCAATCGCCCTACCAGACGATCGCGCAAGACCATGGTCTCGAGCGCGCACTCGACAACACGTTGATCACGCTGGCTCGTAGCGCGCTCGACGATGGAACGCCCGTCACGATCGACCTGCCGATCCGCAACGTCAACCGCACCACCGGCACCATGCTCGGCAGTGAACTGACGCGCAAGTGGGGCGGCGCCGGTCTGCCCGACGACACGATCCAGATCAACTTCACCGGTTCGGCCGGACAGAGCTTTGCGGCGTTCGTGCCCAAGGGTGTGACGATGCGCCTCGTCGGTGACGCCAACGACTACTTCGGCAAGGGTTTGTCGGGTGGCCGCTTGGTGTTGCGCCCGCCCTATGACGCGCGCTTCGTCGCCGAGGACAACATCATCGCCGGCAACGTGATCCTCTACGGGGCAACGAGCGGCGAGTGCTATATCCGCGGTTTGGTGGGCGAGCGCTTCTGCGTGCGCAATTCCGGGGCGACCGCGGTCGTCGAAGGCGTGGGCGATCACGGATGCGAATACATGACCGGTGGACACGCAGTGATCCTCGGCCCGACGGGTCGCAACTTCGCCGCCGGCATGTCCGGAGGTGTGGCCTTCGTCCACGACCCTGACCGCACGTTCCGCACCAAGGTCAACTACGAGATGGTCGATCTCGACCGTCCCGACGACGACGACCTCGACTGGCTGCGCGAGTGCATCCACCGTCATACGCAAGAGACCGGCTCGGCGGTCGGCAATCGCATCCTTGCACTGTGGGACCAAGAGAGGGATCTTTTCGTGAAGGTCATGCCGCAGGACTACAAGCGAGTGCTCGCCGCGCAGATCCAAGCGCGCGAAACGGGTCAGGACGAACAAGAAGCGATCATGGCGGCGGCCCATGGGTGACGTGAAGGGATTCATGACCCACAAGCGCCAGACGCCGACGCGGCGTCCGGTGCCCATTCGGCTGCTCGATTGGCACGAGGTCTACGAGCCGTTCGCGGCCGACAACGTGCGGGTGCAGGCATCGCGTTGCATGGACTGCGGCATTCCGTTCTGCAACAACGGCTGCCCGCTCGGCAACATCATTCCCGACTTCAACGATCTCGTGTACCGCGATCGTTGGGAAGAGGCGTTCCACCGCCTACACGCCACCAACAACTTTCCCGAGTTCACCGGCCGCCTCTGCCCGGCTCCGTGTGAAGCCGCGTGCGTGCTCGGCATCAACAGCGACCCGGTCACCATCAAGCAGGTCGAACTCGAAATCGTCGAGCGCGCCTGGAGTGAGGGTTGGATCAAACCGGTGCTCGCCAAAGAGACCACCGGCAAGCGGATCGCAGTGGTCGGTTCGGGGCCGGCCGGTCTCGCCGCCGCGCAGCAACTGACGCGCGCCGGCCACGCCGTTGTCGTGTTCGAACGCGCCGATCGCATCGGCGGATTGCTGCGCTACGGCATTCCCGAGTTCAAGATGGAGAAGAAGTATCTCGATCGTCGACTCGAGCAGATGCGCCTCGAAGGCACCGAGTTCCGCGCCGGCACCAACGTCGGCGTCGACATCACCGGCAGCGAACTACAGCGTGACTTCGATGCGGTCGTGCTGGCCGGCGGGGCGACGCAGTGGCGCGATCTTCCCGTACCGGGGCGCGACAGCAACGGCGTGTACCAGGCGATGGAGTACCTGCCTCCGTCCAACCGAGTGCAACAGGGCGATCTGGCCGCGTCGCCGATCGACGCCAAGGGCAAGCGGGTTGTCATCATCGGCGGTGGCGATACCGGCGCCGACTGTCTCGGCACCGCGCATCGACAAGGTGCCGCGGAGATCCATCAGTTCGAGATCTTGCCGCGGCCGCCCGAGTCGAGGGTGGCCACGATGCCATGGCCGACCTATCCCATGCTCTACCGCGTGTCGTCGGCCCACGAAGAGGGCGGCGAGCGCGTGTTCTCCGTCAACACCGAATGCTTCCTCGCCGACGACGACGGCAACCTTCGCGGGCTTCGCTATCACGAAGTTGCGATGGTCGACGGTCGCTTCGAGAAGATCGAGGGCACCGATGTCGAGTTGCCGTGCGAGCTCGTGTTCCTCGCGATGGGTTTCGTCGGCCCCGAACCGCACGCGCTGTTCGATCAACTCGGCATCGAACTCAACCAGCGCGGCGCCGTTGCCCGTGACGCGAACTGGCGCACGAATGTCGACAACGTCTTCGTCTGCGGCGACATGGGTCGGGGACAGTCACTCATCGTGTGGGCGATCGCCGAAGGCCGGTCGTGCGCGTCGGCAGTAGATCAGGCCCTCATGGGCTCGACACTGCTGCATTCGCCGATCACGCCGACCACGATGCAATTGCTGTAACTAGTTGTGCGGCTCCGCCGCAACGGGTCGGCGGCTTCGCCGCGGGAACCAACTCGGGAAGCGGCTCTGGCCAAGATCTGCTAAACCCCGCGGGGTGGCGCAGTACTTGACGATCCCCGAGGTGACCGACGCGGAGGATTTGATCTCCTTCAGCACCGGTTCCGGCGATCACTCGTTCGACATCGTCATCAACGCCGGCGCGACGGCAGTGTGGTTGTTCCAGGCGTCGGTCAACGGCACCCTCATTCCGCTGGTCGTCCTCGCCAGCAACGGCCCGACGCTCGCGCTCGACGACGTCGTCGTGAGCACAGCCATGGCGGGCGGCAATGATGCCTACATGATGTTCACGCTCGATGCGAAGGACGTTCGCTTCTTCTAGGTATAACTACACACTGTGTTTCCGCGGCGAAGCCGCCGATCCGTTGCGGCGGAGCCGCACAACTAGTCGATGACGGTCGCGAGACCGGCAGTGACGAGGCGGTGCACCGATTCGCAGATCGCGAACGAGGTCATCCTCGTGACACCGATCAACTCTCGCAGTGGACGCTGCCCATCGAGTGCGACGATGACCGGCCAATCGCGGGCGGCGACGCAGATCATTGCGTGATGCTCCGGGGCACGCTCGTTCAGCTGTGCGATCACCGACGTGTTGGGCACGAGGTCGCTGATGGTCTGCCACGCCTCGCGCCGCGTGGCGACGTCGCCGCGCAACACGCTCACGGGATACGCATAGCCCGGGCCCATGCTGTGGCGAGCGCCGGGCACGAAGCGGAAACGACCGTCGACGAGATCCGTCAGTTCGTAGGTCGTCGCCACGATGTGCTCATGCACCGCGTCACGAAGATCTCCGACTTGAGCGCCCGACTCCGCGACGAGCGCCGAGCCGAGTTCGACATCCTTCGCCTTGGTCGCGGCGTCCCAGTCGTCCTCGGTGATGAGCGATCGATCGAGCAGTACTTCTCGCAGCGAACAACTCGGATCATTAGTCGCGTACGACACTTCACCGTCGACGGTGGTGATGGCGGCGGGAAGAGATCCGGCGATGTACAAGGTGCCGGTTTGGCGACCGCACGCGAGCAGTTCCAGCACCTCGAATAGGGCCAGGTCACCCAAGGTTCCCTCGAGCGATGCCCGTTCGGCCGTCGGTCGGGCCTCGGTGGTCATGGTCTCCCATCGGCAGCTACGAGCGGCGAGTGAAGGCCTGATACGGCTTTTCGCCCCGGGTAAATAGCTCAAGATCAGCCGGTTTATGTCGATGTCTCAAACAGTTCCTTGCGGAGAACCATCACTATGTTCCGGAATCTCAACGTACGTACGAAGCTGATGCTCGTGCTCGCCGTCCCCCTCATTGCGATGGCGGGGTTCGCGGGCATCGGCGCCGGTGAACGTCTCGCCGACGCCGATCGGGCAGGCAACGTCACTGCCTTGGCGCGCGTCGTGCGGGGACAGGTCGATCTGTCGCATCAGCTCGAGACCGAACGCCTGTGGACCGGCATCACGCAGACCACCGACGGCGCCCTGGGTCGGGCCCAACTGGCCGAGCAGCGCACGCGGACCGACGCCGCGCTGGCGCAGTACCGCGCCGCTCCCGGGCCGAGCTCGATGACGACCGCGATGGCCGCGACCAACGATCGCCTCGCCGACCTGACTTCGGTACGAACCGACGTCGATGGCGAGCGGGTGGCAGCCGACATCGCCAGCGATCGGTACGACCGCCTGATCTCATCACTGAGTGGTCTGACGAAGGCCATCGGTCCCGCCGGCAACGACGTCGACTTCGTCCGTCAGATCGAAGTCGTGACGGCGCTCGGCAAGCTCAAATCCGACCTCAACTCGTTGAACCTCGGTGTCAGTCGAGCAATCATCGGCGACACGCCGACGCCGTCAGAGCGCACTGCAGTGCAGTTCCTCGATGCGCAATTCACCACATCGGAAGAGCTCTTCGACCAGATCGCATCGGTGGAGTTGCGCGAACAGTACGCCGACCTGCGCACCACTCCCGACGTCCGCGAGAACTCGCAGTACCTCCGTGACTACCGGCAGCTGATCTCGGTTTCGATCGAGCCCGCGGCGCTGGTGAACAGCGCGGTGTTGCGCCTCGAAGCGCTCCACAAGATGGAACAGGGGATCACGACGTCGATCCTCGACACCGCCACCAAGGACGAATCCTCGGCGAACCGTCAGGCGCAGACCTACCTGGTCATCGCGGCATCCGCCGTCATCTTGGCCATCGCCCTCGCCATGCTGCTCGCCCGATCGGTCGTCGGTCCGCTGCGCCGCCTCACGCGTTCGGCCTACGAACTGTCAGAGGAGCGCTTGCCCCAGTTGGTCGAACAGTTGACCAAGCCAGACTCCGACGCCGCCCAGTTCACGCTCGAGCCGATCGAGGTGCGATCGCACGACGAGATCGGTCAGCTGGCCCGCGCGTTCAACAACCTCCAGGAAGTGACGTCGAACGTCGCCGGGCAGCAGTCGCAACTGTTGCGCAAAGGCATCGGCGACATTTTCGTCAACCTGGCCCGCCGCAATCAGTCGCTGCTCGATCGCCAGATCGAGTTCATCGATCAGCTCGAAGCCAACGAGGATGATCCGGATCAGCTCGAGAACCTCTTCAAGCTCGACCATCTCGCAACTCGGATGCGCCGCAACGCTGAGTCGTTGCTCGTGCTCGCTGGCGCAGAACCGCCGCGGCGCCGCGGCCGACCGGTCGACATGGCCGATGTCGTGCGCGTCGCGATCGGCGAAGTCGAATACTTCTCCCGCATCACATTGCTCGCACTCGACGAGGCCACCGTCGCCGGCAACGTCGCGGTAGATCTTGCGCACTTGCTGTCCGAGCTCATGGAGAACGCCACACAATTCTCGCCGCCCGATACGAGCGTCGAGATCGTGGGCCATCTCACTCGCGAAGGCACCTACGTGCTGTCCGTCTCGGATCAAGGCATCGGGATGTCGGCCGAGCAGATGAACGACGCCAACCGAGTCATGGCCAGCCCGCCCGTGTTGGGCCTCGCGCTGTCGCGCTCACTCGGTTTCACCGTCATCGGACGACTCGCGCAACGCTTCGGCATCCAGGTGCGGATGATGTCGTCGCCCGCAGGCGGCGCGTCCGCGCTCGTCACCGTGCCCGCCACGCTCGTGCAGCCCTCCGAATCCGGCGGCCTGCGAACCGACTCGCTCGGCGCGACACAGTGGGGCGACGACACCACCGCCGCGGTCACCACACCCAGCTGGAACCTGCCCGCACCGACGATCGACCTGTCGCCGGCCGGCGCAACATCGGGCGCGCCCACCAACCTCGCCATCCCGACTTCACCGGCCGACACGCTGCCGCTCTACGCGCCGATGGCCCAGCCGATACCGCCGACGCCCGCTCCCCCCGCGGCGTTGCCGACTCCCGCGGCTGCGCCGCCCATGACGCCGTTGACCCCGCTCGCACCGCCAGCACCATCCGCGCCCGTCGCCCAACCCGCCGCGCCACCGGCACCACCCGCGCCGCCCGTGCCCGTGGCCCAGCCGGCACCACTGCCGACGGCCGCCCCACCGGCACCTCCTGCACCGCCAGCGGCCCGACCACCAATGCCGTCCACCGCACCGCTTCCCACCCGGGGCCGCGCCGACGAACCGCTCGGCGCACCCGCCATGCCATTGCGCGAAGCGAGCCTGCCCCAGCGCGGCCCTCAGCCCGACGGTCCCGCGGCACTCGAAGGTCTGGCCCGGCGCAGCCCGAAGGCCGTCGTCCCGACGAATTCCACCAACGGTTCCGCTACCCCCGGTGTCGCGGCCACTACCCGCTCTCCGGAAGAGGTTCGCCAGATGTTGTCGCGTTACCGATCGGGCCTTCGCCGCGGCAAGACCACCGATCCCGACCAAGAAGCAGGAGGCTGATCGTGCCCCAGCTATCGCCAGCTGCCACCAATGTGTCCTGGCTGATCTCCAACTTCGTCGAGCGCGTGCCCGGCGTCGACGAAGCCGTCGTCGTCTCGTCCGACGGATTGTTGATGGCGATGTCGCGCGGTCTCGACCGCGCCTCGGCCGATCGGTTCGCAGCCGTCGCGTCGGGTCTCATCGGGCTCGCCTACGGAGCCGCCGGTCGCTTCGGCGGCGGCGCGGTACACGAAGTGATCATCGAAATGGAACACGCATTCATCTTCGTCACCGGCATCAGCGACGGCTCGTGTCTCGCGGTCGTCGCATCGGGCGATGCCGATGTCGGACTCGTCGCCTACGAGATGAAAGTTCTCGTCGATCAGGCGAGCAAGGTTTTGACCCCCGAACTCCGCGCGGAGCTCCAAGCCGCGCTCCCACGCTGAAGCTGAACACCGGATGGACCCATGAGCGACGCTCGTGACGATGACGCCGAAAAGGGGCTGCGCATACGACCGTACGCGCTGACCGGCGGCCGCACGCGCTCGTCCCACGATCTCCCGATCGAGACGATCGTACGAACGTCGGCGCGGGGCTTCGTGCAACAGCCTCGACTGACGCTCGAACGCAAACGCATCGTCACGCTCTGCGCCGTTCCGCAATCGATCGCCGAAGTGTCGGCGCACCTGAAACTGGCATTGGGTGTCGCTCGGGTACTCGTCGGCGACATGACCAACGAAGGGCTGCTCGACAGCCATGCCACGCCGGCATCGAAGTCCGGCAACCGTCCTGATATCAAGCTTTTGGAAAGGGTTCTCAATGGCCTTCAGGCGCTCTGAGGTCGACGCC
>JBDSMH010000104.1:0-11732 GCA_039915945.1 Acidimicrobiales bacterium | reverse complement strand
AGCACCGACAATCGACCCGCCAGATCTCGGCTTCCAACCACAGCTTCGACGCAGCCACATCCAAGTGACGCCACCGGCGCAACGACCGGTCATAGCCCGACGCGAACACACCGCACGGGCAACGATGGCGACGCGCCCGCCGCCGCAAGGTGACCACGATCCCGTCATCGGTGAACGACACGTCAGTGACCGACGCCCCGTCGATGTCGAGCATCCGATTGAATGCAGTCGAGACGCGCACGTGCAGCGCTCCTTTGGCTCGGTTGTCTCAGCAACTCCGAACCTAAAGGGGTCACCAGCACGTGCGCGTTTCACGCCACCACGCCTGACCACCATCCACCCAACAACCACAAGGCGAACAGAACCACCACCCCACCCAAAGAACCCACAGAAACCCGAGGATGGGTACACGTGTACGATCTTCACCGCAAACGAACTTCCAACGAAATCAATGAAATCCGGACAATGTGCTACGAAATGTGAATGATTCTCATCGTGGTCAAGTTCAAGACCAAGCCAGAGTGGTCCGACCGCTGGTTGGACTTCGTTCAGGGTTTCACCGAAGCCACGCGGGCCGAGCCGCTCAACCTTTGGTTCGAGTGGTCCCGCAGCGTCGACGACCCCAGCGAGTTCGTGCTCGTCGAAGCGTTCCACGACGACGGCGCCGGCCCACATGTCAACAGCGATCACTTCAAACGCGCTCTACAAGACCTGCCACAAGCACTCGCAGAGACGCCGCGCATCATCAACACCACGATCGAGGGCGCCACGGACTGGTCGCGTATGGGTGAACTCACCATCGAGTAGCCACGCCAGCGTGCTCGCGCGCGGCGGCTTAGCTTAGTCTTGGCCGCCGGGGAACGAAGGAACGAGGGGTGACTGATGTACGTCGACGCCGACGGTCATGTGATGGAGCCGCACGACGTGTGGGTAGGCCGCATGGACGAGAAGCGATGGGGTGCACTCGTCCCGCACTACATCGCCGAGGACTTCGACGGCAAGGACTCGTGGTATGTAGGCGGAGTGCGCCGCGCGGCCGGCTCGGCGATCTTCGGATGCTCCGCCGGTTTCGATCCCGAAGAGTTGATGTCCCGCTCATGGAAGTACACCGAGGGTCACGCGGCTGCGTGGGATCCCATCGAGCGTGTGCGCATGCTCGACGAAGAAGGCATCGACGCCACCGTTCTCTATCCGAGCCTGGCGTTGACATTCGGCCCCTTGGATCCGATAGAGGCAGTTCGCGATCCACAGTTCGTCGCCGCCATGCATGGTGCGTACAACGACTGGATGGCCGACTTCTGCGCGACGGCACCGACCCGGTTGTACTTCGCCGCGCCGGTGCCGTTACAGGACATCGATCTCGCGGTGGCCGAAGCCCGGCGAGCGGTGGTCGATCTCGGAGCCAAGGCCATCATGGTGCGCTCGGCCGCGTACGTCGACGAGCTGCCGTTCAGTCATCGCGTATACGACCCGTTCTGGGCCACGTGCCAGGAGCTCGGTGTGCCCGTCGGATTCCATCCGGCAACCCATACCGACCTGCCCAACGCGGCGCGGCTGTTCAAGCTGATTCGCCAGAGCGCCGACATGGCCGTGGCCAACAAGGTGTCCGACGACGTCGTCGGGGGCACGGCGATGTCGATCGCCATCGGCGCACCGGTCGACGCCATCGTCACTCTCGGCCGGCTCATCATGGGTGGCGTGTGCGAGCGGTTCCCCGAATTGCGAGTGCTGATCCTCGAATCCGGCGGCGGCTGGGCCGCGTCGATCCTCGAGCGCATGGACGAAGAGCTGCATGCCAACCCACATGAGTCTCGCTGGCTGAGCCTGACGCCGAGTGAGTACTTCCGCCGCCAGTGCTGGATCAGCTTCGAGCCCAACGATCCGACGCTGCCGCGCCTGGCCGACCTGATCGGCACCGATCGCATCTTGTGGGCATCGGACTTCGCGCATTCGGACGCGGTGTACCCGGGCACCGTGAAGGCGCTCGATGACTGCCTCGCACCTCTCGACCCAATCGCGCAAGACCAGATTCGCGGCGCCAACGCGGTCGACGCATATCGACTCCGGAGGTAGGGAGAGCACCATGGAACCGCACATCGTCAATGTGAACGACCGGCCGAATATCGAGACGGGGATCAAACGACCCCGTGAGGGCGTGAAGCCCCCCGACGACGTGAAGAGCACGCACTACCTCGGCCGTCCCGAAGACAATCCGATGGACCCGCAGGCGCGGGCACGTTGACGCACGTCGAGGCCAACACGGTCTACGGCTACACCGTGGTCGAAGACGCGAAAATCCTCATCCTCTTCGACGGCCCGCCCAACGGCGACGCGTCAGCTCGCGGCCGGCTCACCTCGTGAGCGCCGCGTCGGCAATGTGAACGGCGCGTCGGGCAACTCGACAGAGCCCTTGGCGGCAAGCAGATCGGCGAACCCCGTCCGGTCTTGATCGGCCCGGTCGGCGCGGCCCGTGAAGACTTCGAACAACAACGCTCCCTCGGGGCCAGCCACCAATGGCCCGAAGAACTTCCCCGCTTCGAGCACGGCCGCAGTGCCCGCAGGCCAACTCTGATCGCCCACCGTGACTTCGCCCTCGATGATGTAGATCACCTCGTCGCTGTGATGTGAATGGCGCGGCAGCATGACGCCCGCGTCATAACGCGTGTACGCGACGGTGCGATCGTCGGCGATGTCGACGAAGCGATTCCACACCGACGTGCGCCGATCACCCATCTGTTGCGACCTGACCTCGTGCCACTGGAGATCATCGACGTGTTTGACGATGAGCTGAGGGTCGGGTTGATTCATGCCTGCGCGCTCCGTTGGTCCGTTGGTTCTTCGTTGTCGGTCTCGATGATGGTAGTGACGGCATCGCCGACGCCGTCGGACAGCCCGCAGAACACTGCCGAATACGTGCCCGCACCACCGGCAACGATCACTGCGAGATGCTCAGGCGATGCGACCGCAGGTACCAGCGCCGCGTCGTCGAGCCTGTCGCGCTCGCCGCGGATGAAGCCGTGCAGGCGGCGAATCTCGGCGGCACTGTGGACGGCCTGCTCGAACACCGAGGCGCAGAACGACGCTCGGTCGTATGACGCCGCGGCAAGAACATTCGCATGCAACGGACACAACGCCACCGCCGCCGAGCCCGAATAGCCCATCGACGCCAATGCACCCGGCACAGCGATGGTGCGGGCCACGAGTTCGACGATGCGGTTGGCATCAGCCTCGGCCGAGTCACCGATCGGTACGAACATGATCTGGCTCGGGCCCTCGACCGCGATCGCGGTGAGTGCAGAGCGCCCGGGCGCGACGCCGCGCGACTGGCAGTACGGGGGCCACGGGCTGTCCTCCTCGGCCTCGCCGATACAGCAGGTGAACTTGGCCGGCTGTCCGAGTGTCGACATGTCCGCAGCACCGGGCAACGCGCCGCCGGAGTTGATCAATACGAGTCGCAGGGCTCGGCCGATCGTCGCGTTGGGACGATGGCCGGGACCGAGCGCACCGGTCGCCGTGGCGAGTGCAGGCGGCCACAACCGTGCGGGGCCGTTGACGATCGTGAGCACCGCCGCGTTGTGCGTCGTACCTTGCACGACGCCAAGCGCAAACGTCGGGTCGCACACCGCTCGCACCTCGGCAACGACGATCGGGAAATGCACCGGCAGGCACCCCGCCATAACCGCGCTCACCGCGACATCAGTGACGGTGGTGCGTCCCATGCGCGGCGGCACGACGCCGATCACCTCGCCGGGCGCGATGAAGGGCGCCGCCGCCAGCATCTCGTCGACACGCTCGGGAGTCGGCACGACTACCGGCAAGCCGTCGGTGCAGCCGAGATCGTGCAACATTTCGAGCGCCTCGAATTCGTCGACGGCCTCGAAGAGATCCATCGTCAGTGTCCGGCCATGCCGAGAGCGCGGAGCACATCGTCGACGACGGCACCGGCCACGCGGTGCAGGTTGTCCGCACCGGAGCCGGCGAGAGGGTAAGGAAACTTGACGCGGGGGAGATCGGACAGCCCTTGCGCGCGGGCAACGAGCACACTCTGTTCCCAGAACTTGTCGCCGATCAACGCAACTACCGGCGTGTTGTGCAGTGCGATCCTGATCGAGTCACCCACGGTGCCCAAGGTGCAACTGCCTCAATGACCATAGGCCGCGACCACTGCATCGCAAGTGGTGGTCAGCATGCTCAACTGCGCCACGGTCAATGGCGTGGGCGGGCTCACCTTGGTGACACGCTCGAATGTCGCGCCGTCGACCCGCGCCGAGATCTGCTGCGCGACTGCATCCAGGAACTGCGCCGAATCGGGAAAACCGTTGGCCAGGAGTCCGATCGTCGGTGCACGGGGAATCGATCGCAGGGGGAGGTGGGCGAACGATTGCTCGGCCTCCACGATGGGTGGTCGAGGATCGTGGAACGACACCGGCATAGCCACGACGGTAGCCTCCGGACGGGGAGGTCGAGATGCTCACATTTCGTCGAGTCGAGACAGGTCACGACAGCGATGGGCGAGCAGTCATTCGATCCGACGCGGCTCCATCGGGCACCCTGCGTGCGCCCAACGGGGTCGCAGTGAGTGAGTTGCTGTGGCTCGACGGCCCCGTACGTAGCGTCGACGACGGCCGCGACCGCAGCGACGGCGGCTTTCCGCTCGAACCACCACCTGGCGGTGCGAGCTTCCGCATCATTTCGATGCCGCCACCGCAGCCGGGCGCCGACGTCGACACTACGTGGCTGCGCGTGCCGGGGGACGATCCCGCTCGCCCCGGTATGCACACGACCGACACGCTCGACTACGTGGTCGTCATCGACGGAGAAATCGTGTTGGGGCTCGACGACGGTGACCACCGACTCGGCCCAGGCGATGTCGTCATCCAACGCGGCACGGCCCACCGCTGGCGCGTCGTCGGCGACCGTGCGTGTACCTATGGCGTCTTGATGCTGCGACCCGACCCGGCCGCGCCTACGACAGGTGCGTCGTTGCAACCGAGAGCCGTTGCAACGAGTAGCAGCGCCCGCATGCGGCGCCTCGTCACCGCCACCGATGCAGACGGCAAGTCGTTCGCGCAGAGCTTCGGGCTGCCACCCGTCGTGCTCGAACCCTCAGGGCGGGCGGGCGTGTCGCTCATCGACTTCTGGCAGAGCGGCGGGCCGCTGACGGCGGCCGACCAAGGCGGTGACGCCGACTCGTGGGAGCTCGATCCGATCGGTGACGGTATCTGTTGTCGCAGTCCGCAACTGCCCGCCGGCATGGAGGTCGGCGACCGCGGTTGGCACGCCACCGACACCATCGACCTCAACCTGGTGCTGCGGGGCCGGCTCCGGCTCGCCCTACCGGACGGCATCACAACCGTGCTGGACGCGGGCGAAACCGTGCTGCAGCGCGGCACCAACCATCAGTGGAGCCCGGTCGGCGACGAACCGGCAATGTGGTTCGCGGTGATGTTCACCGTCGCGAAAACCTGAGGTCTCGCGCGGCGATGCGCATCGAACCCACCGACGCGTCACTCGGCGCGGTCATCGCAGACTTCGACCTGCGCACGCTCGACGCTTCGACATGGCCCGTGCTCGAGCACGCGTTCCACGAGTACGCGGTGTTGGTGTTCCCCGCACAACACCTCGACGAAGCGGAACATGTCGCGTTCAGCCGATGGTTCGGTCCGCTCGAACGCGCGACCGCGATACCGCGACCGGGCCAGCGAGCCGACTTCACGCGCCTCGCCAACACCGACGGCGATGGCGCGGTCGTGCGCGATGCCGCGAGCCGCGTCGTGCAATCGCTCGTCGGCAATCAAGAGTGGCACTCCGACAGTTCGTTCAAGCGAGTGGCGGCCAAGGCCTCGATACTCGCCGCCGTTGTCGTGCCGGCCGAAGGCGGCGAAACACAGTTCGCCGACATGCGAGCCGGCTACGAGGCGCTGTCCTTCGAAGCACGACAACGCATCACCGGGTTGGTCGCCGAGCATTCGTTCGCGGGCGATGCCTACCTGACCGATGCCGAGCGCGAGATCTTGGCGCCGGTCGAGCACCCGATCGTGCAACGCCATCCCGGCAGCGGACGGGAGGCACTCTTCGTCGGTCGCCACGCCCGGACGGTCGTCGGTCTCGATGCCATCGAGGGGCGCCGTCTGATCGACGATCTTCGCGAACAGGCGTGCCGGGCACCGCGCATCTATACGCACCGATGGACCGTGGGCGATGTGGTGGTGTGGGACAACCGGTGCGTGCTGCATCGCGGGCGTCCGTGGGACATGGCGCAGCCGCGCGTGATGCGGCGACTCACCATCGCCGGTGACGGTGACCGCAACGAGTGGCTTCTCGATTGACCGGTTCTCGAAGCGCCGCTAGTACTGTGCGCCTCCCGACGGGATACGACAGCGAGAGGAAACGATGCACGACGACAATGCTCCGGTGATCGTGGTCTCGAGCGACTGTCACATCGGCCCGCGGCTGGTCGATGACCTGCGGCCGTACTGCCCAGCGGCGCATCTCGAGGAGTTCGACGATTTCGTCGCCCACACGCACGCGCTGCGCGCCGACATCTATGCCCGCATGCCATCGCGGGCCGCACCGGCGTTCACCCGCAACCAGAGCACTCCCGGCCACTACGACAGTGATGCGCGGTTGCACGATCTCGATCGCGACGGCGTCGCGGCCGAGATCATCTTTCACGGCAGTCAGAACGAGGAGCCCATCCCGTTCGGGACGTTCGTCGTGTTCATCGACCCATCGACCGATGACAAAGATCTGATCGCGCTGGGCCGCCACATCTACAACCAATGGCTTGCTGACTTCTGCGCGCTCGCCCCCGCTCGCCGTGTCGGCCTCGCGCAGCTTCCGTTGTGGGATATCGACGCGGCGGTCGCCGAGGTCGAATGGGCGCACGACCACGGCCTGCGGGGCGTCAACTTTCCCGCGCCGCGTCCCGGTGTACCGATGTACAACGACCGCGCCTGGGAGCGGTTCTGGTCGGTGTGCGCCGAACGCGGCATGACGCTGACGTGCCACTCCGGCGCCGGTGATCCGACCGCGTGGACCGGCCCCGAAGCCACCGCGCTGTTGTCGATCGAATCCGGCGGATGGTTCAGTCGCCGGGCGCTGCACCAGATGATCTTCGGGGGAGTGTTCGAACGCCATCCCGATCTGCAACTCGTACTCACCGAGCAACCGGGCGACTGGTGGCCCTACACATTGCGCGAGCTCGACTCGGCGTGGATGGCGCACTCGCACGCATTCCGCGATCAGGTACCCCGCCTACCCAGCGAGTACTGCGCCCGCAACGTGTCGGTGGGCAGCAGCTTCCTTGCGCACTTCGAAGCCGAAGCGGCGGTGCGAGACGGCTACGTCGAAAAGATCCTGTGGGGCTCCGACTACCCCCATATGGAGGGCACGTATCAGCGCCCGCACCACGTCGACGATCCGTCGATGGGCCTTTTGGCGATGCGCCACACATTCGCCGGTCTCGACGCGGGCGCCGTGAGGGCGATGGCAGGCGAAAACGCCATCCGCGTCTACGGCCTCGACTCCGACGAGCTATCGCGCGTCGCCACCCGCATCGGCGCGCCGTCGGTCGTCGAGCTCACCACCGCCATCGACTCCGTGCCCGCCGACGGCGGTTCGCTGGCATTCCGCACGTTCGGTCCGTGGGCATGACCGCGGCAGCAAAGCCACTCGTCGTTCGCGAGGATCGTGGTGGCCGCGTTGCCGGCCTGGTGCTCAACCGTCCCGACAAACTCAACGCGATCAATCGCGAGATGATCGCGGAGCTCGTTGCGGCCGTCGACGAGTGCGTGCGCGATCCTGCGGTCGCTGTGATCGTCATCCGTGGTGAAGGTCGTGCCTTCGCCGCGGGGGCAGACGCATCACCGAGCGGCGCCATGCGCGACCGGTCGGCCAACACCAACCGCGAAGAACTACTCGACGAACTCTGGGGCCGGTTCCAGTGCCTGTGGGACGCGCCCAAGCCGGTCATCGCACAGGTGCACGGCTACTGCCTCGGCGCGGGCACGATCCTGTGCAGCTTCGCCGACATCGTGATGGTGGCCGACGACAGCGAGATCGGATGGCCCAGTCTTCCGCTCGGCGGTGGTGTCGAAGACGTGTTGTTCGCGTTCTACGTCGGCGCGCGCAAAGCCAAGGAGTACGCGTTCCAGACCGCGACGCGCATCGATGGGCGCGAAGCGTACGAGGTCGGTTGGGCCAATCGATCGGTGCCCGCGGAGCAACTCCACGACGCGGTGCAACGGATGGCAGAGCGCATGGCTCGCACACCGCCGGGCTTGTTGCGACTGAAGAAAGAATCGATCAACCGCGTCGTCGATCAAATGGGTTTTCGTGACGCGGTACGCGTCAGTGCCGCATGGTGCGTGTTGAGCCACACCGATCCCGGTGTCGCCGCGGTGCTCGATCGTGTCCGCGCGCAGGGAATCAAAGCAACGATTGCCGAATACGACGCGTGATCGATCAGGGCGCGTCGTTGTCGACGACGGCGTCGGCTTCGGCGAGCGTGAGTGCGTGCTTGTCGATCTTCAACATCGCGGTCATCGGTAGTGCGTCTACGACACGCAGCGCTTCGGGCAATTTGAACTTCGCAATGTGCTCCGCGCCGAACGCGCGCAACTCGTCGAGTAGTGGGGGATCTGCCGTGTCGCGGGGGACCACGACGGCGACACCGATCGAACCCATGACCGCGTCGGGCCGCGCCACAACGGTGACTTGCGCAACTTTCGGATGCCACGACAGCACGTGTTCGGCCTCTTTGGGGAAGATCACGTACCCGCCCCGCGAGTAACTGTCGCCGCGCCGCCCGAGCAGCCGCAGACACCCGCGGTCGTCGACCAAGCCCTGGTCGTTCGTGTGGACCCAGCCGTCTCGTAGCGCGCGGCGGGTGGCCTCGGGGTTGCGCCAGTACTCCCGCATGTTGGAGGGCGAGCGCAAGCACACTTCGCCAACCTCACCGTCAGGTAGAGGTCGACCGTCATCGTCGCAGATCATCAGCTCGATACCTGGCCGCGGGTGACCCACGGTGTAGAGCATCTCTTCCTCGGGGGCGTCGATCCACGTGAAGCAACCCGACCCGCCCGTTTCGGTCAGCGCATAACGCTGCGTCCAGTCGGCGGCGAAGCGTTCGCGGGCCTCGCGAATCAACGACCCGGGCGCCGCCGCACCACCGCACACGATGAGTCGGGTGTGGGAGAAGTCGTGACTGTCGAAGCCGGGGTCGCGCAGCAACAACGCAATCTGGGGAGCGACGCCCCCGACCGCGGGCATGCGAAAGCGCGCCACCGTGTCGAGCACCACGTCGCTGCGCCACGGCTCGATGACGTGATACGTGGTGCCGGCCCAGAATTGCGCAGGCACCTTCGCCATGAAACCCACGTGGCAGAACTGTGTGTTGCCAGTGATGGCTCCACCCTCGCCCCACCCGTTGCCCACGTCGACAGTTGCATTGTTGTAGAGCAGCTGCTCGGTGAAAACGGCGCCTTTCGGCAGACCCGTCGTGCCCGAGGTGAAGACGATCGCCACCACGCGATCGCGATCGTCGGGCAATGCCGGCGGCGTCTCGCCGCGGGCTCGCACTGCGCCGAGCAGCGCATCGGGATGATCGGCGATCGTGATCTCGATGATGTTGGCATCGATGTGCATCGGCTCCGCCAGTGCTTCGGTGGCGATGACGTGCGTCGCTTGCGCGCATTCGTTCACCAGCGTCGACCGCTCGGGCGGGGCGAGCTTGGGATTGACACCGGCGCTGATCGCACCGAGTTTTGCCAGCGCGCCATAGGCGATCACATAGTCGGGCGTGGACGGCAGCACGAGCGCGACGACGTCCCCGTGCTCGACCCCGCGGCGCGCAAGGCCGACTGCGGCTTCGTCGGTGAGACGGTTGAGGTCACCGAAGCTAAAGTGCCAACCCGTGCTCGAATACATCGCGGGTCGATCGCGGAATTCACGCGCCGCATGAGCAATCGCAGCAGCAAACACCCGCCCACCTCACTCCACTTTCACGGTCCCGCTCTGCCCAGGGCCGCGAGCGACCACGGTAGTACCCTCGGTCGAGCACCTTGCGTATCGAAGGGGACCCGCGTGGCCGAAATCGTCATCAAAGGTGGGACAGTGCTCGACGGCACCGGCGGGCCGCCGCGCCGGGCCGACGTGGCGATCAGCGCGGGTCGCATCGTCGAGATCGGCGAACGGCTGCGGGGCGACGTCGAACTCGATGCGACCGGCCAGTACGTGTCGCCCGGCTTCATCGACATCCATACCCACTACGACGCGCAGGTGTTCTGGGACCCTGCACTCAGCCCGTCGTGCTACCACGGCGTGACGACTGTCGTTGCCGGCAACTGTGGGTTCTCGTTGGCGCCGACTCGGCCCGAACACCGCGACAACGTGCTCGGCATCCTCGAGAACGTCGAAGACATGAACCGCGCCAGCCTCGACGAAGGCGTCGTGTGGGATTTCGAGACCTTCCCCGAGTACCTCGCGTCGATCGAACGACGCGGACTGCTGCTCAACTTCGGCGCGTTCATCGGCCACACGCCGTTGCGGTTGTTTGTGATGGGCAATGATTTCGAGCGCGCGGCCACCGCACAAGAGATCGACCAGATGCGCGCGGTCGTCCGCGACGCGATGCAGGCGGGCGCGGCGGGATTCGCCTCGAGCTTCGGTGTGCTGCATCAAGATTCCAAAGGCCGCAAGGTGCCGAGCCGTCACGCGGACGCGGCCGAGATGGCGGCCCTCTTCGGTGTGCTCGGCGAAGAGCATCGCGGCGTCGTTTCCATCTCGCCCGGTGGCCCGTGCTCACACGACGATCTCTACGCGCTGCAACCGACCATCGGGGTGCCGTTCACCTACGGGGCGTTGTTGAGCGACCCCGAAGGCGACTTCCGCCGGCGAGTCGACCTCAACTCGCGCGGCTGGACCGACGGCGTACAAGTGTGGCCGCAGGTGACGTCGCGGCCCGTGACGGTCGAGTTCACCATGGCGCACGGTGGCCTTCTCGCGGCCAACTCCGAATTTCGCGCGCTGATGGGCTCGTCGATCGAGACCCGCCGTTCTGCGTACGCTGATCCCACGTGGCGAGAGCGCACGATCGACGCCTTCGCGCAGCAGCGGTCGCTGCGCCCGCGCTGGGATACCTATGTGATCACCCGTTGCGATCACGAGCCCGCGCTGCTCGGCCGTCATCTCGCCGCGGTTGCCGCCGAGCGAGCGACGTCGCCGTTCGAAGCCGCGCTCGACCTCGCCCAGGCCGAAGAAGGACTCGCACTGACGCTGCACGGTGTCGTGTCGAACGATGACCCCGCGGCCGTCGCCGAATTGTTGCTCGACGAACACTGCACCCTCGGGCTCTCCGATGCCGGTGCCCACGTGAGCCAACTCTGCGACGCGTCGCAGGCCACCGACTTCCTCGGTGAATGGGTCCGCGGGCGAGAGGTGATGTCGTGGACGAGCGCGGTGCGCAAGCTCACCGGCGTGCAAGCCGACCTCATGGGCTTCGCCGATCGCGGCTATCTGCGCCAAGGCGCGTGGGCCGACGTGGTCGTGTTCGATCCGGCGACAGTCGGGCCCGGTGCAGTGCGGCGCGTGCGCGATTTCCCCGGCAACGCCGAACGGCTCACGGCCGACGCGCCGACGGGTGTCACCCATGTCGTCGTCAACGGCACACCCATACGCCGCGACGGTGCGATGGTGGCGAGCGCGCTCGACACCCGCCCCGGCCGCGTCGT
>JBDSMH010000098.1:0-5886 GCA_039915945.1 Acidimicrobiales bacterium | reverse complement strand
GACAGAGGCGGGCGGCACGCTTGAGACTCTCGTCGCCCACATTGGCGGCGCCGGGCAGAACGATCGCAAGGTCGTTCGCATCGAAGCCGAAGGCGACCGGGTGATCGGCGACGCACTTGCCGGTGCTCAGGCATTCGTCTTGATCGATCTCTACTCGCAACGCCACCATGCCCCCTTCGCAAGATGTGCCCGCGCACTGGGAGATTGCCGCCGGAGCGGGCGCCTCACGACTGACCGAAGATCACCGGATAGCGGCCGAAGTAGGGCCGCGTCGTCGACGAGTCGGTTTCGGGCGGATCGTCGGGATCGGCACGGCAGCCGTTGTCGAACATCGCCTGCACCGCGACGGGCACGAGCCCGAAGAGGTGCTGCTGCTTGTCTTGATCGTCGAACGCGACGACGCCGGCCGCCAGGTCTTGCCCGATACAGGCGTGCATTCCGCCACCGAAGCTGAGCCCCCACGGTGAGACACCTTCGGGCAGCTGCCGGTGCGGATTGAATGAATCGGCGTCCGCGCCGAACACCGACGGATCACGGTTGATCTGCAGTAAGTCGATGACCAACTTGTCGCCCGCCGAGAGTTGCATGCCGCCCCGCAGCGCCGTGTCGGCGAGCACCCAGCGCATACCGATCGGGCTCGACGGTTGCATCCGGATAGTCTCGTGCGTGGCTCGTTGCACGAACGAACGGTCGGTGCGCACCCGCTCCTCGTCTTCGGAATGCGCCGCGATCCACGTGAAGATGTTGTGGATCACACGGGTGAACGCGGTGGCACTGGTATGGGCGCCGGCGAGCAAGTAGAACGCGACCTCGCGTCGGATCATCTCGTGGGTGAGCTCGAGGTTGTCCTCGTTGCGCAACAAGATGGTCAGCACGTCGCGCGGAAGGTCGTCATCGGACAGGTCGCCGGATGCAGCGCGGGCAAGCAAAGCCTTGCGGCGGGCGATACCGGGTGTGAGGAACTCGGCGTCGAAGAGTTCGAGCTTCTCCTCGATCTCGCGGGCCTTCGCGGCGCGGTCGCCGGTGTAGTGCGCGAGCGTGGCGCCCTCGATGAACGTCGTCAGATAGCCGTAGAGCCGAAACGTCTCCTCGGGCGTGCCCTGCGGTCGATCGACACCGGCGGTGAGCGCGGCGAGGTTCATCATCAACTGGTGCGAGAATCCCACAAGCTCAGAACGACCGGCGGCGAGATGTGGCGCCAGCGTCTCGGCGATGATCGAGGGAAACAGCTCGCGCTCGTAGAACATGAACGTGTCGCGCCGGAACAACCGATTTTCGAGGCGGCGCCGATTGCGGTGCGCATCACCGTGCAGGTTGACGAGCACGTCGGCCATGATGACCTCGCCGGCGTCGTAGAGCGCCTGGCGTAGGTCCTTGTTGCGGTAGCAGTCCTTCGCCATCTCGTAGGACGTGACCGTGAAGGTTTGCATTTGGGACCCCCTCACCCAGTCGGGAACACTACGGCATCGCGAGATCAGCCGTTGGTGACGCCCAGCCCGAGCCCGCCGTCGACGACCAAGACGTTACCGGTGGCCCACTCGGCGCACGCAAGATACTCGAATGCCTCGGCCACTTCGCGCCCGGTCCCGATGCGCCCCAGTGCATGCGCCGGCGACAAGCTCAACAAGCGTTCGAGGGATTCGTCGGGGGTGGCGAGGCCGGCACGCACGTTGAGCTCGGTCGCGACCGCGCCTGGCCGTACACAGCCCACACGCACACCCTGCGGACCGAGCTCGGCCGCGAGGACTCCGGTGAGCGTCTCGAGCGCGCCCTTCGTAGCCGCATAGGGCGATGCATTGGGAAATGCACGCTTCGTGTGCACGGAACCGAGGAAGATCACGCAGCCCCGAGCGGTCACCAAGTGCGGGAGGGCCGCGCTCGTGAGCATCATCGCGCCCACGACGTTGGAGTGGAACACCGCGAGGAGTTGGCGCTCGTCGACCTTGTCGATGTCGGCGCGGTACATGTTGGCGGCGTTGTTGATGAGGGTGTCGAGCCGACCGCCGTGTTCGACCGCGGCTTCGACCATGTGCCGGCGATCGCGGTCCTCGGTGACATCGCCGATCACGCCGCGGCACGCTACGCCGAGTTCGCGGGCAACGGCTTCGACGCGGTCCGCCCGCCGGCCGCTGATGGTCACCAGCGCGCCGCGTTCGACGAAGTACCGGGCCGCGGCCTCACCGATCCCCGAGCCGCCACCGGTGATGAGAATCGACATGCCTGCGGTCTCGCGCACTATTCCTCTTTCGCTCGTGCGCTCACGCGCGGGTCGATCGGCTCAGGTCTGGGCCCGCACTGCGACGTCACTCGCCCCGTTGAGCCACCGGGCGGCTCGCCGCAGCACGGTGCTATGTGCGGGATGCGTCAGCGAACGCTCGTCGTGGCCGAGTGCATCGACGAACACTCGAGGACCTGCCGTCCATATGGCGGGGTGGGCGACCCCGCCGCAGGGTGTCACGGCGAGGACCGTGGCGGCGGACGCGACGTCGAGAAACCGGTAGTGCTCGTCTTCGACAGTGAACGGTTCGAGGTCGAACATGATCGGATGCTCGCCCACTGCGTCGACCGTGACCACATCGAGCGGTGGATGGAACGTTTGCCCCCACACCCAGCCGCCGCCGATCAATTCTTGCCATCCGGGCCAGTCGTCGAAGCACAACGTCGCAGTGTGCAACGCGAGCAAGGCACCGCCTCGGCCGACATGCGCCTCGATCGCCGTGCGCACGTCGGCGGGCATCCGCGCGGCGTACTCGGCGCGTTGTTCGTCCGTGTAGCGGGCATCGAGCATCGAGAACCGGCAGGCGTAGACGGTCAAGAGATCGAAGGTGCCGAGGTCGAGGGCTCGCCGCACCGTCGCGAGGCAATCGGTGATCTGACTGGTGACGTCGGCCCCTGCAAGCACGTCCGCGACCACGGGCGCCGTCCGTTTGAACGGGTGGGCCCAGCCACCGGTGTAGATCAGGTTTCGCACCAGCGTGCATCTTATGATCGCGCGCATGACGGGGCGAGCGGTCGTGACGGGTGCGGCGCGCGGCATCGGTGCCGCGATCGCTGCGCGTCTCGACCGCGATGGGTACGACGTGATTCGCCTCGACCTGCGAGGCGGTCCCGGGTTGATCGAGTGCGACGTGGCGGACGCGGGGGCGGTGCAGGCAGTGGCCGAGGCGGTGGGGCCCGTAGACGCGCTGGTCAACAACGCCGGCATCTGGCTCTTCGACGCGCTCGAGAACCTGAGCACCGACGACTTCGCCGCACCGTTCGCGGTCAACGTGCGCGGCGCGTTCCACTGTGCTCAGGCATTCGGACGGCCGATGCTCGAGCGCGGAAGTGGCGCCATCGTCAATGTCGTATCGAGCGCCGCCTACCGGGCCAATCCGGGTGTCGGTGGCTACGGGCCCTCGAAAGCCGCGCTCTTGTCGCTCACGGAGCAGATTGCGATCGAATGGGGGCCGCGTGGCGTGCGCTGCAACGCGGTCGGCCCGGGCTTGGTCCCGACGCCTGGTACCGGCAACGTCTACGACGACCCCGAGGTTCGCGCCCTGCGCGCGGGCGCGGTTCCGCTACGCCGCCTCGCCGATCCCGCCGACATTGCGAACGTCGTCGCCTTCCTGCTCTCACCCGATGCCTCGTACGTGAACGGACAAGTGATCTACGTCGACGGCGGCATCTCGAAAGCACTCATGGCGCTGCTGCCGCGACCGTACGGAGACTGACGGCCGTCAGTCTCCGGCGCCACCGACACTGTCCACCGACTTCGGGCGAGGGAGGTTGGCGATCATCGACATCGTCACGCCTCCGTCGACGAGAACGTTCTGGCCGGTGATGTACGACGCCTCCTGCGACGCGAGGAACAACACCGCATTTGCGATGTCGTCGCCTCCGCCCAGCCGCCCGAGCGGCACCTTCGACTCGCGGGCGTGGCGAGTGACCGGATCGGCATAGATTGCTTCGGACATCCCCGCATCGATGAGGCCGGGTGCCACCGCGTTGACCCGTATGCCGTGGCCGCCCCATTCGATCGCCATCTGTTGCGTGAGCAACGCGATCGCCGCCTTGGTCGAACCGTAGGCACCCGCATTGGGCCCGGGTGCGACGCCGTTCATCGAGGTGATGTTGACGATCGCACCGGCCGTGCCGGCTGAGATCCAATGGCGCGCCACGAGTTGGGACAACAGAAAGGTTCCGGTGAGATTGACCTCGACCACGGCGCGCCAGTCGTCGGCCGTGAGGCCGACGAGCGGGCCGAAGCGCACGATGCCGGCGTTGTTGACGAGCACGTCAGGCCAGCCGTTGGCATCGAGAGCCAGTTGGATGGTTGCGGTGTCGGAGATCGACGCGACGACCGCATTGCCGTCGATCTCTCGCGCGATATCCTCGGCGCCGCGGTGGTCGAGGTCGAGCACGCACACGCGGTAGCCGCGATGCGCGGCAGCGCGCGCGACGGACGCGCCAATCCCTCGCGCGCCGCCGGTGACGAGGAGCGAACGTTGCATGCAACCGACACTACTTCGGGTGCTGCAATGTTCGGTCAGTCGGTGCCGTACGCGTGCGCTTGGGTCAGCACCTCCGATGACCAGTTCGCAACCTTGCCGCCGGGCAGGGGCGCGTGACTCGGCCAGGGCCGGTCGAGATCGACCTCCTTGCCGCACGCAATGACGTGCCGAAAGCGCCGGCGGTCGTTGAGGATGCGGATGTCGGCGAGCGGGTCGCCGTCGACGACGAGCAGATCGGCTTTCTTACCCACCTCGAGTGTGCCGAGTTCGTTCTCCATGCGCATCGCCCACGCGCCGTTCTTCGTGCAACACGTGATGGCTTCGAGTGGTGACAAACCGAGCTGGTTCACGAGCACCTGCATCTCGCGCCCGTGCCAATGCCCGTAGGGCGTGACAGAGAAGCCGCTCTCGCTACCGCAGATGAGAGGAACGCCTTCGTCGTACGCGGCGCGGATCATCTTGCCCGATGCCGCGATCTCGCCGCGGAAGATGTCTTCCATGCCGGGACTGGCGCCGATGCGATTGCCGAAGTCGGCCATGTTCGCGAGGAACGTGAACGTGGGGCAGATCGGAGTCTTTGCGTCGATGACGGCTTGGAGAGCGCGCTCGTCCATGAAGGAGGCATGGAGGACGAGGTCGACACCGGCCTCGACCGCGATGCGGACGCTCTCGCTCGAGCGGCAGTGCGCCATCACCGGCGTCGCGAGCTCGTGCGCCGTGTCGCACGCGGCGCGCAGTTCGTCGTAACTCCACACGAGCAACTCGCCCCGGTGGCCCGGAATCGCACCCGTCGCGTGAATCTTGATCCAGTCGGCGCCGTATTTGATGTGACGGCGAGTCCACAGGATGATGTCGTCGACCGAGTTGACGACCTGCGCATAGCCGGCGCGCCCCTCGTCGGGGATGAGACGGCCCGCCGTGCCACCAACCGAGGTGAGTAACGCCTGCACACCGGCCTTGATGCGCGGCCCCTCGATGACGCCGCACTCGACTGCGTCGCGGATCGAAGGACCCATGGAGAAGATGGTGTCGGGGTCCACGATCGAGGTGACCCCCGCCCGCAGGATCTTCTGGAGATTCTGTGCGGTCACGAGCGCGGCGATGGTCTGATCGCGATGGAAGAACAACTCGTCGTTCGACTGCACGTCGTCGAAGGTGCAGTGCACGTGCGCATCGACGAGCCCGGGCATGACCGTGCAGCCCGTCGCGTCGATGCGGGAGGCGCTGGTCACGGCTTGCGTGTCAGCATCGCTGCCCAACGCGACGATGCAGTCACCGTCGAGCAACACCGAGGTGCCAGGCATCGGCGCCGCGCCGGTGCCATTGACGACCGTTCCTCCGGACACGAGCAACTGGGACATGGCTCCTCCTCGTGGCAGGTTCACAATAGGTG
>JBDSMH010000052.1:0-3886 GCA_039915945.1 Acidimicrobiales bacterium | reverse complement strand
ACGACGCGTTGACTGCGGTGGCCATCGCGTTGCGCAGCGCGTTCCGTCGCGACGACGCCGTGTTCCGCATCGGCGGCGACGAGTTTGCCTTGATCATCGACGAGTCCGAGCACGGCGAAGGGTTGTCACTCGTCGACCGAGTCGCCGTGGCCGCGGGGACGGTGCTCAAAGATTTCGGGGCGTCGCTCTCGGTCGGCATGTCCGCGCTGCAACCGGCCGACACGGTCAGGACCGTGATGGCTCGGGCCGACGCCGCGCTCTACCGCAGCAAATCACGCCGTCTCGCCGCGTTGGCCGCCCGGGTCTGAAACGCACGGTTCTGAACGAAGTAACGCCTTACTGCGTGCGTACCTCGGGGAAGTGACAGGCGACGGCTTGGTCGGCACTGTGATCGACCAGCAGAGGTGTTTGTTCGGCACAGATGTCCTGCGCTTTCCAGCACCGCGTGCGGAAACGGCATCCGCTCGGCGGATCGATGGGGCTGGGCACATCACCTTGCACCGGGATGCGTCTGCGGGCGCGCTCGCGCTTCGGATCAGGCATCGGCACCGCCGACAGCAGCGCTTGCGTGTAGGGATGTAGCGGCCGCCCGTAGATGACCGACCGCGTACCGGTTTCGACGATGCGTCCGAGATACATGACGGCAATGCGATCGCTGATGTGGCGCACCACCGAGAGATCGTGGGCAATGAACACGTAAGACAGATCACGCTCGGCCTGTAGGTCCATCAACAGGTTGATCACGCCGGCCTGGATCGACACGTCGAGTGCGGACACCGGTTCGTCGAGGATGATCATCTTCGGGTTGAGGGCGAGCGCGCGGGCGATGCCCACGCGCTGGCGTTGTCCTCCCGAGAATTCGTGCGGGTACCGGCTGCGATGCTCGGGAGACAACCCCACCGACGCGAGGAGTTCACCCACCATGTCGGATGCACCTTTGATGGAGCTGACGCCGTGGACCTTGAACGGCTCGGCGAGGATCTCACCGATCGGCATGCGTGGGTTGAGCGAAGCGTATGGATCTTGGAACACGATCTGAAGATCCCGGCGCCGTGGCCGCATCGACCGTTTCGACATCGAAGAGATCTCCTCGCCGGCGAAGCGCACACTGCCCGATGTCACGGGAATCAAGTTCAACAGCAGTCGGGCCAACGTCGACTTGCCGCAGCCGGATTCGCCGACGATGCCGAGTGTCTCACCTCTCTTCACATACAGGGAGACATCGGAGACCGCTTGCACTTTGGCGATGGTGCGCTGGAGCAGGCCGCCTTTGACCGGGAACTCGCGGACGAGATTGTTCGCTTCGAGCAGCACTTCGGTCGTGACGTCGTCACTCATTGTGATTCGCGATCGACGACGCCAAGATGTCTTCGGCAAAGTGACAGGCCGCGCGATGGTTGGTGGCCCCCAGCGGACGCAACTCCGGCACCTCGTTGACACACCGCCCGGCGAGGTCGGCAAAGCGACACCGTGGGTGGAAGGCGCAACCGGATGGCGGCCGCAACATCGAAGGTGGTTGCCCACCGATCGGTTGCAGTCGCTCGTCGCCGCTGCCGTCGAGGCGAGGCAGAGAATCGTGGAGCCCGATCGTGTACGGGTGCGCCGCGCGGTAGAAGACTTCGTCGACGTCGCCCATCTCGGCCTGCCGCCCGGCGTACATCACCATGACGACCGTGGCGAGCCCGGCGACCACGGCCAGATCGTGTGTGATCAAGATGATGGCCGAGTCGAGTTCCTTCTTGATCGACAACAACAACTCGAGCACCTGCGCCTGCACCGTCACATCGAGCGCGGTGGTCGGCTCGTCGGCGATCAGCAACTGCGGCTTGCAGGCAATCGCCATCGCGATCATGGCTCGCTGCCGCATGCCGCCCGAGAACTCGTGAGGGTGCATGTCGACGCGCCGTTGTGGCTCGGGTATGCCGACCAACGCGAGCATCTCGATGGCATGCAGGCGCGCCTGCTTGCGATTCATGCCGCGGTGCAGTTCGACCATCTCACCGATCTGGCGGCCGACCGTCAGCACGGGATTGAGCGCAGTCAACGGATCTTGGAAGATCATGGCGATCTCGTTGCCGCGGATGTCGCGCATTCGTTCTTTGTCGGCCTGGAGGAGATCTTCGCCTTTCCACAAAATCTCTCCGGACGCGATCCGCGCGGGGGGTGTCGGCAACAGACCGAGAACGCTCATCGCGGTGACCGTCTTGCCCGACCCCGACTCACCGACGATGGCGAAGACGTCGCCGCGACAGACGTCGAAGCTGATGCCGTTGACCGCGTGGACGATGCCGTCCTCGGTGCCGAACTCGATGGCCAGGTTCTCGACCTGCAGCAAGGTCTCGTAGGCCATGTCAGTCCTTCACGTCGAGTGCATCTCGCAGGCCGTCGCCCACGAGAAGGAAGCCGAGCACGATGAGCGCGATCGCCGCGCCGGGGAAAAACAACAAGTGCGGCGACGTGGAGAAGAACGAACGGCTGCGGCTGATCATCAAGCCGAGTGAGGCCGTTGGCTCTTGCACGCCCACGCCGAGGAACGACAGTGCCGCCTCGGCCAAGATGGCCGAACCGACGCCGACCGCCACGAGCACGATGACCGGCTGGATCACATTGGGCAAAATGTGGCGCCACACGATCCGAAAGCCCTTCACGCCGACCGCACGCGCCGCTTCGACGTACTCGAGGTCCTTCACCTGAGTGAAGCCGGCGCGCACGACACGCGCCGTGACCAACCAGCTCGACATGGCCAGCGTGAGGATCACGGCGCCGACCCCACGGCCGATGACCGCGATGAACGCGAAGGCCAACACGAGATAGGGGATGCCGAGCATGATGTCGATGAAGCGCGTGATGATCACGTCGATCCAGCGACCGACCCAGCCCGCCGTCGCTCCCAGTGTGACGCCGATGAAGAATTGCAGAGCGGCGACGGCGAAGCCCACGAAAAGCGAGAGGCGCATGCCGTAGACGACGCGGGCGAACTCGTCGCGACCAAGCTGATCGGTGCCGAACCAGTGATGCGAGTCAGGACCGGTTCGTGAAAGTAGGCGTTCTTGCTTGTAGGGATCTTGCACCAAGAACGGACCGATCATGGCCAGCGCGACGAGGATCATGACGACGGCGAGCCCGAACATGGCCAAGCGGTTGCGCCGAAATCGGCGCCAGGCGAGCGCGCGAAAACTACGAGTTTCAACGATCTCGGCCAGAGACTCGTCGGCGGCGGCGATATCGCTCACTTGACTCCTCCCACCCGAACTCGCGGATCGAACCAGGCGTAACTGAGATCGACCACGAGGTTCACCAGCCCATAGACGAGCACGATGACCGTGGTGCACCCGATCAGCACGGGGAGGTCGCGGCCGGCGGCGGCGATGGCGACTTGCGAGCCGAGGCCTTGGAGATTGAAGACCGTCTCGGTGAGAATCGCAAAGCCGACCAACGTGCCGAAGTCGACGCCGATGAACGTGACGACCGGGATCATGGCGTTGCGCAACGCGTGATGCACGGTCACATCGCGCTCCCGCATGCCCTTCGCTCTCGCGGTACGGATGAAATCGGCGCGGCCGACCTCGAGCATGGTCGTGCGGGTGAGTCTCGTCACGATGACCGTCGACACCGACGCCAACACAATCGCGGGCAGTACGAGGTATTGAAATTGCGATGGCGCGGGGAAGACGCCGAGATACCACTTGTTCGGACCGAAACCTTGCACCGGTAATCGGGCCCATGCCGGCCAATTGTGTTGGAACGCATACACGCCGGTGACTTGAGTGATGAGGTACGCGAGCACAAAAACGGGTGTGGCACTCACGATGGCCGTGGCCAGTGTGGTGAATGTGTCAGCGAACGAATACTTGCGAACCGCGGCGAGCACACCTACGCCGATACC
>JBDSMH010000045.1:0-30693 GCA_039915945.1 Acidimicrobiales bacterium | reverse complement strand
CCATGTCGACGTCGCCCATGTAGACGACGCACTCCATGCCGAAGAGCGCGGCCGCCGTTGCGGTCGCCACGCCGTGCTGGCCGGCGCCGGTCTCGGCCACGAGTCGCCGCTTGCCCATGCGCCGAGCGAGCAACGCTTGGCCAAGCACGTTGTTGATCTTGTGCGAGCCGGTGTGATTGAGGTCTTCCCGCTTGAGCAGCACCCGCGCGCCGATCTCGCTCGACAGGCGATCGGCGATCGTCAACGGCGACGGGCGGCCCGCGTAGTCGCGCAGCAACGTGTCGAGTTCGGCGCGAAACGAGGCGTCGGCCCATGCTTCGCGGAACGCGGCTTCGAGCTCGACGCACGCGGGCACCAAGGTCTCGGGCACGAACCGTCCGCCGAACTCGCCGAAGCGACCCGTCGAGCTCGGCTCGCCCATCACCGACGGGTCGGTCACTCGTCGTCCTCCCAGTCGTAGGGCTCTTCGTCGATGCCGCGGTAGGGCTTCTTTTCGGCAGCCTTCGCCCGCTCGATGAATTCACGCAGCTTGATCGGGTCTTTGCTGCCCGGCCCTCGCTCGACTCCGGTCGATACGTCGACTCCCCACGGTCGCACCCGGCGCACTGCGGCGCTCACGTTGTCGGGTGTCAGACCTCCGGCGAGCAGCACCCGTCGATGTTGGGGCGCGCCTTCGGCCAGTGACCAGTCGAAGACCCTGCCCGAGCCCGGTGTCTGCGAGTCGATCAACGCGACATCGGCGCCATAGTCGTCGAACTGGTCGAGCCGAGGATCACCCGCGACGAACGCCTTGATGACGAACGGCACGTGCTCGCGAATCCACAATGTGTCGGCCGCGCTCTCGTGGCCGTGCAGCTGCGCGCACTTGAGACCGACCTGGTTGACGATGTCGACGACGCGTTGACGCGACTCGTCACGGAACACACCGACGGTGAGTACCTCGGGGGGCAGACGGCGCACGATGTCGCGGGCCCGCACCGGCTGCAGCTGGCGCGTGGACGGAGCGAATATGAACCCGATCGCGTCCGCGCCGAGGGCAACCGACAGCAGCGCGTCGTCTTCGTTGGTGAGGCCACAGATCTTCACGAACATGCGGTCTCGCACGCTACCTGTCGCGATGTGCAGCGACGCGCAGAGTTTTCACCGCGGCCGCCGGATCGCCCGACTTGACCAGCGTCTCGCCCACCAGCAGCGCGTGATAGCCCGCCGCGGTGAGGGCCGCCGCGTCGTCCGCGCCCCGGATGCCGGACTCGGCGACACGCACCACACCCGCGGGCATGAGCGGCGCCATGCGCTTGGCCCGAGCCTGGTCGACCTCGAACGTGACGAGGTCGCGCTGGTTGACGCCTATGAGGTCGGGGTCGACCCGCAGCGCCCGTTCGAGCTCGGCCTCGTCGTGGATCTCGACGAGCACGTCGAGGCCGATCTCGCGGGCGATCTGATGGAAGTCCAAGAGCTCTGCGTCATCGAGTGCCGCGGCGATCAGCAACACACAGTCGGCACCCATGAGGCGGGCGTCGCACACGTCACGGGCATCGACGGTGAAATCCTTGCGCAACACCGGACGGCCGCTGGCGCCGCGCGCCGCCGCGAGATCGGCTGCGGAGCCGCCGAAGAAGTGGATGTCGGTGAGCACCGACAGGCACGCCGCGCCACCCGCGGCGTAGGCCCGCGCCAAGACCTGCGGATCGAGATCGACCGCCAACGCGCCCTTCGACGGCGACCGCCGCTTGACTTCGGCGATGACCGCGGTGCCGTCGCGCTGCGCGTGCTCGACCAGCGCGGCGCGAAAGCCGCGCGCCGGCGGCAGCGCCCGCGCCGCGTCGACGAGTCGCGCCAGGGGGCGGTCGTCGGCCGCGGCGCGAGCGCGATGAGCGACGAGGATGCGGTCGAGATAGGTGGCCACTCGCGTAACCTACCGGGCCAGCCTCTTCATCAGATCCTCATATCTCGGTGCTATCCATCCGACTGGGACCTGGAGACGAGCAACGAAGGTGAGTCGGGTCCGAGCGGCCCCGCTGAGCGGAGAGCAATGGCAGCCGAGCAAGTGGTCGTAGTGGTCGAGGACGATCCGAGCATCGCGGACCTCGTCGACACCTATCTCCGCCGCGACGGTTTCCGGGTGTACCAGGCCGCCGACGGCGAAACGGCACTCAAGACCATCAAAGATCGCCAACCGAAACTCTTGATCCTCGACCTCGGCCTGCCCGGGCTCATCGACGGCATCGAAGTGTGCCGCCAGGTGCGGGCGTGTTCGGACATCCCGATCATCATGCTCACCGCGCGCGACGACGAACTCGACCGCGTGCTCGGGCTCGAGCTCGGCGCCGACGATTACGTGACCAAGCCGTTCTCGCCGCGCGAACTCGTGGCCCGCGTCAAAGCCATCTTGCGCCGCGCCGATCGTCCGGCGGTCGCGCCGGCGATCATCGTCGTCGGCACCATCGAAGTCGACCTCGGTCGGCGCGAAGCCCGCCTCACGGGGCAACCGGTGCCGCTGGCGACGCGTGAGTTCGACCTCTTGCAGTACTTGTGCGAGAACCAGGGCCGCGCGCTGTCGCGCCGGCAACTGCTCGACGGCGTGTGGGGCCTCGACTGGATCGGCGACGACCGCACCGTCGACGTACACGTTCGTCAGCTACGCAAGAAGTTCGGCGACGCGCTGCCGCTCGACACCGTGTGGGGTGTCGGGTATCGCATGGCGTGATGGCTGACCGTGCGCCGCCGTATCACCTTTGCGATCGTCGGAGCAGTGATCGCCGCGCTCGTGATCGCGGGTGCGGGAACGTTCGTCCTCGACCGCCTCAGCGCCCGCGAGACGACGCAGCGTGAACTGGAACGCCAGGCAACATCGCTCGTCGCCATCCTTGACGAGACGATCTTGTTCCGGGCCACCGCACCGACCACACTGGTGGCCCGTCAGGCCGAGCTGCGCGCCGTCATCAATCGCATCAAAGGATTCTCGGACCTGAGCGAAGAGGACATCGGCATCCTCGTCGGGACCACGCTGCAGAATCTCGACGGCACCACGCCGCGCAACATCACACTCGATGCCGACGATCTCGCACTGCTCAAGACGCCCAACTCGGTGGTTTCGGGCAATCGCGGCCGTGTCGTCTACGCCGCGGCGGTGGGTGATCAACGCGCGCTCAAGTACGTGGTTGTGGTCGCTCGACCGCCCGAGTCCGATGCGCGCCCGGCGCTCGGCTGGTTCCTCGTCGCGTCGGCGGGCACCATCGCGCTCGCGTTCGTGATTGCGCTGTGGCTCTCGCGCGGACTCACCAATCGGTTGCGCGCGGCGCAGGCCACCACCCATTCGATCGCATCGGGCGACTTGTCGGCGCGGGTCCCCGAGCCGAGCACCACCGACTCGGACGAAGTTGCGGACCTGTCGCGGTCGATCAATTCGATGGCCGTACAACTCGAACGGGCGCGGGGTCTCGAGCGCCAATTCCTGATGTCGATCACGCACGACCTGCGCACACCACTCACGTCGATCCAGGGCTACGCGGAGGCCCTCGCCGACGAAGCGATCGAGCCGAAGAAGGCGGCCGAGACGATCCTCGCGCAGTCACAGCGACTGAACCGATTGGTCACCGATCTGCTCGACCTCGCGCGACTCGACGCGCGCTCGTTCTCTTTCGAACTCGTCTCGGGCGACGTCGTCGGCGTCGTCGCGGGCACCGCGCGCGCATTCGCACCCAAAGCAGCGAAGCGCAACATCGCGCTCTCGTTTGCGAGCGGGGAGCCGGGCCCAGCGATCTTCGCGTCGATCGATGCCATGCGCCTCGATCAAGCGGTGGCCAATCTCATCGACAACGCGTTGAAGTTCGCACAGACCCGCATCGACGTGTCGGTGTTCGTACACGAGGGCTGGGTGGCGATCAGCGTCGCCGACGATGGCAACGGCATCGCCGCCGACGACCTGCCGCATGTGTTCGAACGGCTCTACGTGGCCACGGCGCGGCCCACGCCCAAGGAGTCGGGATCAGGCCTCGGGTTGGCCATCGTGCGCGAGTTGATCGGAGCGATGGGCGGTCACGTCGCGGCGCGCTCGCCCGTGCCCACTGCCGACGGCGGTCCTGCGAGAGGCACGCAGATGCTCGTGTACCTGCGGCCGGCCTGATCGACCACCACTGCATCGACCGGCGGCGTCACGGCGCGCTGCACGTAGGCCAACGCCACTGCCCCATCGCCCGATGCGGCCACACTCGTCAGTTTGCCGACGACCTTGTCGTCGACCAGCAGGTCGCTCCCCTCTTGGGGAACGCCCTCGTCGATACGCACAAGGCGCAGCCGGCGCGGCGTGTTATTGCCGCGCGAGTCGACGCGCGCGACCAGCTCTTGGCCGGTGTAGCAACCCTTGGTGAAGCTGACCGACTTGTCGATGATCACGTCGCCTGCTTCGGCGGGAATGGTGTTGGCGTCGAGCTCGTGGCCCATTGCCGGCACGCCCGCTTCGATGCGAAGGCGTTCGTATTCGCCGGGATCGCCGACGGTGGTGCCGAACGGCGCGTCGGCACCGATGTGATCGGTGCCTTCGAAGCCCGGCCAATCGAAGGCCGCGAACACCACCGGCCAATCGAGGCGCTCGATGTCGGCCTTGGTGCGCAATTTGAATCTGTTCAACCGCGCGATCGCACCCTCGGCAAAGCCACTGTCGACGTCGAACAGGATCGCATCGTCGGCCACTCGCGTGATGCGGCCCCAGGCGCTGACTTTGCCCTGTGGTTCGAGCAAGAACGTGAACGCACTCGCCCCGACGGCGAGACCGGCAACGTCTTGGCTGAGCTGTCCCTGCAGGAACGAGATCGCGTCGGGACCGGAGATGCGGATGACCTCACGGTCGAGTTCGTACACGGTGCCTGCCATCGGCTGACCTTTCGTCGCTTCGCTCTGTGTCCTCGGCGCTTCGCTCATCCCCTGAGGGCCCGGCGTTGTTCGGTCATGCGCCGCGCACCGGGGACCGCCGCCAACAACGCTCGTGCCTTGTTCTCGCACTCGAGGTGTTCTTGCTCGGGCACGCTGTCGGCGACGACGCCCGCGCCCGCCTGCACCCACGCGTCGTTGCCGTGCACGATCATCGTGCGAATGGCGATGGCAGTGTCGATGTTGCCGCTGAAGTCGATGTAGCCGACCGTGCCCGCGTAGAGCCCGCGCTTGACCGGTTCGAGCTCGTCGATGATCTCCATGGCCCGCACTTTGGGCGCACCCGAGACGGTGCCCGCCGGCAACGTTGCGCGCAACACGTCGATGGGGGTTTTGCCTTCGGCGAGCTCGCCGGACACTTGCGAGGTCATGTGCATCACATGGCTGTAACGCTCGAGCGTCATCATCTCATCCACGCGCTCGGTGCCGAACTTGACCACCCGGCCGACATCGTTGCGGGCCAGATCGACCAACATCACATGCTCGGCGCGCTCTTTTGGGTGCTCGGTGAGCTCACCGGCGAGACGGCGATCATCCTCTTCGGTCTTGCCGCGGCGGCGGGTGCCGGCGATCGGCCGTGAGATGACGCGGTTGCCGGTGAGGCGCACCATCGGCTCGGGCGACGAGCCGACGATCGTCAACTCTGGTTGGCGCACGAAGTACATGTAGGGGCTCGGATTGATCTGGCGCAACACCCGATAGACGTCGAACGGATCGGCATCGAGCGACAGACCGAATCGCTGCGCCAGCACGACCTGGAAGATGTCACCGGCGAGGATGTATTCCTTGGCGACCTCGACCGCGCGGCAGTAGAGCTCTTTGCCCATCGACGATGTGACCGCCGGGAGCGGGTCGTCCTGATGCGGCGGCTCGACCAGTGGCTCGTCGATGGAACGGGAGCCGTCGCGGGCGATCGACTCGATGCGTTCGATCGCCTCGTCGTAGGCGGCGTCGATCTCGGCGTCACTCGAATCGGGCGGCACCAACACATTGGCGACGAGCGTGACGCGTTGGCGCCAATGGTCATAGGCCGCCAATTCGCCGATGATCGACATCACCGCGTCGGGCGAACCAATCGGATCGGGCGGCACCGCGGGCAGATGCTCGACCTCGCGCACGATGTCGTAGCCGAGGTAACCGATGAGGCCACTGTGCAACGGTGGGAGCTCTTCGAACTCGGGCGACCGATAGGCCGCGAGCAGTACGTCGAGTGCGACGAGCATGCCCTTGTCGAGCGGGATGTCGCAGTGAAGGTCGCCCTCGACGGTGACCATGCCATCGCGCAACGTCAGCGTGGCCAGCGGATGACGGCCGATGAACGACCACCGGCTCCAGCGCTCGCCGTGTTCGACCGACTCGAGCAAGAAGCCGTAGCCGTCGCCGACGACGCGGGCGAACGCGGCCACGGGCGTGGTCAGATCGCCCAGCACGTGACGCCACACCGGCACCACACGATGTTGGCGCGCCAACTCGAGGAAGCGATCGCGCGACGGACTGATCATCATGCGTTCACCGCAGCGTTACGACGGTGCGCCGAAGGGGCGGAAGAAGCACGACCACGCTCCGGTGTGGCACGCGCCCTTGCCCTCTTGTTCGACCACGAACAACAATGTGTCGCCGTCGCAGTCGTAGAAGGCGTCACGGATGAACTGACGATCGCCCGACGTGTCACCCTTGCGCCAGACCTCTTGGCGGCTGCGGCTCCAGAACACTGTGCGCCCTTCGCTCAGCGATTGCTGCAGCGTCTCGGCGTTCATCCACGCCATCATCAGCACATCGCGGGTCGCAGCGTCTTGCACGATGGCGGCGACCAGTCCGTCTTCGTTGTATTTCACGGTGGCGAGTTCGGCGTCCGAAGCCGAGATCGGTGTTGTTGCAGGCATCGCCACAGCCTACGGCCTTGCCGTCGCGCCGCAGCCGAGAATTTGGGCGGCCGCTGCCGGGCCGGCGACTACGGTGCGGCCATGGCGATCGTCCCCGACGATAAGGACTGGACGTGGGTGGTGCACCGGCCGTGCCCCGAATGCGGGTACGACTCGGCCACGGTCGCCCGCGCCCAAGTGGCGCCGATGATTCTCGACAATGCGGCGGCGTGGCAACAGGTTCTGACGCGCGGCGACGTGCGTCAGCGACCCACGGCCGATCGTTGGTCGCCGCTCGAATACGCGTGCCACATCCGAGACGTGTTCCGTATCTACGACTACCGCCTCGGGCTGATCCTCGACACCGACGACCCCACCTATCCCAATTGGGACCAGGACAAGACCGCCATCGACGAGCGATACGACGAACAAGACGCAACCGTCGTCGCCCATGAGCTGCAGGCCGCCGCCGATCAGATCGCGTCGAGGTTCGCGGCGGTGCACGACGAGCAATGGTCACGCACCGGCAATCGCAGCGACGGCGCGCAATTCACCGTCGACACTTTCGCGCGCTATCTGCTCCACGACGTCGTCCACCACGTCTACGACGTCAACGAATCCTGAGCCGGGCACCCCACCTACCCCCGGCCTCGCGTTGGGATTCTGGCCACGGTTACCGAAGTTGGCCACTGTTGCCGAAACCACTCTTCGCGTCGCCGCGCGCCACCGCAATTCTTGGAGCGCCGCGTTTCGAGAGCGCGCTCAACGCACCACCTTGGCCAACCTCGTCCTGCTGTGTCGGCATCGCAGCGACATCACGTGTCCGTGTCGGTCACTTCAACCCGACGTTCCATCAGAAAGCGTCCCCGCGGGGACGCCTTTTTTGTGCGGCTCCGCCGCAACGGATCGTCGACACTGGCCAACTTCGTCAACACTGGCCAAGTTTTTCGAACGAAGGCCCGAACCCACGCTCCCGCGGGACAGCTACAAATAGAGGCCGGTGCCGCTGCCGACATCGAGACGCTTGGCCGCGACGGCGTGGATGTCACGCTCGCGCAGGATCAGGAAATCGTCGCCGCGGACCTCGACCTCGTAGCGATCTTCGGGCGAGAAGAGCACCCGATCGCCGACTTCCATGGTGCGCACGTTGGGACCGAGCGCCACGACCTCGGCCCACGTGAGCCGCTTGCCCAGTTGCGCAGTCGCGGGGATGAGGATGCCGCCGCTCGATCGCCGTTCGGCGTCACCCGCATCCATCTTGACGAGGATGCGATCGTTGAGCATCTTGATCGGCAGCTTTTCGCCGTCACTGGCTGTCGTCACACCGCCACGGTACTGTGCCCAACCGATGTCTGACGACTCGCCCTCGCTGCGCCGCTTCACCATCTCGTCTTCCGGCGGCGTGGCGCTTCAAGCCGAGATGCAGTCCCCGCCGCAGCCGCGACTCACCGTCGTGGTTGCTCACCCGAGCCCGCAGTTCGGCGGCGACATGCACAGCAACGTCGTGAGCGCCGTGTTTCGCAGCGCGCCGGGCATGGGCGTGGCCGTGGTGCGCTTCAACTTTCGCGGCGTCGGTGAGAGCACCGGCCACCACGATGGCGGCCCCGGCGAACGCGACGATCTACGCGCGGTGCTCGCCCACTGCGCCGCCGAATCGCCGTCGGCACCCCTGGCGATCGCCGGTTACTCCTTCGGCGCGGAGACCGCGCTCACGGTCGATCATCCACGGTCGGTCGGTTGGTTTCTCGTTTCGCCGGTGTTCCGCATGTTCCCGCTCGATCAGATGGTGGCGTCGACCGAGCCGCGCCCCAAACGCATCCTCATCGCCGAACACGACCAATACGCGCCGCCGGTCGCCGCACGCGAGTCGACCCGCGGCTGGAAGGCGACCACCATCGAGGTGGCGCCGATGAGCGATCACTTCTTCGGCGCGGGCACGCAGTCGGTCGTCGACGCGTTCGGCCGATTCGTCGACGAGGTCATGGCCGCACCGTGATGCCCCGCTCGGCGAGATACTGCTTGGCCTCGTGCACGGTGTGTTCGCCGAAGTGGAAGATCGACGCCGCCAGCACCGCGTCGGCCTTGCCTTCGAGCACACCGTCGACGAGGTGCTCGAGCGTCCCGACACCGCCGCTGGCGATCACGGGAATGTTCACGCGTTCGCTGATCGCACGCGTCAACTCGATGTCGAACCCGTCGCGTGTACCGTCGCGGTCCATCGACGTCAGCAAGATTTCGCCGGCACCCAACGACTCGGCCCGGGCCGCCCATTCGATCGCGTCGAGGCCGGTTGCCGTGCGCCCACCGTGCGTGAAAACTTCGAACCCCATCGCGCTGCGGCGCGCATCGATGGCGACGACGACGCACTGTGCACCGAACTCCGCGGCGATCTCACTGATCAACTCGGGCCGATCGACTGCAGCCGTGTTCACACTGACCTTGTCGGCACCCGCCCGCAACATGCGCCGCGCGTCTTCGACACTGCGAATACCGCCGCCCACGGTGAACGGGATGAACACCTGCTCGGCGGTACGCGTCACGACATCGATCATCGTGTCGCGGGCATCGCTCGACGCGGTGATGTCGAGGAACACCAATTCGTCGGCACCCTCGATGTCGTAGCGCGCCGCCAACTCGACCGGATCGCCGGCGTCGCGCAGCCCGACGAAGTTGACGCCTTTGACGACGCGACCGGCATCGACATCGAGGCAAGGGATGACACGAGCCACGAACATCAGCGAAGGCCCCGCTCTGCCACTGCGGCCAGTGCATCGGTGACCGTGAAGTTGCCGTCGTAGAGAGCACGGCCCACGATCGCCCCCGCCAAGCGGTGGCCGCCACCGGCGACGACCGAATCGAGCACGCGGAGGTGATCGAGCGTGCCGACACCACCCGACGCGATCAGCGGAATCAGGGTTTCCTCGAGCAGCGTCGACAGCCCTTCGACATCGGGCCCTTCCAGCGTGCCGTCGCGAGCGATCTGCGTGACGATCAGCGCGTCGACACCGGCGTCGGCCAACTCGGCGGCGACGTCGTGGAGATCGCGCCCCGAGCCTTCGGTCCAGCCGCGCACGGCAATCTCGCGCCCCCGCACGTCGAGGCCCACCGCGATGCGATGATCGACCGCGAGCTCACGCACCAGCGCCGGCGTATCGAGCGCCGCGGTGCCGATGACGACTCGGGTCACGCCCGCGTCGAACAGTGCCTTGGCCGCCTCGCGCGACCGAACGCCGCCGCCGACCTGTATCGGCACGTCGACCGCGGCCGCGATCTGGGCGATCACCGCGCGATTGGAGGCCTCGCCGGTGCGCGCACCGTCGAGATCGACGACGTGGATCCACGGGGCACCGGCCGCGGCAAACGTGCGCGCCTGCGCGACGGGGTCGTCACCGTACACGGTCTCCTTGGCATAGTCGCCTTGATAGAGGCGCACACACTTGCCACCGCGCAGATCGATTGCGGGATAGAGCTGCATCAGCCGGTCGCCGCCGCGACGTGATCGCGAGCGCGCTCTGCGATGGACACGAAGTTGCGCAATAGGTGCAGCCCGTCGCGACCCGACTTCTCGGGATGGAACTGCGTGGCCCACACGTTGAGGCGCCCGACCGCCGCGACGACCGGGCCGCCGTAGTCACAGGTGGCGATGGCGTGGGACATGTCGTCGGTCGCGTAGGAGTGGACGAAGTACATCCACGCATTGCGCGTGAGTCCTTCGAGCAACGGGTCGAGCGCGCGGCGGGCGACGAGGCGGTTCCACTGCATCTGCGGACGCTTGACGCCGCTCGGCAACAGGCGTACCCGACCGGGCAACAGCGCCAGGCCTGGCACGGCAGGCGATTCGTCGCTGCCTTCGTAGATCATCTGCATGCCGACGCAGATGCCGAGAAACGGCCGCCCCGATGCGGCAGCACTCACGGCCACATCGTCGAGGCGCGCCGAACGCAACGCTTGCATGCACGCACCGAATGCGCCGACACCCGGCAGTACGACTGCGTCGGCATCGTCTATGAACCCGCGGTCGGCGGTGAGGTGCGCGTCGGCACCCACCTTTTCGAGCGCCTTCTGCGCGGATCGCAGATTGCCGATGCCGTAGTCGAGTACGGCGATGCGTACCGCTGTCACAAAGTGCCCTTCGTCGACGGCACGTCGGATCCTTCGATGCGGACCGCGTCATGCAGGGCCCGCGCGACCGCTTTGAACGACGCTTCGATGATGTGATGCGTGTTCTTGCCCCGCACGCACACGATGTGCAATGTGCACATCGATGCCATAGTGAACCCGCGGAAGAACTCTTCGCACAGCTGCGGATCGAACGGAGGCTCGCCCAGGATCTTTTCACCGGGAAAGTTCACGTCGTAGTGGAGGTAGGGCCGCCCCGAAAGATCGAGCGCGACTTCGATCAAGGCTTCGTCGAGGGGCACCGCCACCGACGCGAAACGGCGCACACCGGCCTTGTCACCGAGCGCCGCGCGCAGTAGCTCGCCCAGCAGGATGCCGGTGTCTTCGACCGTGTGGTGCGCGTCGATCTCGAGGTCGCCCTTGGCGTAGATCGACAGATCGAACTTCGCGTGCTTGCCCAATTGCGCCAACATGTGGTCGAAGAACGGCAAACCCGTCGACGCATTGCTACGGCCCGTGCCGTCGACATCGAGATCGATGGAGATCTCGGTCTCCTTGGTTGTGCGTATCCGCGACGCCGTGCGTGTCATGTGAGGATCTCCTTCAACGCCGCCAGGAATCGATCGTCTTCTTGCCGGCTACCGATGGTGACCCGCAAGCATCCGTCGAGGCGCGGCCACGACGAGCAATCGCGCACCAGCACCGAGTGGTCGAGCAGCGCGTTCCACACGGCGGCGCCATCTTTGGCGGTCGGCCGGAACAAGATGAAATTGGCGCCCGACGGCCACACTTCGACTGGCAGGTCGCGCAGTGCAGTTTCGAGGCGTCCCCGCTCTTCGACGAGCGACGCCACGCGCGCTTGCATCTGCGCGTCAAAGCGCAACGCCAACGTGCCGGCGATCTGCTTGACCACGTCGAGGTGATAGGGCAACGCAACCTTGTCGAGTTCGTCGACCACCCAAGAGGGACCAATGAGATAGCCGAGGCGCGCTGCCGCCATCGACCACGTCTTGGAGAACGTACGCGTGACGACCAGCGGTACGTCGTCGGCGACCATGCTCACTGCGGACGACGGCGCGAACTGTCCGTAGGCCTCGTCGACGATGACCATGCCACCGTAGGGCGCGACGAGATCGAGCACTGTTTGCACGACTTCGGGCGGATCGACCATGGCCGTGGGGTTGTTGGGCGAACACAGGAACACGATCTCGGGACGGTAGGTGCCGATGACGCGGCGCACTTCGTCGAGATCGAGCGCGAAGTCGTGACCCCGCTCGCCTTCGACCACCTCGGTGCCGGCGAGGCGCGCGATGTGACTGTGCAACGCATAGGTCGGCTCGAAGACCGCGGCGCGCCGGCCCGGCCCGCCGTACGCGAGCAACATGTTGAGCAACACTTCGTTTGAACCGTTGGCCGCAAACACCTGCTCGGTCGCCACGCCGTAGTGCTTGGCCAGCGCGCCCCGCAGTTCGCGCGCGGCGCGGTCGGGATAGCGGTGCCATTCGACGCGGGTGATCTCGTCCGCGAGTAGCGCAGTGAACTCTGCCGGCGGCGGCTCGGGCGACTCGTTGGTGTTGAGGCGCACATCGACCGCGAGTTGCGGCGAGTGGTAGCCCTCCATCAGCGCGATGTCGGGGCGCACGCCCGGCCGCACCGGTGCGCTCGTTGCGCGTTGATCGCGGGCGCCCGCGACCCGCAGGCGGATGGACTGCGCGTGCGCGTCGAGGCCTTCGGCATCGGCGAGGGCAATCACGTGTGGCGCGAGCGCGTCGAACGACGGCCGATCGAAGGTGACGGCGTGCATTTCCTTTTGGAAATCGCGCAACGACAACACGCTCGAGAAGCGCGCCGTCGAGTTGGTGGGCAACACGTGCGACGGACCGGCGGCATAGTCGCCCATCGCCGCCGGCGACCACGGGCCGCAGAAGATCGCGCCCGCGTGACGGACGAGTGGCAACAGTGCAACGGGGTCGGCACACATCAACTGGAGATGTTCGGGCGCAACGGCGTTGGCGACGTCGACTGCCCGCGCCAGCGATTCGACCACGACGACATAGCCGCCGTCGCGCAACGTGGCCTCGATATCGGCGCGCCTCGGTGCTGCGGCGACTGCGCGACCGATGGCCGCGTCGATGGCGTCGGCGACGGCGACACTCGTGGTGATGAGCCACGCCAATCCGTGCGGACCGTGCTCGGCCTGCACCACCACGTCGATGGCGGCCAGGTCGGGGTCGGTCGTCTCGTCGGCGATCACCACGACCTCGCTCGGGCCGGCGAACGCCGACGGCACGCCGACGACACCGGCGACCTCGCGTTTCGCGAGCGCGACGTAGACGTTGCCCGGGCCGACGATGACGTCGACCGGCGCAATGGTGTCGGTGCCGTAGGCCATGGCGGCGATCGCCTGGGCGCCCCCGACCGCGTAGACTTCGTCGACCCCGGCGATCGCCGCCGCCGCCAGGGTGGTCGGCGGCACCGACCCGTCGGCTGCCGGGGGGACGCACAGCACGATCTCGCGAACACCGGCGACGCGCGCCGGCACCGCGGTCATCAAGACCGTCGAGGGGTAGATGGCCCGACCACCGGGCACGTAGAGACCGGCCCGCTCGACGGGGGCCATCCAGCCGTCGATGGTCATGCCGTTGTTGCGGAAGTGTCTCGGCTCGTCGCGCTGGGTTTCGTGATAGCGGCGAATGTTGTCGTGGGCCACCACGAGCGCGTTGCGCAGGTCGTCGTCGATGCTGCCCAGCGCCGCCGCGAGCGCGGCCGGATCGACGCGCGCCGTGGGCAGGTCGCAGCCATCGAAGCGCTGCGTGAGCTCGCGCAGCGCGGCGTCTCCGCCGGCTCGCACCGCGTCGATGATCTCGCGAACGGCCGCCACGGGACCGTCACCGTCGACCTCGGGGCGGGGCAAAATGCGGCGCAGGTCGCCGGTTACGCCACGGAGATCGAGCCGATTCAACACGGCCACTCACCGTATCGGCCCCGATGCGGCGAGCGCGCATCAATTGCCGTTCGGACCGCCGGAGACGATAGAACGGGCCCCGTGGATGCTGTCGATTCCGGAGACCTGGCCGAACTTTCGTCGATCTCGACGACCCTCGACGACATCCTGCGGCGCATCGACGACATCTCTCGTCGCTACGAGGGCACCCCTCGTGAAGACTTCGCCGTGCGCTTGCGTGACGTCGAAAGGGCGCTCGGCTCGACGGTGCGCCGGCTCGAAGCGTTGCTGCGCGCGCCGCGCTGACCTTCGCCTCGCAGTGGCGGTGGCTCGCCGGTGCCCGCTGACGGGCAGATGTCGGCCAATACGCACGCGCCACAGTTGGGCTTGCGGGCGAAACACGTGCGCCGACCGTGCAAGATCAGCCGCAAGCTGAACTCGCCCCGCTCCGCCGGCGGGACCATCGGGTTCAACACGTACTCGACCTTCACCGGGTCGGTCTCGGTGGTGATGCCGAGCCGGCGCGTCAGGCGCAGCACGTGGGTGTCGACAGGGAGGCCGGGGAGGCCGAGCGCCACCGATCGCACCACGTTGGCGGTCTTGCGCCCGACGCCGGGCACCGTGACGAGGTCTTCCATCGCCCCCGGCACTTCGCTGTCGAACGCCTCGACCAGACGTTGCGCCATGCCGACCAGGCTGCGGGCCTTATTCGAATAGAAACCAGTCGAGCGGACGATCTCCTCGACATCGGTCAGCGACGCACTGGCGAGCGCCTCGGGTGTCGGATAGCGGGCGAACAAGTGCGGCGTCACCATGTTGACGCGGGCATCGGTGCACTGCGCCGACAGGATGGTGGCGGCCAGCAGCTGAAACGGGTTCTCGTGATCGAGTTCGCAGACCGCCACCGGGAACTCGTCCTTGAGCCGGCGGTGTACTTCTCTCGCTCGACCTTGCGGGGTACGGGGTCTGGCCACGACGAGCGACCCTATCCGATCCCGTTCTGTTGGCTTATAGCCTGCGGGACGATGACATCGACCCTCGCACGCCGAACCGACAACGGCTGGCTCCTCGATCCCGGAGCCGACCTGCCGCGGCGCGGCGGCCGTTCGGCGTGGCTGCGCGCCGCCGTCGACGAAATCGCCCAGGCGGGCGGGGGCCGCACAGAGTTGTGGATTCACGAGTCCGAGGAGGCCGACGACGACGAACCGCTGGCGTGTGGATTCACACGCTGGCGCGAACTGTGGCAGATGCGGTGCCAGTTGCCCGCCGCGCCGTCGACGCTGTGGGTCCGCGCGTTCACCGACGCCGATGCCGATGACTTCCTCGCCGTCAACAATCGCGCGTTCGCGTGGCATCCCGAACAGGGCAACATGTCCCACGAAGGTCTCGCGTCGCGGCAAGCCGAGCCGTGGTACGACCCGCGCGGATTCTTGCTGCACGTCCGCGAAGGACGCCTCGCCGGGTTCTGTTGGACCAAGGTGCATGAAGCCACTGCAACCGATCCGTCCATGGGCGAGATCTACGCCGTGGCGGTCGACCCTGACTTCCATGGCCGCGGCATCGCGGTCCCCCTCACGTTGGCCGGCCTGCAGTGGCTGGCCGCACGAGGCCCGCGGACCGGCATGCTCTACGTCGAACACGACAACACGGCCGCAGTCGCGACGTATCGCCGCATCGGGTTCACCGTGCACCACGCCGACCGCGCCTACGAACTCGACGTGACCCCGTGAGCGAACGCCGCAGCACCGGCAGCCGCTATCTGGTCGACCGCGCGCACATCAGCGAACTGCTGGCCGACACGCCTCGCTATCGCGTCGATCAAGTTTGGCGCGGGCTCTACGAACAGTGCCTGCCGCTCGAAGGGCTCACGTCACTGCCGCGCGCGCTGCGCGACACACTGACGACGACGCTGCCATACGCACTCGACGAAGTGATCGAGTCCGTCAGCGACGATGGCGAGACGGTCAAGTTGTTGTGGCGTCTCGGCGACGGTGCGTTGATCGAGACCGTCCTGATGCACTACCGGGACCGCAGCACCATCTGCGTCAGCACGCAGGCCGGCTGCGCGATGGCGTGCACATTCTGCGCGACGGGACAGGCCGGCTACCAACGCAGCCTCGATGTCGGCGAGATCGTCGAGCAAGTCATGCGAGCCCGCCATCGCGCGCAACTCGCGCCGAACGAGCATCCGAACGTGGTGTTCATGGGCATGGGCGAACCCTTCGCCAACTACGACAACATGTGGGCGGCCATCGAACGTCTCCACGACGACGCGGGGTGGTCGGCGCGCAACTTCACCGTGTCGACCGTCGGCATCATTCCCGGCATCCGGCGGCTCTCCCACGAACGCCTGCCCGTCAACTTGGCCGTGTCGTTACACGCCGCCAACGACGAACTGCGCAACAGCCTCGTGCCGATCAACCGCCGCTATCCGATCGCCGATCTCATGGAAGCGTGCCGCGACTACTTCGCCGCCAAAGGCCGGCGCGTCTCCTTCGAATGGGCGTTGATCGACGGGGTCAACGACCGTGAGCGCGATGCCGCGGAGTTCGCCGCGATCGCCCGCGAGTTGCGCGCACACATCAACCTGATCCCGCTCAATCCGACACCCGGCTACGAAGTGCAAGGCACGCCGATGCCGCGCGTGCTCGCGTTCCGCGATCGCCTGCGGGCGCTGGGAGCCAACGCCACCGTGCGCCGCAACCGCGGCACCGACATCGACGCCGCCTGCGGTCAGTTGCGAGCGGCCGCCATCGACCAACCGGTGGCACCGCCCCGGCGCGGATCGGCTGAAAGACTGCGCTCATGACGGTGCCGCAGGGCAAGCGGGTGCACGGCGAACAATTGCCGCAAGGCGAAGAGAAAGCGCGTGCGGTCCGGTCGATGTTCGATGCGATCGCACCCCGCTATGACCTCGTCAACCGGGTGATGACCTTCCGCATGGATGTCGGCTGGCGGCGCCGGACGATCCGTGAACTCGCGCTCCCCCCAAGATCACGCGTGCTCGATCTCGCCTGCGGCACCGGCGATTTCTGCCGCGAGCTCACGCAACGAGATCTGGTGCCCATCGGGGTCGACTTCTCGTGGGGCATGTTGGCCGCGGCGCGCACCGACGCGCCGCTCGTCCAGGGCGACGCACTGTGCCTACCGGTGCCCGACCAATCGGTCGACGGCGTCACCTGTGGCTTCGCGCTGCGCAACTTCGTGGAACTCGAACCGTTCTTCGCCGAACTCGCTCGAGCGGTACGGCCCGAAGGACGCATCGCACTGCTCGAAGTCGCCGAGCCCGCGAACCCCATCCTTCGTACCGGCCATCGCGTCTACTTCGGCAAGGTGGTGCCGGTGATCGGCAAGCTGCTCTCCGACGGCGCCGCCTATCGCTACCTTCCCAAGTCGGTGGCCTATCTCCCTGCGCCCGAAACGATGTTGCGCATGATCGAGGCCGCCGGTTTTCTTGACGTGAAACGAATCTTGCTGTCGGGGGGCATCACCCAACTGATCGTCGGGACTCGCAAATGAGGGCGATCGTTCATCGCATCGATCACGACATCGATGCCGCTGCGCTGGCCGACCACGCCATGCTGTGGCTGCACGACGGCTTCGCGCTCGCCGCGCTCGGCGAAGCGGCGGCCATCGAAGTGCCCGCCCACGAACGAGCTACTGCGGCCGAACGTGCGGGCGACGTGTTGTCGGCCATCGAATGCGACGGTGACATCGACACCTACGGCACCGGGCCATTGGCGTTCGCGGCGTTGCCGTTCGCAACGGAGCGGGCCGCGACCATCGTCATCCCGGAGATCATCTATGGCCGCGATCTCGGCGGCACCCGTTGGATCACCTGGATCGGCGACGGTCCGGCACCATCGCGCGAAGAGTTGGTGGCGCGGCTGACGATGCCCGACGGTCAACACCAGCACCCGCGCACGTTCGCCGTGTCGTCGGCTCGCACCGAAGAGAGTTGGCGAGCATCGGTGGCCGCCGTGCGCGACCACCTGCGGGCCGGCCACGCCCGCAAGGTCGTGATGGCGCGTGAACTCGACATCGCCTGCGATGCGCCCGTCGCCCGGTGGCCTGTGGTCGAGCGGCTGCGCAACGCGTACGCCAGTAGCTTCGTCTTCGCCGTGCCCTGCGCGCCGCAGAGCGCGACCACGCCGTGGCTCGTCGGTGCGACCCCTGAGCTGTTGGTGCGCCGCATCGGTGACATCGTCCGCTCGCAGCCGATGGCCGGCACCACGCGCCGCAGCGCCGATGCACAGACCGACGCGCGACTCGCCGCGCTGCTATTGGCGTCGCACAAGGATCGCAACGAGCACCAGATCACCATCGACACCGTGCTCGAAACGCTGTTGCCGTGGTGTTCGTATCTCGACAGTGAGACCGAGCCGGCGATCGTCAGCGTCGCCAACGTGCACCACCTCGCGTCATTCGTCGAAGGCCGGCTGTCCAAGCCCTTGCCGTCGGTGCTCGAACTCGTCACTGCGCTGCATCCCACGCCGGCTGTGTGCGGGCATCCACGCGACGCCGCCCGAGCACTCATCGACGAACACGAACTGATGGATCGCGCCTCGTACGCGGGCGCTGTCGGCTGGGTCGACCGCGCCGGTCAAGGCGAATGGGCGGTCGCATTGCGGTGTGCCGAGATCGCCGGCACGCGAGCGCGCTTGTTCGCCGGTGGCGGCATCATGGTCGATTCCGATCCCGACGCCGAACTCGAAGAAACGCGCGTCAAGTTCGAGACGATGCTCGGCGCGATCGTTCGCCCCTGAGACCTATCCCCTGATGGCGCGGGCGACCGCGTCGTGGATACGCCGATGCACCGCGACATTCTCCGCGCGGTTGGTCCGCGCGACGACCACCTGAACGCCGGGGGTGGCGGTGGCCTTCATGAAGGCGACGGACAACTCTTCGACGGTGTCGACCACCATGCTTTCGATGTGATGCGCGCGAGCGAGGGCACCGATGTCGGTGCCGTGCGGGGTGCCGAACAGCAACTCGAAGCGATCGCTCGCCAGCCTCTCTGCCTGCGCCAGGAACGAAAAGATGCCGCCACCGTCGTTGTCGACGACGACGATCGTGAGATCGATCGGGCGTCGGGCAAGCGCGATCATCGCCGACGAGTCGTGCAGCAACGCGATATCACCGACCAGTGCGACGACACGGCGGCCGGTCAGCGCCACGCCGATCGCGGTCGACACGACGCCGTCGATGCCGTTGGCGCCGCGGTTGGCGTAGTGCGTCACCCGATCGCGCCGCCCGCCGTACCATTCGATGTCACGGACGGGCATCGACGAGGCCGCCACGACCGCCGTGTAATCGACCGAATGCTGCGCAACGATCTGCGCGATCAATGGTTCGTTCAGCGATTCATCCGCGGCGAGTTCGGCCGAGATCACCTGCTCGGCCAATTGTTCGGCCGTCGTCCACGACTGCAGCCATTGCTCGTCGGTGGCAGCAACGAGTGGTGCGATCGTCGATGCCAACAAGGACGCACTCGACCGCACGCGCATCGTGGGCCGCCGATCGGGCTCGATCCACACGCCGTGCCGATCGACGATCACGAGTTCGGGCGTTGCCGCCAACCACTGCGTCACGACCTTCGACGCCCACGGATCACCGATGCGCACGACCACACCGGGCTGCTGCGCGGCTGCCCACTCGGCGACCCGCAACAACGCATCCGCGTGTGCGATCGCCGGCGAGCCCTCGAGACGGGCACCGCTGCGCGCGTCGGCCAGCACCGGCCATCCGAGCGCCGCCGCCAACCGATGCACCGCGAGCGCGTCGTCGATGCCGGAGCCGGCGACGAGCACCCCACGACGACCGCTCATCAACCGCACCAACTCCTCGACGGTGGACGCGTCGAGGGGCGAGTCCGCGGCGATCGACGCCCGGTGCAACTCGTCGTCGGCCGGCGGCAGCGCGCCGGCGTGGCCGAGCAGCGGTTCGCGAAACGGCAAGTTCAACTGCACCGGCCCGGGCACCGGAGCCACGCACGCGTTGAATGCGCGTGCCGCGATCGCCCGCCACTCGCCGCGCTGTGACGCGACGGGCACACCGGCAGCGATGAAGGCGCGCACCGAACGGCCGTAGAGGTCGACCTGATCGATCGTCTGTGGCGCGCCGACCCCCTGCAACTCGGGCGGACGGTCGGCGGTGAGCGCCAGCAGTGGCACGCGAGCCAGATCGGCCTCTACCACCGCCGCATGCAAGTGAACCGTGGCCGTCCCGCTCGTCGTCAGCACGATCGCCGGCCGCCCACTGGCCAATCCCGCACCGAGCGCGGCGAACGCCGCCGAACGTTCGTCATGGTGGATCGATACGGAGATCTCCGGCCGCGCCGCCAACGCCAGCGCCATCGGCGTCGACCGTGAACCGGGAGCGATGCACGCCACCGTCACACCGAGGCGGATCCAGGTGTCGACAAACGTGGCGCAACCCGTCGCGGCTATGTCTGCGTCACTCCCGGCCATGTGCGCTTCGCCCTCGGCCATCTCCGCTTCGCTCACCGCGCCAGCCTACGGTTGTCGCCATGGCGAATCGGGTCGTTCTCGTCCACGGGTTCACACAGACGAGCCGGTGCTGGGGACCCTTCGAGGGATTGCTCGACGATCGCTTCGAACGCCGATCGCTCGATGCCCCGGGTCACGGCGACGCCGCGCACCTCACGCTCGACGTGCCCGCGGCCGCGTCGTATCTCGTCGAGCACGGTGGCGACGGCATCTACATCGGCTATTCGATGGGCGGACGGCTTTGTTTGCGCGTGGCCCTCGACCACCCCGCGAGCGTGTTGGGCCTCGTGCTCGTCAGCGCGTCGCCCGGTATCGCCGATGCGTCCGAACGAGAAGCGCGCGTGCTCCGCGACGAGGCACTCGCCGACCGCATCGAAGACATCGGCGTCGACGCGTTCGTGACCGAATGGCTGGCTCAACCGCTGTTTGCGCACCTGTCCCCGGCCAATGCGCACCGCGAAGAACGGTTGCGCAACACCGCTCGAGGCTTGGCGTCCAGCCTGCGCCGCGCCGGCACCGGGGCACAAGCGCCGCTGTGGGATCGCCTCGCCGAGTTGGCGATGCCCGTACTCGTCATCGCCGGATCGCTCGACCCGAAGTACGTTGCCATCGGCCAGCAAATGGTGGCAGCCATCGGCGCCAACGCCACGTTCGCCGAGATCACCGCCGCCGGACACTCGGCCCAACTCGAAGCGCCCGAAGCGACCGCTCAATTGGTCAACGACTGGCTCGCTTCTTTCGCCGCCACCACAAGAACACGCTGAGCGCCGCCGCCATCGCGCCGGCCGTGAGCGAACCGGTGGTCAGCCACGCATGCGTGCCCGCCTCACGCGCCTCGTCGTGCGCGCGACCAGGCTCGTCCGTCATGCGCTCAACGCGATGCCCACGGCCAGCAACGTGCCGATCACCAGCTGTGTGCGCCCCGTTGCCCCCAGCACGGCGATCAGCGCACGACCGCTTGCGCCCGCCATCACCACGCGGACCGGTGCGACCGCGACCGCCGCGCCGATGAGCGCGAGTGCCGCCCATGGACGATCGACCGCGGCGATCGCGGCGATCATGACGAACACCGCGACGACCATCGCGACATACAGCAGCCGAGTCGAGCGGTCGCCGAGTCGAACCGCCAACGTGTTCTTACCGACCTCGCGATCAGTGGGAATGTCGCGCAGATTGTTGGTGACGAGCAACGCGGTCGCGATCAAGCCCACCGGTATCCCGGCGGCCACCGACAAGCCGGTGACCTTCTCCAACTGCACGTAGGTCGTGCCGACCGTCGCGACGAGACCGAAGAAGACGAACACGAACAACTCGCCGAAGCCGGCATAGCCATACGGACGAGGGCCGCCGGTATAGAACCACCCGGCGAGAAACGCTGCCGCGCCGACCGCGATCAACCACCATCCGGCCGCTGCGGCGAGCGCCAAGCCGGCAATGGCCGCGACGGCGAACGAGGCGAACGCGGCCCGCTTGACCGACGACGCCGAAGCCAGACCCGATGCGACTAGGCGAACCGGCCCCACGCGCACTGCGTCGGTCCCCTTGACGCCGTCGCTGTAGTCGTTGGCATAGTTCGTGCCCACCTGGATCGCCAGCGAGACGACCATCGCCGCCAACGCGCGCCACACGATCACCCCATGGTTCCACTCGCCGGTGTCGCGCACCGCGCACGCGGTACCGACGAGTACCGGCACGATCGCGGCCGGCAACGTGCGCGGACGAGCGCCCGCGATCCAATGTTGCATCGGCTAGCTCGTGAAGAACACGATGGCGGCGATCACCGGAACTGCCACTGCCGCAACCGCCATGATGATGAGCGACATCAGTGCGAATGTCTTCGCTTGATCCTTGGGCGGATCACCCGCGGCACCGACGACTTCCCACAGGCTCTTGAGCGGCTGATCGAGCGCCATCTTGATGCGCTGGCGACCAATGGCGGCACCGCGGATCACGCCGTACGCCAGCACGACGAGCAGCGCGTAGAGCACAACCGCCAAGATCACGAGGAGGATCTTGTTGCTGCCGCCCGACTCGCCGATGTTCGAAAGCAGACCGGTCATCGACGATGCGAATGCACCACCGACGACGAACGTCGGGAGGCCGATGCTGCTGCCGCCATAACCCGTTTGCACTTTTTCGACTTGGAACCACGCGCGCCGCAACATCGCCGCATCGCGTGTGTCCTTCGGTGCAGAGGTCCAACGTCGCGGCCGCAGGTACAAGCTGTTCATCGACTTGACGACGTTCTTGACGCGATCGCGCACCACGAAGCGGGTGACCAGCTGCACGAAGTACTGCGCAATCGGCGTCGCCGGACCCAGCTTGGCCGGTGCCTTGCGATGGCCGTTGCGGTAGAGCACCTCGAGTGCTCGCATCGCAACTTGATGCGAATGCTCGAAACGATCGGGCTTGTACAACGGCTTCCATGCGCCGAGCTGCAACAGCATGTCTTGCTCGACTTTGCCCCGGCCCCCGAGCGACTCGAAGAGCTTGTCTGCCGCTTCGGTGTCGCTCGACCGGAAAGCCTTGAACGCGTTGAGCTTTTCGCTGAATTCGTCGAGCGCGTCGAGTTCGGAGTTGCTGTCGCCGTCTGCCGCGGCCTGCTCGGTGAGATCGACGCTGGTCATCTCGGCCGCAGGATACTGCACCTGGCTCTGCGCCGCCCGCTCCGGTGGGCGCCGCTCGGGCTCTAGGCTGCCACCGTGAACCGCCTTGCGCACGAGTCCAGTCCGTACCTCCGCCAACACGCCGACAATCCGGTCGACTGGTTCCCATGGGGCGACGAGGCGTTTGCGCGGGCGCAGTCAGAAGACCGACCCATCCTCCTCTCGGTCGGCTACTCGTCGTGCCACTGGTGTCACGTCATGGCCCACGAGTCCTTCGAGGACGGGCCGACCGCCACCATCATGAACAAGCTCTTCGTCAACGTGAAGGTCGACCGCGAGGAGCGCCCCGATGTCGACGCGATCTACATGGACGCGGTGCAGGCGCTGTCCGGTCGAGGCGGTTGGCCGATGACGGTATTCCTCGCGCCCGACGGTCGACCGTTCTTCGCCGGCACCTACTTCCCCAACTCGCCGCGACACGGCATGCCGAGTTTCACGCAGCTACTCGAATCCGTACACGACCTGTGGTTGCACCGCCGCGACGACTTGCTCGACCAGGCGCAGCAATTGACCGACGCCATCGGACGCGAAGCACAGATGCAGCCGGCGGCAACTGCTCCCACGCACGACGTGCTGGCCCGCGCTATACCGGCGTTGCGCAAGCAATACGACGCGGCCTGGGGCGGCTTCGGACGCGCCCCCAAGTTCCCGCAGGCGATGACGCTCGACGCAGTGCTGCGTTCGTATCTCCGCACCCATGACAACGACACGCTGCACATGCTGACCAACTCGCTCGACGCCATGGCCGCGGGCGGCATCTACGACCACTTGGGCGGCGGGTTCTCCCGCTACTCCGTCGACGCGCATTGGATCGTGCCCCACTTCGAGAAGATGCTCTACGACAACGCGTTGCTGGCGCGGGTCTACCTGCACGCGTGGCAGGTCACCGGCAAGTCGCGCTTTCGTCAAGTACTCGACGAGATCGTCGCCTATGTGTTGCGCGACCTTTGCCACGAAGACGGCGGTTTCTACTCCGCCGAGGACGCGGATTCCGAAGGTGAAGAGGGCAAGTTCTACGTGTTCTCGCTCGCCGAAGTTGTTCGTGTCTTGCGCGACAGCGGGCTCGCCGAAAGCGAAGTCGACGAAGTGGTCGATTGGTACGGCGTCACCGAGGAAGGCAACTTCGAAGGGCACAACATCTTGTGGCGTCCGCAACGGGGCGACCTGGCACGGTCACCGCTCGTCGATCGCGCCCGTGCCATATTGCTCGAGTACCGCAACAAGCGCGTGCGCCCCGGCCTCGACGACAAGGTCCTCACCGAATGGAACGGGCTCATGCTCGCCGCACTCGCCGAGGCCGCCGCCGCCACGGGTGACGTCGCGTGGCGCGACGCCGCGGTGCGATCGGCCGAGTTCCTCACCACCCAACTACGCCGCACCGACGGACGGTGGTTGCGTTCATGGCAAGCCGATATCGGTGCCCGCCATCTCGGCTACGCAGCCGACTACGCGGCCATGGTCGACGCGCTCGTGCGGGTCTACGAGCTCACCGGCCAAGCTCGCTGGATCGCGGCCGCGCGCGAGACCGCCGACGCCATGATCGAGCTCTTCCGTGACGAGGTCAACGGTGGCCTGTTCACGACGGGCACTGACGGCGAACAGTTGATCACGCGCCCCAAGGAACTGATGGACAACGCCGTGCCGTCGGCCAACAGTTTGGCCGCCACCGCATTGCTGCGCCTCGGCGCGCTCACGGGCGACGATCGATACGGGCAGATGGCCGACGAGATCTTCCGTCTGCTCGGCGAACTCGCCGATCGACATCCGACAGGCTTCGGACAGCTGCTGTGCGCCTTCGATCTCGCGACGAGCGGCATCGACGAGGTCGTTGTCGCCGGCGATCGTCCCGACCTGCGCGAGGTCGTACGTGAGCACTACCGCCCGAACGCCGTCGTCGCGTGGGGTGAACGATTCGACTCCCCACTCTGGACAGACCGCGACGACGACGCGGCCTACGTCTGTCGCAACTTCAGCTGCCAACTACCCGCCCGTGACGCAGACACACTCCGCCGGCAACTCGGCGGGTGACGCGCGGCGCGCCGCGCCGAGGACCGCGCGCCGCGAGCGCGCCCTCGGTCTGGCCGCCGTCTGTGCCGGCACCGCGCTCTGGGGCTCTGCCGCGCCGCTCGGCAAGTCGATCGACGCTCCCCCGCTCGTGTTGCTCGTTTGGCGTCAGATCATCGCGCTCGCGGTGCTCGGCGTCTTTCTGATCGCGCGCCGCCGTCCGCTGCGCCGGGAAGACGTACGGGCCTCGCGCTACGCGGCGTTGATGTTCGGTGTGCATCTCATCGGCTTCTTCGGCGCGGCCCGCCTGACGAGCGTTGCCGTCGTGTTGCTGATCTACGCGCTGGCCCCGGTGTTGATCATTCCGATCGCGGCGTTGCTGCTACACGAGCGGCCGACCCGCGCCGTCGTCGTTCTCGGTGTCGTTGCGATCGTCGGTGTTGCACTCGTCGTGACCACTGGTTCGTCGCAAGGGAGCAATCCGACACTCGGGCTCATCGTGTCGATCGGCAACCTCTTGTTGTGGGTTCTATGGAGTCTCGTGATCAAAGGCGCGCGCATGGGGCGTGTCGATACCGCAACGTGGATGCTCTGCGCGAACGTCGGCGCGTTCGTCGTCGTCTTCGCCGTTGCGCTGATCATGCGCGAGGACCTCGGCGCGATCAATGGCTGGGATTGGTTGCGCGTGATCGCGCTCGCGGTCGGCCCCGGCCTCATCGGCCACGGGCTCAACACGTGGGCGCTCGGCCATGTCGACGTCGGCTTGGCGTCGGTCATCGGGCTCGGCGAACCGGTGCTGGCCGCGCTCGGCGCGGCCATCTTCCTCAGCGAGCCGCTCGGAGCAGTACAGGTCACCGGTATCGCCATTGTCATCGCCGCGGTAGCAGTCGTCGTCGCCCGCAGCACGCGCGCGGTGCCCGACCCGATCGCGGTGCACCTCCACAATTGACGCTACGTTCGGTCGATGTTCGTACGCGACGCCACGGATGACGATTGGTGCGACATCGCCCGCATCGCCGATGAACACGGCCTTCAGGGCGCCGACAGCGTGCGCAATCCCCGATACTGCGAGCTACTCCGTGACCACGGTCGCTTGCTGATCACCGAGGACGCGGGACAAGTGGTCGGGTTCGCCGGCATGGTCCGTATCGGCAACACGGCGATGGTGAGCGACCTCTTCGTGGCGGCCGACCATCAGCGGCATGGAGTCGGCACGACGCTGCTGAGCCAGCTCGTCGGTGGTGAGCAGACGCTGATGACGTTCAGCTCGTCGCACCCTGGTGCGCTGGCGGCCTACCGACGGCTCGGCCTGCAGCCCGGCTGGGCGCTTTGCTATCTCCAAGGTCCGATCGTTCGCCAGCGATGCAGCCTCAACGCGACGCGGGTTGACCCGCACGCGTTCGTCATCGATCGGCCCGAGTTGCTCCGCTTGTTCGATTCCGTGGCGTGCGTCCACATCAACAGCGACAGCACGCGCGTCGGATCTGCCATCGTCGCCGATCCCGAGGGCGAACCGGTGCTCCATCGTCTGGTGCTCGACGATCGACACGACGAAGGAATGTTGGCGGTCATGAACATCCTGCCCGCCGGCGCGATGCTGCGCGCCACCGTGCCCGACTGGTCATCGGCCTATCGGTTGTTGCGCGGCCTTGGGTTCGCGGAGACCGACCACGACCTCTACATGGGCACCAAATCGAATCTCGTCCCCCGTTCGCTGGCTGCGGTCAACCCCGGACTCGCGTAACTGTCCGGCACACGCACGCGTCGCTGCCACACAGCGCGCGAATCACGCGACGCGGGCGCGTCATCGCCACGCCGAGTGAGATCTCATCGTCCCCACCTTGCCGGTTTACCGTGCAGGCCCACCGACCGCGCGCTCGCGCTCGTAAGCATAACGAAGGGGGTCTGACAGTGAAGATCCGACGCTGTCGGTGGCAAACACGCGCCCGCGAGCGGACCCATCTCACGCACAGTGGGCTCGACCCGCAGGGAGCGCGAGTCGGGCGGCTACCTTGAGTAGCCATGAGCACGCGCATCGGCATCCTGTCGGACACCCACATGCCCGGCGAGTTGCGAGCGCTGTGGGACGAAGTCTGGGTCGCATTCGCCGGTGTCGACCTGATCTTGCACTCGGGTGACATCGTGCACCCGATCGTCCTCGATCAACTCGAGGCGCGCGCACCGGTGGTCGCGGCGCTGGGCAACAACGACTTCTGCGCCAACGATGCGAGAGTCAAGATGACGCAGTGGCTCGACATCGAAGGATTTCGCCTTGCGATGGTCCACGACATGGAGCCCGAGGACGAGCCCATCGACGACCTCTGCCGCAAGTACCTCAAGGGCGAACGACCCGACGTGATCGTGACGGGTCACACGCACTACGAGCGCATGGACTTTCGCGACGGGGTGCTCCAGGTCAACTCGGGCAGCCCCACTCATCCGCACCTGTGGTCCACCCGACTGGGGACCGTTGCGGTGCTCGATCTCGGGCCCGGCTCGTTGAAGGCGAACATCGTCCGCCTCGGCGAGACCGAAGGTCGGCGCAATCCCGGTATCGAATTCGTCTTCGACGGCGAGTCGGTGAGCCGCCTCGGCTGACCGCGCCGCGGCGTGCCTATGACCCGCCATGCACGGCAGAATATGCGCACGGCAATCATCGGAACCCACGCGTTGTTGTACACGTCCGAACCTGATGCAGTGCGAACAATCTTTCGTGATGTCTTCGGCTGGAAGCACGTCGACGACGGGTCAGGAATGGCTCATCTTCGCGCTGCCCCCGGCGGAGCTCGGCATACATCCGGGCGAGGGACCCACCTTCGACAGCGGTATCCGTCATCAGGTGACGTTCATGTGCGACGACATCACCACGACGATCGCGCTTCCCGGCGGCCTCGACGTGATGCTCTACCAACCCCGTCACGCAACGGCGATCTGAGCACTCATGGACACCCAAGCCGTTACGCGTCGGTGACGCCGCGCCCAGGCCCGGGTGACGGCACCTCGGTGAGCGGCAACTCGGGTGGTGGCCCCCACGCGATCGCCGCTTTGGAAAACGCCGACGCGAACGTGATCGTCGCGGTGAGCTCGACGAGTTGCGGACGCGTGAACTCGGCCGCCAACTCCGCGCGCAGTTCGTCATCGATGCTGTGCGGATCATTGACCAACGCGTCGGTGTACCGCACCACGAGTTCGTAGCGCGCCGGCAGCTCGCGTTTTGGCGCCTGCCCACGCGTGCCGAGCGCGGCACCGCTCGCGATGCTCGCGATGGTTTCCTCGTCGAGACCCTCCTGCTTCGCACCTGCGAAGCGAAGGTTCTTTCAAATGCCGCAGTCGACGAGATTGGCGTTGCGCAATCGGCCGACTTCTTTCGTCGACTGGTCGACGGCACCATCGGTCCACAGCGTGCCGTAGAGCGTGTTGAACGCCGAGAACAACTCGGGGTCGTAGTCGAACAACGACTGACCGCCGTCGGGGGGAACGATGCGCATAATGCCTCCTATGCGTCCTTGGCCGACGATGCGGCCGGGGCGGGCGAGGGCCCCAGAGCGAGAGTGAATCTACAGATGGCGTCGAACGCACCGATGGCGACGGTGAAGTCGGCGATCTCCGAGCCCGACAGCACGGCAGTGACGAGCGCCGCGTCGGCGTCGCTGACACCTTGCGCGTCGATCACGTATTGCTCGGTGAATCGCAACACGGCGCGCTCGGTCTCGTTGAACAACGGCGATGTCGGCCACTGCGCGATCGCGCCGCGCTTGTCACCGAGGTCGGCGCGCTGCAACGCCAACTGCGGGGCGCAGCGATGGAGCATGGCGATGCGCACACGACACAGTTCGAGAAGCGCAACATCGAGGCGGCCGTCCCAGATCAGCTCGTCGAGCGCGCGGTAGTGCTCGTGCGCCTTCGGCAGCGGTGCGAACAGTTCGTCGACAGTGATGTCACTCATGCGTGGCGCAGTCCTACACGCACCGCGTCGCGATCGGGGATCGTGCGCGCCAGCAGCGCCATTGCTTCTTCGATGCCGTCGAGCCCGAAGACGTCGCCGACCACGAGATCGCTCTTCACGTCGCCCGATTCGAGCATCTCGACGGCTTTGGCCATCGATGCGGGTGTGAAGCCGCTGCCGCCGAACACGGCCAATGACTTCATCACGATCCAATCGGTTACCAAGTTGGGGATCGGCTGGAAATGCTTGAGCCCCGCCAACAACACGCGTCCACCGGACCAGCGGGCGAGTTCGATCGCCATCGGCACCGTAGATGCCACCGTCGCGATATCCATCACGACATCGGCCATCGCGCCCGCCGTGAGATCGGCCACGACCTCGACCGGGTTGTCGACGTCGACCATGATCGTGTGCGTCGCGCCGATCAGTTTGGCGGTATCGAGACGCAGCTTGTCGCTCGCCACGCCCGTCTGGATCACCATGCGAGGCTTCTTCGCCAGCACCGCCTCGAGCACGGCGAGCCCTTGATGTCCCGGCCCCTCGATGACGACGACATCGCCTTCGTGCACGCCGACGATGGCGGTCCAGTTGACCGCGTTGGCCAATGGTTCGAACAGCGTGAACTCTTCCGCGGGACGACGATCACTCATCTTGTGCAGCTTCGTGCCGGCGAAAATCTCCATGTACTCGCCGTAGCCGCCCCACAGACCAACCGCGCCCTCGCCGGTCATGTCGGAGTAGCCGTAGATGCGGAACCGCTGGCCCACTTCGAGGATCTCGTCGATCGCGACCCGATCGCCCTCGCGCACACCGAGCTGCGCGCCGGGCGCCAACTTGACGACGCGCCCGACCGTCTCGTGTCCGGGCACCACCGGGAACATCGATCCGCCGGGCACCAACTCGACCCCGTGGAACTGCGCTACGTCGCTGCCGCAGAGGCCCACTGCCTCGACCTTGATCACGGCACCACCCGCGGGCGGATCAGGCACCGTGAATTCACGGACCTCGTAGCGATCATTGCCCAAGAACACCGCGGCGTGGCAGGTCTCGGTCATCGCTCCCCCATCGTCGTCGTCGTTGCGCCCGACTGTAGCTTTCGCCGGCTACCCGTTGAACCAACTGTCGAGCATCTCGGGCGTGACGCCGGGAATGTCGGTGCCCGAATAGAGCGTGATACCGCCGTCGGCGCACAGCGTCTGGCCGGTGACCCACTTGAGTGCGAACAGCGCCAGCACCGCATCGGCGATGTCGTCGGTCTCACCGAGACGGCCGAGTGGGGTGCGCTCGCAGAGTGAGTCGTGAAACCCGGGCAAACCCTTCGCCGCTTCGGTCATCGGCGTATTGGTCACGCCGGGCGCGACCGCGTTGACACGGATACCGAAGCGTCCGAGCTCGCGTGCCGCGACCCGCACCATCTGCCGGATACCCATCTTGGCCACGCTGTAGTGGACCATGACGAGATCGGCGAGCACACCTGCACTCGACGCGGTCGCCACGATCGCGCCGCCGTCGTCGGTGTCGCGGATGGCGCGCCCCGCGCACTGCATCGTGAGGAACGCGCCGCGCAAGTTGACGCGCATCACGCGGTCCCATTCGTCAGCGGGCATGTTGAGGAACGACCCGACGCCGGCGATACCCGCGTTGACGAACCCGTAGTGCAGACCGCCGAAGCGTTCGTGCACGGTGGCGAATGCTTGCTCGATCGACGCGGCGT
>JBDSMH010000032.1:0-84548 GCA_039915945.1 Acidimicrobiales bacterium | reverse complement strand
TCGCGGTCGAGCCGATCGTGCAACAAGGCAAAGCCAAGTGGGCCTACACCGGCAGCGAGTTCATGGCCGGCGCCATTGGGCAAGGGGCCAAGTTCAAGGTCATCGGCACGCTGTTCCAGAACAACCCATTCGGCATCATGTCGATGACGGCCAAGGCCATCAAGACCCCGCAGGACATGATCGGCAAGAAGATCGGTGTACAGGCGGTAAACGAAGGCATCTGGGACGCGCTCTTGAAGATCAACAAGATCGACCCGTCGAAGGTCACCAAGATTCCCGCGCAGTTCGACCCGGCCCCGTTGGTCAACGGTGAAGCCGACGGCTGGTTCAGCTTCATCACCAACGAGCCCAACGTGCTGCGCGCCCACGGCAGCGACGTCTACGCATTCTCGCTCTCGGACTTCGGCTTCAAGCTCTACCAACAGATCGTCATCGTCACCGAAGACACCTTCAACAAAGAGAAAGACCTCGTGATTGCCGGCCTGAAATCCGAGATCCAGGGTTGGCAGTACAACATCAAGCATCCCGACGAGGGCGCTAAGATCACCGTCGAGAAGTACGGCAAGGACAACCAGCTCGACATCAAAGCGGTCACGGGCGAGAACAACGATCAGATCAAGTTGATGATCAAGACGGCCACGACCGACAAGAAGGGCATCTTCTACATGGATGCCGCCGATATCGACGCCAACGTTGCCACGCTCGCGGGCCTCAACCTCAAGGTCGACAAGTCGGTGTACACGACCGAGATCCTCGACGAGATCTACAAGGGCGGCATCGATCTGGTGAAGTAGCGGCGGGAACCGGACAGTGCGATGGAAACCACAGCCCGCAACATGACGAGCGACGCAGAGGCGCCGACGAGTTCGTCGTCGGCGCCCGAACCCGAACTCTCGAGCGGCAGCGGCATCTCGGTCAGCCACCTCGACAAGCGCTTCAAGCTGGGGCGCGGCGAGGTACACGCGCTCGACGATGTGTCGTTCTCCGTGCCGAAGGGTTCGTTCACCGCGCTGCTCGGGCCGTCGGGTTGTGGCAAATCCACCGTGCTGCGCATCCTCGCCGATCTCGACCAACCCACGTCGGGGCAGGCATTGGTGCACGGCGAGTCACCGTCGATGGTGCGTACGCAACACCACCTCGGCATCGCGTTTCAAGATGCCGCGCTGCTGCAGTGGCGTTCGGTGCGCAAGAACATTCGCCTGCCGATCGAGTTGACCGGGGTGCCGATCTCCGACAAAGCCGTCGATGACTTGATCGAGCTCGTCGGTCTCACCGGGTTCGAACACGCCCGACCGGCCCAGCTGTCAGGCGGTATGCGTCAGCGCGTTGCCATCGCACGCGCGCTCGTGATCGAGCCCAAGGTCTTGTTGCTCGACGAGCCGTTCGGTGCGCTCGACGAGATGACGAGGCAACGGCTCAACCTCGAGCTCTTGCGCATCTGGACCGAACGCGTGACCACCACGTTGCTGGTGACGCACTCGATTCCCGAAGCGGTCTTCCTCTCCGATTCGATCGTCGTCATGTCACCGCGCCCGGGGCGCATTCGCGCGGTGATCGAGGTGGGTCTCCCCCGTCCCCGCACGCCCGAGATGATGCGCACCCCCGCGTTTCACGCCATCGAAGATCAAATCAGCGAGCTGCTCTTCAGCTCGGGTGTCAGCGACAACGACTGAGCGCGCGAGACAACCATGGCGGAAACCCGACGGCTCGACAGCACAACCACTTCGCTCACGCAGACCGTCCAGGTGCGCGGCAACCGCCGGCGCACCATCATGCTCTCGCTCGTGGCCAGTGCCATTTTGCTCAGCATCTGGGAGGTTGCGGCACGCGCGTACTACCAGGAGCGCAAGACGCTGGCTCCGCCGACCGGCGCCGTCCGCGCCGTCTTCACCAACTGGGATGCGTTCCCCCCGCACATCAGCGCGACGATGTTTGCCGCCGGCAAGGGCTGGCTCATCGGCAATCTGATCGCCATCGTGTGCGGCGTCATCGCGGTCCTCGTGCCCTGGACCGAACAGGGCTTCTTGCAGTTCGCGATCACCACGTATTCGATGCCGCTGCTCGCGATCGGCCCCATCCTGTCGTCGGTGTTCCACGGTGACGTGACCAAGACCGCACTGGCCGCGATCGCGGTGTGCTTCACCACCATGATCGGCACGATCCTCGGGTTGCGCTCGGCTGATCGCGTGAGCCTCGACCTCGTCCGCGCGTACGGCGGCAGTCGATATACACAGCTCATCAAAGTGCGCGTGCCGGCGGCGTTGCCGACGTTCTTCAACGCGCTGCGCATCTCGGCCCCGGCCGCCGTGCTCGGCGCCATCCTCGGCGACTACGCCGGTGGTGTCGACCACGGCCTCGGCGTGATGATGGTGTCGTCTCAGTTCGGCGCCAACATCAACCTCACGTGGGCGATCGCGTTGGTCATGACCCTCTTGTCGCTCGCCGGCTACCTGGTCATCGGATTGGTGGGCAAGCGGCTGACCCCGTGGGCGATCACGAGTCAGGGACAATCGTGACGGCGCCGGTCACCAAGATCGATCAGCGGCGTATCAGCCTCACCGACGTGCTGATACGGCCCCTCGTGACGATGCTGGCGGCGACCGTGCTCTTGCTGGTCGCATGGTGGCTTTTCATCAAGCTGTTCAACGTCAACGCATTCCTCGGCAAGACACCGGCCGATGCCTACAAGTGGCTGTTCAGCGAAGACGACTCCGCCGCGAACCGTTCACAGGTGATCCGCGACCTGCGCAGCACGGTGCGCGACGCAGTGCCCGGGCTGTTTGCCGGCAGCCTTGTTTCGCTCATCGTGGCTGTTTTGTTTGTCTCGTCGCCGAGCGCCGAGCAGAGCTTCTTGCCCCTCGCCGTCGGGTTTCGTTCGGTGCCGATCCTCGTGTTGGTCCCGCTGCTCGGACGTATCTTCGGTCGCGGCGTGATCGCCACGACGATCGTGGTGAGCATCATCGTGTTCTTCCCCACCCTCGTGATCGTCACCCATGGCCTGCGCTCGGTCTCGCGCGACAGCATCGACCTGTTGCGGGCCTACGACGCGTCGCCTTCGCAAGTGCTGTGGAAAGTACGGTTACCCACGGCGCTGCCGTCGATCTTCGCCGCGGCCAAAGTGGCAATCCCCAGCGCGGTCATCGGTGCGGTGCTCGCCGAGCAATTCGTGATCGGGCGCGGGCTCGGCTACGAGTTGATCAAGGCGCGCACCAAATCAGAGTTCTCACAAATGTGGACCGAAGTGTTCTTGATCGCCTTCCTGGCCATCCTCCTCTACAACGTCGTTGCCGTCGTCGAACAACTCGTCCTCGCCAAGTACGCGCCGCAGCAGATAGAGCGGTAGCGCTGGTGTCCAGGGCGGTAGCCCCATGACGGGCTCGGTCGAGGTCGATGTACGCATCGGGCCGGCGCTGATCGTGCCGGTCAGTGCGGCACCGTTCGACGGATACGTCGAGGTCTCGGGGACCCGCATCAGCCACGTCGGACCGACCCCGAGCGACGCGCCCGCGAAGGAGACCATCTCGGCGCGCAACCGCGTGGTGACGCCGGCATTCGTCAACACCCATTGCCACACGAGCCAGCAACTCGGGCGTGGGCTCGCCGACGACGTCGATCTGCTGACCTGGTTGCACGACCGCATCTGGCCCTACGAGGCCTCACTCAGCGAAGAAGACTGTGCGGTCAGCGCCCAACTCTGCGCGGTCGAGCAGATTCGCAACGGCTGCACCACCCTGGCGGACCCCGGTGGCCAACACGTCGACGGCATGGCTCGCGGCTTGCAGTCGGTCGGCGTGCGGGCCCTACTCGGTCGCAGCTCGATGGACGAGTGGGACGGCGTGCCGACGGCGCGTCGCGAGTCGACTCGTGAGGTGTTGGATGCGCAGAGCGAGTTGGCCGCCCGCTGGCACGGCTCGGGTCGACTGCACTTTTCGTACACGTTGCGCACCATCTTCAACTGCAGTGACGAGCTCATCATCGAGACGGTCGAACGGGCGCGCAAACTCGGCACCGTCGTGCAGATGCACGTGGCCGAAGTGCGCGAAGAGAACGACCATGTCGTGCGCACACGAGGCGCGTCGACAGTGCGTCATCTCGCGCGCCTGGGCGTGCTGTCGCCGAGGTTCCTGGCGGTACACGTCGTGTGGGTCGACGACGCGGAGATCGAGTTGCTGGCGGCGAGCGGCACCTACGTATCGCACAACGTCGCGTCGAACCTGCGCGTGCTGGGCATCCCCCGCATCGCGGACATGGTCGACGCGGGCGTCGTGGTCGCCCTCGGCACCGACGGTGCGCCGGCCAACAATCGCATGTCGATGATCGACGAGATGTGGATCGCCTCGATGCTGCAAAAGGGCGTACGGGTGGACCCGACGGTCTTGCCGGCGCATCAGGTCGTGCGCATGGCCACCCACAACGGAGGACGGGCGTTGGGCCTCGGCGACGAGATCGGCACGCTCGAAGTCGGCAAGGCGGCCGACCTCGTCGTCGTCGACCCCGCGACGGCCAACATGTGCTCGGCCGCCGACCTCGCGAGCGCGCTCGTCACGTCGATGAAGTCCGAGAACGTCGAGTCCGTGATGTGCGAGGGCGAGTGGCTGTTGCGCGACCGGGTCGTCACGCGCCTCGACGAAGCAGCACTTCTCGACGAAGCCACCGGCCGCGCCGCGGCCATCCGGGCGCGTGCGGGAATTCAGATCGGGCCCGCGCCAACTACGATGGGCCGATGAAGACAATTCTCGCCGGCGGTCGCGTGATCGACCCGATCAACCAGCGTGACGAGATTGCCGATGTCATCTGCGACGGCAACCGCATCACCGACGTGGGCCCCTACCTCGCGGTGCACCACCCCGACGCGAAGGTGATCGACGTCAGCGGCTACATCGTCACGCCGGGGCTCGTCGACTTGCACGTGCACGTCTTCCCCGGCCTCGGCGACTTCTGCGTGGGCGCCGACGACGCAGGCGTCGCGATGGGGGTACCGATCGTCGTCGACGGCGGCACCAGCGGTGTGGCCACGTTCGACATTTCGCGCCGGGCGATCATCGACAACCCGACCACCGCCACCCGAGTGCTGGCGTTCCTCGACCCCAATCAGCTCTACCTCGCGACCAAAGACTTCATCTGCCACAAGCTCGAGATCGCCAACGACGAGCGCAACATCGACGAAGACAGCCTGGCCGCATCGCTCGAGCGCAACGCCGACGTCGTCGTCGGGCTCAAAGTGCGTACCTGCTGGTCGACCGACCCCGAACGCTCGCCGTTTCTCGACGCCGCCATACGCGCCGCCGGCAAGCTGCCGATCATGGTGCACCTCGGGCGCTTTCCCCATACGCCGGTGATCTCGACGCCAACATTGCTGCGCACCCTTCGTGGGGGCGACATCATCACGCACGCGTTCCGCGGCGCGGGCGGGCTGCTCGAGTCGGGCGGCAGCGTGATCCCCGAGTTCCGCGACGCCATCGATCGCGGCGTGCAGCTCGACGTCGGCCACTCGGGCACCGACTTCCGTTTCCGTGAAGCGCGTCGGCTGCTCGACCAAGGCTTCATGCCCAACACCGTCTCGACTGATTTGAACGTGTTCAACATCGGCGGCCCGGTCTTTTCACTGGCCGAGACGTTGAGCAAGATGCTGGCGCTCGGCATCCCGATCGGCGATGTGATCGCGATGGCGACGGCCAATGCCGCGCGCGCCATCGGCAAGCTCGACGAGTTCGGCTCGCTCACCGCGGGCCGAGCGGCCGAGGTGAGCGTGTTGCGCTTCGTCGACGGGCCGGTACCCCTCTCCGACGGACACGAGACCGTGGTCGCCGAGCGCGCGCTCGCGCCGGTCGGCTGCCTGCGCGACGGCGAGTGGATCGCGGCCAACGCGCTACCGACGTTCGGTACCAAGGGACAGACCTGGACCGAAGACGCCGAAGGCGACTGGTAGGCCCGAGCGGCCCTCAGCGCGCAGAGCAGGGCATCAGTCGTCGAGCAGCAGGGCGCGACGTAACGCGCTCGGTTCGCTGATGGCGGCCGCGGCCAACTCTCGCAGCCACCGCCGGTACTCGATCGATACGCGGTCGGTCCGCACTGACAGTTCGATGTTCGCGTCGAGCACCATCTCGGGCGGATCCTGCGAACAGACCACCGACTCGTCCTCGGCGAGGATGCGGGCTTGGAATGCCATGTGGTCGTCGTCGGGTTCATCCCACGCGTCGCTGCGGGAAACGAACCAGAAGCTGCGACAGCTGGCGTGTGTCACTGGCGAGGCGGTCATCCACAGCAACCGGCGCGCACCCGACGCGAGGATGAACTCGATGTTAACCGTGCACGGCATAGGCATGCGGTAGCGCGAATGCCCGAACAACGCGGTCGGGTCGACGACGAGGTCGGGCGGGTCGTAGTTGAACAACAATTCGCCGGCAGCGCGCTCGATCGAGGGCACTGGCGGTACCGGCGCGTTGCGCGAGCCGAGTGAACCGTCGTGCACGAACGCGAAATGGCTGAGGTCGACGAAGTTCTCGACGCGTCGAGGCGCGGCGACCGGCCAGGTATAGGGCGCGCCGACGAGCACTCGCAGCGTGTCATCGCCGAACGCGGGGCATACCGGCACCGGCAGTTGGGCACGGTCGTCGAGGCACACCCACACGAGGTCGTAGGCGACCTGCACCGCGTACGAGTCGACCCGCGCCCGCGGAGGAATCGGCCCGTCCACAAGCGCGGGGATGTCGGTGCACTTGCCGTCCGCGCCGTAGCACCAGCCGTGGTACGCGCACCGCAGACCGCCGTCTTCGACGGTCCCGATCGACAGCGACGTCGAACGATGGGCACAGCGATCGTTGAGCGCAACGGGCTGCCCGTCGATGATCGCGATCGCCAGCTTTTGACCGAGCAGCGTGACTTGTTTCGGGCCCTGATTCCCGCTCTGCCGAGGGCCGCTCGGGCCCTGATTCCCGCCGGGGCGCGCCTCGGACAGCTCCGCCAGCGTGCACACCGGGTGCCACGCAAACCGCAACAGCGCGTCGAGTTCGGACATCGGGCGGATCAGTCCCAGTGCTCGCGCCACGCGTCGCCGTCACGACTGAACGACGGGATCGAACCGAGCGTCTGCACCATCGCCGCGTCGGCGCCGAGCGCGCGGCGCCACCCCGTGCCTTCGACGAGCAGCACGCCGATCGCCACGACGTCGGCACCGGCGGCGCGCAGCAACCGCAGGCACGCGGCCAAGCTGCCGCCCGTGGCCACGACGTCGTCGACGAGCACCACTCGTTTGCCTGCCAGCGCGGGGATGCGGGCGCGATCGAGGCGCAACACCTGCTCGGCATCGGTCGTGATCGATGACAGCGGCTCGACGAGCGCATCGTGCAGGTGGATCTTGGGCGTCTTCTGCAACACGACGTAGTCGTCGAGGCCGAGCGAACGCGTGACCTCGACCGCCAGCGGTATACCGAGAGTGGCGGCCGTGGCGACGATGTCGGGTCGATAGTCACGCACCAGGTCGGCCAACTCGGCGCCGGCCCGTTCCATGAAATTCACGCCCCGGTCGATGGTCATCAGCAGCGAGATCGCAACGTCCGGGTTGATGGGCACGAGCGGCAGTTCGATCTGTTGGGAGCCGATCGCGACTCGATAGGTGTTGCGGTGTAGATCGCTCACGACTCACTCCTGTTGATGGCCCGGTCGAGGCACCGACGCATTTCGATCGTGCTGCGGTCGGCCCGAGTGTGCACAGCGTTGCGAACATCGAGCGCAAGACCGAATAGCGCGAGACGCTCGAGCATGACACGATCTTCGTCCAACACCGCCATCTCGTAGTCGACCGCGGCGGCGAGCGAGCGGTCGTCGTCGATGTCGTTTCGCAGCATGCAGGTATACACGCGGATCGTGTCGGCGGTCATAGGTTGCACCCACGTCGCTATCGCATTTACGAGCCCCGACATCGGATACTCGATACGCAGCCGCGCACTGAACGGCACCTGAAACGTGTACTCCATGGTGCGCGGCTGTAGCAGCGGATGCTCCCCCGTCGCGACCAACGGGTCTTCGGTGTTGTTGGCGAGATGCGCGTAGGTCAGCTGATAGCCGTCGTCGACCGGTGTCACGTCGAAGTCGCCGACGAGCGCGTCTTCCCCGGCACCGAAAGTGCCGGCGTGTACGAACGGGAAATGGCCGAAATCGCAGAAGTTGTCGAGGAACTGACCGGCCGACACCCGAATGTCGACGGGAGGCAGCCAACCTTGGCGCAACGTCGGGTCGTCCCATTCGGGCACGGCGAGCAATTCTGACTGTGGCTCGTCGAGCGCCAACCAGAGCAAGCCGAACGCCACTCGCGTGGCGACCGGCGAGATTGCCGCGGTGGGCGGCCGGGCGGCCGTCGTCCCGATCGCCGGTATCTCGATGCAGCGTCCGTCGCCGGCGAACGTCCATCCGTGATACGCACACTGCAACGCGCCGTCGACCAAATGGCCCGCCGACAGCAGCGCGGCGCGATGCGGGCAGCGGTCCAAGAACGCGACGATCGCGTCGTTGTCGCGATCGTGCCACACGACGTAGCCCTCGCCGAGCAGCATCACCCGTTGCGGGTAGTCGGCAGAAACCACCTCGGCGCGCGCGACCGGGTGCCAAAACCGGCGCAGCGCGGCGTCGCAGTTGCCCAGCAACGCGGTCATAGCGCCTCTTCCACGTGCAGCAGCGACCACACCCGGCTGGGCGACAACGGCGTCACGCAGTCGCCGGACCCGATCTCGGGCACGGCCGCGTACACCGCGTTGACGACACAGGCGTACGCACCGTTGGTGCCACCTTCGCCCATGCCCTTCATGCCGCCGGGTGTGTAAGGCGACGGCGTCTCGATGTGTTCGATCACGATCTTCGGGATCGACGACTCGACCGGCAACAGATAGTCGAGCAACGTCGTGGTCAGTGGCTGTCCGTTGTCGTCGTAGACGACCTCTTCGAGAAGCGCTGCGCCCAATCCCTGCGCGATGCCGCCTTGAATCTGACCGTCGACGATGTTGGGGTTCACGATGGTGCCGCAGTCGTTGACGACTACGTAGTGCTCGACTTCGACCACGCCCGTCTCCGTATCGACGGCGACCTGGCACGCGTGCGTGGCGTAGGAGAACGTCGCGCTTTCGGGATCGTATTGGTGCGACTCGAGCAGACCGGGCGTCATACCCGCCGGCAGACCGAAGCCTTGGTTGGCCCGTTCGGCCACCTTCGAGAGATCGATCGACACGCTCGTACCTGCGACCGTCGCCCGCCGTTGGGCCAAGACGATGTCGTCAGGATTTGCCTCGAGCATCTCGGCCGCGATCGCTCGCAGCTTGGTGGCCAGCCGTTCGCTGGCTATGACCGCGGCGCCGCCACCGACCGCGATGGATCGCGACGCGGCGGTGCCGTACGCGGAATACGGCGTCACGTCGGTGTCGCCGTAGATGAGCTCGATGTCGTCGAGGTCGACGCCCAACCGATCCGCCACCAATTGCGCGAAGGTCGTCTCTTGACCTTGACCGTGCGGTGAGATGCCGACGTACAAGCGCACAGTGCCGTCGCGCTCCATGCGCACCGTCGCGCCCTCGTGGCCGCCGATGCGCAGGCCGAGTATCTGGTTGATGTTGCTCGGGCCGACACCGGCCAACTGCACGTAGACGCAGTAGCCGATGCCACGGCGACGGCCGTCGTCAGGGGTTCCGGCGGCTGCGACCTCGCGCTCGATGAGCGCCTGCGCCTGACGCAGCGACGCTGCATAGTCACCGTTGTCGTAGGTGATGAACGCGCGATTCGTGTACGGGAACTCGTCGACACCAATCAGGTTTTGCAGCCGCAGCGCGACGGCGTCGACGCCGAGCTCACGCGCCACCAACTCGACCATGTGCTCACGGATCAGCGCGGCTTGCGTCTGCCCGAACCCTCGATATGCCCCGGTGGGTGTGCGGTTGGTGGCGACCAACCGGCCGACACCGCGGACGGCCTGCCACTTGTAGGGACCCGACATCATGCCGAGCGCCGCGAACAACGGGCCGCCGCCGAAGATCGACAGCTGTGCACCTACGTTGCGCATGCTCTCGACTTGCAGGCCCAGAAGGCGCCCGTCGGAGGTGAACGCGATCGTCGCATCGTGGATCTCGTCGCGCGCCTGCGTGGTGGCGATCAATGATTCGTTGCGGTCTTCGATCCATTTGACCGGCGTGCCGAGCTCGAGCGCAGCAAGCACCACGAAGAGTTCGTCTTCGTACGCATGGTCCTTCAAACCGAACCCGCCCCCGACGTCGGGGGTGATCACGCGGATGCGGTGTTGCGCCAACCCCGTGACCTCGGCGATGCCGTCGCGCACGGCGTGGGCCGACTGTGTCGACGTGTAGACGGTCAACTTGCCGTGAGCATCGGGCACGACGGCAATGCCGCGGGGCTCCATGGGCGCTCCGGCCAGCCGTCCGACGCGGAACCGCCGGGATAGTCGTCGAGGAGCGGACCCGAAGACGAGGGCCGTGTCGGGCGCAGGGTCGCCGCATTCGAGGGTGGCGAGCACGTTGCCCGGCCGCGATTCGTCGATGAGCACCGCGCCGGGGGCGAGCGCACGCTCGATGTCGGCCACGACCGGCAGATCCTCGTAGTCGATCACGATCGACTCGGCGATGTCCTCGGCGAGCGCGCGCGACGATGCGACAACGACACCCAAGGGCTGGCCGACGTACTTCACGCGGCGGTCGACGACGGGCGTATGCAATGACGTCTGATCGCCGAGCACCCACAGCACCGGCAGCTCGCCGCGCACCCGGCGCGCGAGTTCCTCCGGGCCCATGATGAGCGCGGTCCCCACTGCCGATGTGTCGAACCCTCGCACGTTGGCATGAGCCACCGTGCTGCGGACGATGGCGGCGTAGGAGACGTGCGGTATCTCGAGGTCGTCGACGAAGCGCGCGGCGCCGCGCAACAGGCGCGCGTCGTTGACGCGGGCGACGCGTTGACCCACCAGCGCCGTCATCAGTCGTCGTCCCGCTCGGTCCAAGCCGCATCGATGGCGGATCGGATGTTGACGTAGCCCGTGCAGCGGCACAGGTGTCCCCCCAGCACGTCGTGCTTCGCCTGTTCTGCCGTCGCGCCCGCGCGGTACGCGGCGACGAGCGACAGCACGATGCCGGGGGTACAAAAGCCGCACTGCAGCCCATGGTGTTCGCGCATGGCGCGCTGCACCGGGTGGAGGTCACCGTTGGCCGTCGCGATCGACTCGATCGTCTCGATCGTCGCCCCCTCCGCCTGCGGACACAACGCAAGACACGAGCGCACCGCCTGGCCGTCCCAGATGATCGTGCACGCGCCGCACGCGCCCTGCTCGCAGCCGACGTGCACGCCTTTGCAATCGAGTTCGTGGCGCAGCGCGTCGGAAAGCAATGTGCGCGGCTCGACCCGCATCGAAGCGTTGCGGCCAGTGACCGTGAGCGTCACCACCCGCTCGTTCACGCGCCGAGCTCCTCGAGCGCGCGGGTCACGACTACGCCGGCCAGATGACGGCGGTACGGCGCGCTGCCGTGCACGTCGCTGCGGGGCGAGACCGCCGCACGGACGATTGCCGCGACATCGGCCGTCGACGCGCCCGCGACAAACGCGGCTTCGGCATCGGCAACCCGCTCGGGTCGATCGCCCACCCCGAACAACGCGATCCGCGCCGCCCGTCGTTGGTCGATCGCGACCACTGCGCCGGCCATCGCGAAGTCGCCGGCGCGACGGCAGACCTCGACGGTGGTGACCCGCCCCGGGACTATCGGGAACATTGCCGAGATCAACAGCTCGTCGCTGCGCCGGGCCGTCGTGAATGCGCCGGTGAAGAAGTCGCGCGCCGCGACCTCGCGTATACCGGCAGTGCTGGCCAAGGTCACGTGCCCGTCGAGCGCGAGCAGCACAGCGGGCAACTCGGCTGCAGGATCGGCGTGACAGAGCGAGCCGCCGATCGTGGTGCGGGCGCGAATCTGCGGATGGCCGATCTGCACGAGCGCACGGTGCAGCCCCGGCATCTTGCTGGTCACGCGCGGCGATGCCTCGAGCGTGGCCGCGCGTACCATCGCCCCGACGCGCAATCCGTTGCTGTCGAGATGCCAGTCGTGCAGTGACGCGATGCGCCGCGGATCGAGCACCCACTCGGGTCGGGCCAGCCGCAAATTCAACAGCGGCACGAGGCTCTGCCCACCGGCGAGAACGACGGTGTCATCGCCGTGTTCGGCCAAGAGGGCGAGGGCCCTGTCGAGGGCCTCGGGATCCTCGTACGTGAACGGCGGCGGCTTCATCAGAACACATTAGGCTCCCGTGCTTGCCGACCACGCTCCTGCGCAACATCAGTCATCTCGCCTCGTTCGATCAGCACGAACGAGAGTTGAGCGACACCGATTTGTTGGTGGTCGACAACCGCGTGGCCGCGATCGGCCCGCGACTCGACGCACCGGCGGACGCGGAGGTGATCGACGCCACTGGTTGGCTCGTGTTGCCGGGCATGACCAACGCGCACCAACACCTCTATCAGGTCGGACTCCGTGCGATTCCCCGTCTCGAACGCGCGCCGATCCTGCCCTGGCTCAGGGGGCTGAACGAAACCTGTCTCGACTATTGGCACGCGGGTGCGCTCGATCCGGAGTGCGTCGGCGCGCTCGCCGCGGCGGGCATGGTCGAATCGTTGCTGTGCGGCGTCACGTGCGTCGCGGATCAGCACTATTTCTTTCCGGGCGAGGGCCGGTCGCTGCCCTTCATCGAAGCGACCATTGCCGCGGCGCACGACGTCGGTATACGGCTCAACGCGGGTCGGGGCACCATCACCTTCGGGCGGGCGCAGGGTGGTAGCGCGTCCGACGAATTGACCCAGCCGCTCGACGAAGTGCTGCGTCACGCGAACGAGCTGATCGACGATCACCACGACACGGCCGCCGATGCGCTGATCCGTATCGATCTCGCGCCGTGCGGGGTCCACGTCGATCTGCCCGAGCTATTCCGCGAGTTCGCCGCTCTGGCCGGCGAGCGCGACGGCGTTCGTCTCCACACCCATCTGTACGAAGTGGTCGATACGGGCTTCGCCCGTGAACGCTACGACACGACCCCGTGGCGCATTCTCGAAGCCAACGGATGGGCCACCGACCGTGCGTGGCTGGCCCACATGAACGATCCGCCCGAACACGAGATCGCCGAGTTCGCGGCGGCGGGCGTCGGCATCGCGCACCTGATCGCACCCGACCTCAAGATGGGTTGGGGCCTCGCTCCCCTGCGGGCGTATCTCGATGCAGGTTGCCGTGTCGGCTTTGGCACGACCGGGGCCGCGTCGAACGACGGTGCCAACCAGTTGGCCGATCTCCGCCTCGCCGGGTTGACGCATCGGCAAGCGCATGCCGACCCCGAGCAGTGGCCTACTGCGCGAGAATTGCTGCGCATGGCGACCAAAGGCTCGGCGCAGATCGTCGGCCGACCGGAGACGGGCCATCTCGATGTGGGCGCGCTCGCCGATCTCGCGTGTTGGGACTTCACGACGATCGACCGCGTGGGCGTGCACGATCCGCTCGCCGGGCTGTTGTACACCGGCATCTCCGATCGGGCGACGCTCGTGATGGTCGGCGGCCGCATGGTCGTACGAGACGGCCGTTGCACCACCGTCGACGAACGCGCGCTCGCAGCACGAGCCAACGCCTTGATCCGCAGGAGGGCTACATGACGACACTCATCCGCAACGGCATCGTGTTACCGATGGAAGGCCGCAAGGTCAGTTTCGATCCGGGCTCGGTCCTCATCCTCGACGACAAGATCGTGGCGGTCGGTCCCGTCGATGCGGTCGACCGTCATGCTGCGGCCGCCAACGCGGAGGTTGTCGACGCCACGAATCAGGTGGTGCTGCCCGGCTTTCACAATTGCCACCTGCACTCCGGGCTGTTGCGGGGTACGGCCGAGTCGATGGCGCTGTGGGAGTGGCTGGAGAATCACGTCGATCCCGCGCATCTGGCGTTGACCCCCGAGATCGCCGAGGCCGCGTCGTTCATGGCCTACACCGAGGGGCTGCTCGGGGGCACGACGTCGGTGCTCGACATGTGGCGCTTCATGGAAGGTTCGGCGCACGCCGCGGACACCATCGGTATCCGCGCCACGCTCGCGCCCTACACCGCCGATCTCTACGACTACTTCGAGACGCTCGAATCGAACCGACGGCTGCTCGAATCCCATCGCGTCGCGGCGAACGGTCGAGTGCGCACGTGGGTCGGGCTCGAGCACATTTTCTACTGCTCGCCGCAGATGTTCCGCGACGCGGCGACGTTGGCCGAGGAGTTCGACACGGGCATCCACACGCACAGCTCCGAATCGATCTGGGAAGTCCAGGAGTGTCTCAAGCAGTTCGGCCGGCGGCCCATCGAGGAGTTCTACAACCGCGGCATCCTCGGGCCCCGCACCGTGATCGCGCACGCGGTGTGGCTCGATGACCGCGAGGTCGAACTCGTGCGCCAGACTGGTACCGCACTCACGCATTGTCCGTGCTCCAACATGAAGCTCGCGTCGGGGCCCGCTCGCGTCGGTTACTACCGCGCGCAGGGGGTCACCGTTGCGCTCGGCACCGACGGCGAGAAGGAGAACAACAACCTCGACATGCTCGAAGAGATGAAGTTCGCTTCGTTGCTGCAGAAGGTGTCGACGCTCGACCCGACCGTGGGCGATCCGTGGGACATACTCGACATGGCCACTCGCTCGGGAGCCAAGGCGCTCGGGCTCGATGACGTGACCGGCACGCTCGAAGAGGGCAAGGATGCCGATGTGGTGATGGTCGATCTGTCGGCGATCCATTTCGTGCCGCTGCTGCACGGCAGCGATTTCAACGCGCCGGCGCATCTCGTCTTCAGCGCCAACAGCCGCGACGTGACCAATGTGTGGGTTCAGGGCAAGCGACTCGTCGACGATCGTCGCGTGACCACGGTCGACCTGCCTTCGGTCATCGAGCGCGCACAGGCTGCTGCCGAAGAACTCTTCGAGCGGCGCCGTCCCCTCGTCGGCCACACCCCCAGCCCCCGCAACGTCCTCGGAAAGGAACTGTGAGATGCAGGCAACCCGCGAACACCTGCGTGCGCTCCCCAAAGTCGAGTTGCACTGCCATGTCGAAGGGGCGGCGCGCGCGTCGACGATCGCGGACCTCGCGCACAAGAACGGGGTGACGCTGCCGGTCGACGAACCGAGCGATCTGTTCCGGTTCACCGACCTCAACCAGTTCCTGTCGATCTACGACGTCATCTGTCAGAGCTTGGTCACGGCGGCCGACTTTCACCGCATCACGTACGAGGCGCTGCAAGACGCGGTTGCGGCCGGCATTCGATACCGGGAGATGTTCTTCTCCCCCGGTTTCGTCATCCGTCTCGGTGTGCCGGTCGAGCGCGCGTGGGAAGGCATTCGAGCGGGCGTGCTCGACGCGCGGCGCGATCTCGACGTGCAATGCCGGATGATTCTCGACTTCGACAAGCCGACGGGCGCCGCGCATGGGCTCGAGATGGTGTCGTTCGCGGCCGGTGTGGACGATCACGATCTCTTGGTCGGTGTCGGTGCCGACTCCGTCGAGCGCGATGTCGACCACCGAGCGTTCGCTCCCGTGTTCGAGGCCGCGCGTAGCCACGGACTGCGCTGCACGATCCACGCCGGCGAAGATGGTCCCGCGGAGAACGTGCGCATCGCCATCGATGATCTCGGGTGTGAACGGGTCGAGCACGGGTTTCGTCTGCTCGACGACGAGGCGCTCACGCGAGAGATGATCGAACGGCAGATTCCGCTCACCGTGTGTCCCACATCGAACATCATGATCGCCAACGTCGTCGAGACGGTGGCCGAGCATCCCTTCGGTCGAATGCGGGCGCAAGGAGTGTTCGTGACGCTGAACTCCGACGATCCCGGCATGATGCAGTTCGACCTGGCCGACGAGTACACCGCGGTGCAGGCGGGCTACGGCTATGACCTGCGCGACATGGAAGCCATCAGCCTCGCCGGCATCGACGCGTCATGGGCACCGGCGGAAGAGAAAGCCGCGCTCAAGGCTCGCTTCCTCGAGGAGTTCGATTCGCTGCGAGTGGCGTACGGTCATCCGTTGCGCGAGGGGTGACGCCGGGACGTCCCCGCGGGGACGTTTTCGGGAGCGTCTGCACCGATGTCTGTCCGCGTTTTCTGGCCACTGTTACCGAAGTTGGCCAGTGTCGACGAAACGTTGCGGCGGAGCCGCACAAAAAGCGTCCCCGCGGGGACGTTTCTGACGGACCGTCAGGTTGATGTGTCGCCCGTCGCGGAGGACGGCCGCGCCGATTCGATCTTCACTGCGCTTCGTCGCGGCGCCTTCGACTTTCATGTTCGACGAGGTTGGCGCACGGCGGCGCGATGCTTTCACGCCCCTCTCGCGCCACCACTTGGACCATCCGACTGGGTGTCCGCCTCGCTGAAGCGACAACCCGCCCATCACGCCTTGGACCCAGTCGTAGCGCTTTCGACGTCGGCGAGCACCTGTTCATGAAGCTGCTCGTCGATTCCGAGATCGTTCAGCGCATTGGTCGCGCGACGGGGCACACCGACCCGCGAGTTGTCGTGACCATCTTCGTCCGGGTGGTCGATGGCGTGCGCGAGTTCGTCGGCGACGCGCACGGCGGTTGCCAGTGCACCAGCTTCGCCAACCGGCGAATGATGGCTCGCCATCGCCTCGACGAAGCTCAGCGGAAGCTCCCAACGCCGGATCGCGTGCACGCCTGCCTGGCCGTGATGCAGCCCGAATACACCTACTTCCGCTTCAACCAGCGACACTCCTTCAGCCTCCGAGATGTCGCCCACCAATTGGATGGCACGACTACCGAGAACGCCGGAGATGAGGATCTTTCCCACGTCATGGAGCAAGGCCACCGTAGGCGCCGATGCGGGAACGCGTGCAGGACAACGTGCTCGCAGCACATCGGCCGCGACCGCAGTCTTGATCGAATGGCTGAGCACATCGCGACTGTCGAGTCCATAGACCGGCAGCGACCGCTCGAGTGACGAGGCAACGGCGGTGCGCATCGCAATGGATGCCACGGCGCCGAGGCCGAGTCGCACCACCGCCTCGTTCACCGTCGAGGTGGGTCGGACGAACCCCGCATGCGCCGAATTGGCTTGCCGCAGCAGAACGGCGGTCAGCACAGGGTCATAGGTGACAATGTCGACGACCGCCCGAAAGTCAACGTCATTGTCAGCAAGCATCGTCGTGAGCCGATTCGCGGCGGCGGGCAACGGGGGCAACCGTTCGCTCGCCTCAGCCAAAAGGTCGTGAGTCAGTAACGCTGTACTTGATCCGCTCATGTTGAAGAGGTGCCCCTTCTGGTTGGCCGTACGAATCGTTGTCGACTCCGCGCAATTCGAACTTGAGAAAACCCAAACCCGACCTATGACGGCGCGTCGTCGCACATTTCAGCGAGAATGCGGCGTGGCGATTCGGCTCCGGCGTCCAACCCCAGAATCCCTGCACCCCTTGCTGGATCGCGCACGCAACGACGCCGTTACGTACGCGCCGGTCGGGCTCACATCGCAAGCAGGCTGCCCTGCCGGATACCGACGCGATTCGAGTTCGACTGTGCTCGGCCACGGTGGCCCGGTCTTTGCGCGCGCGCGTGATGCATTGAGGGCATGGGAGATGCACAAAGCCTCGGGGTTCGTGGTCTTGGCCGAAGGGCCACCAACCGTCGATGGCGTTGTTGCGTTGAGCGCACCGCTTCCCGTGGGCTTCATCGAGGCGACGTGTCGGATTGTCGATGTCGTCGACACCGCTGATCGCTATGGCTTTGCTTACGGCACGCTGTCAACGCACCCCGAGCGCGGTGAGGAGTCGTTCACCGTGATCCGACACGAGGACGACAGCATCGTGTTCGAGATCGTTGTCGTGTCGCAACCGCGCAATCCCCTGGCACGCGCCTGCCCACCGGTGGCGCGCCTTCTGCAACGCAAGGCGACCGCCCGATACCTCGCGACGATGCGGGCCGCTGCAGCAGTCGCGTAGGCAGCTACAGGCGATCGCCGGTGGTCTGTGTCGCCGACTGTGCCGCGGTCTGCGTGCGCCCGCCGACGATCTTGTCGAGCACATGCTGGCCGAGCGAGATCGTCGCGTAGCGCGGCGGACGTTCGGCCGACGTACACGTCGGCAGACATTCCATGATCGCGTCGTAGTTGCCGTCTTGGAAGAACGCGAAGGACCGGCGGCGCTCGGCACCGGGCGCGGCCGACGGAACGACGCGATGGATCGTCGACATCCATTCGTCGTTGGTCCACACCGCCAGCGCGTCGCCGGTGTTGACGACGAACCCTTCCTCGAGCGGCACGACGTCGTGCCACTGACCGTCGCCGGCGATCACCTGAAGCCCGGGGATCGCATCGGCCATGAGCACCGTGAGGATGCCGTAATCGGTGTGAGCACCAAGGGCCATCTGACCGTGGGGCAGCGTCACCTCGTCGGCGGTGCGCCGGTACCAATTGCAGCGCAGTGTCGCGATCGCCTTGTCGACGCGGCGAGCGAAGAAGTCGGCGTCGAGCCCGAGTGCCATGGCTGCGATATCGCACATCTCGTGGGAGAGCGCGTCGACGGCCGAGTAGTAGGCCCAAACCACGTCGTGCATACGGGCGGGGCGGCTGGGCCACAGATTGGGGGCGAAGCTGCGATGACGCTCGGCCTCGAAATAGGGATCGCCATCGACGACCCGATCGTTGCCCACGATGAACGCCTCGGCGAGATCGGGGGGCCGCACGACGCCGGTCGAATACGAGAGGCTCTCGCTGTTGCGACGCGAATAGCCGCGGTTGATCTCGCGTGATGCGGGTTCGTATCGCCGCTTCTCATCGTCGGATAGCGCGAAGAACTCGTCGGCCGCGTCCTTGACGTCCTGGCGCAACGCGTCGTCGATACCGTGACCGACAATTTGGAAGAAGCCCGACTGCCGGCAGGCGTCGTCGACCGCGTGCGCGACCCTGCGCCGCGCCACCTCGTCGCCGGAAAACCAACCGGCGATGTCGATGACGGGAACGAGGGCGCCCATGACCACCTCCGGCCGTTAGGGCCACAGCCGCTTTGCTCGGCGAGCCAGGTCTTGCTTGGCCTCGCGCAGATCGACGCCGGCGAGACGACCCTCCTGCACGACGCGTTCGCCGCCCACGAGTAGGTCCCGCACCTGGCGGTCGGGGCCGAGCACGAGCCCGTCGATGGGGTCGCGGAAGTCGGTAAGGTCGCTGGCGTCCCACACCGCGAGGTCAGCACGCCGGCCGACCTCGAGCGCACCGATGTCGTCGCGCCCGAGGCACTGCGCGCCGCCACGCGTGGCGATATCGAGCGCATCCACCGGCATGAGCGCGCCGCCGTGCTGCGCTCTGAGCCGGGCGGTGTACAGCGACTGGCGCAATTCGGAGAAGAGGCGACCGTTCTCGTTGGATGCCGCGCCGTCGACACCGAGACCGACCGGTGCACCCGCGGCCCGGAGATCGACGGTACGGCACATGCCCGCACCGAGTCGAGCGTTGGACGACGGGCAGTGCGCAACACCAACGCCGTTGACACCGAGGCGGGTCACTTCTGTGTCGGCGAAATGCACGCCGTGCGCGTACCAGACGTCGGACGCGACCCAGCCCCAGTCGTCCATGAGGTCGAGCGGTCGGGCGCCGAATCGCGCGAGGCAATGCTCGTCCTCGTCGATCGTCTCGGCGAGATGTGTGTGCAACCGAAGGCCGTGCCGGCGCGCCAACGCCGCCGAATCGATCATCAACTCACGGCTCACGGTGAACGGGCTACACGGGGCAACGACCACGCAGATGCGTTCACCGTCGTGGTACTGGGCGATGATGCGCTCGGTCGAGGCCAGGATCGAGTCGTGATCTTCGACCACGTGGTCGGGAGGCAAGCCGCCGCGCGATTCGCCGACATCCATCGAACCGCGGGACAAATGCAAGCGCACGCCGACCATACGCGCCGCATCGACGACCGCGTCGAAAACCCGATCGTCCCCGCGGGGCACGAGGTAGTGATGGTCGAACGCGGTGGTGCAGCCCGACAACGCCAGCTCGCTGAGACCGACGAGCGCCGCGGCGCGAACGTCGTCGACATCGAGATGACCCCACACCGGGTACAGCTCGACCAGCCATCCGAACAGATCACAGCCGACCGCGCGACCGCGGGTCATCCACTGGTAGAGATGGTGGTGCGTGTTGACAAAGCCGGCCGTCACGATGCAGTCGGTGCAATCGATCACCGTGTCACCGGGCGCCGCCGCGATCGAACCCACCTCGACGATGTACTCATCGGCGATGGCCACATCGCCGGGCCACCGCGCGCCGCGCAAGACGAGTCGGCTCATAGTTCTCCGCTCCGATCGGGGCCGCTCGGGCCCCTTGACTTGTGGACGCCCTCAGGGAGTGCGATGTCGTCGGGACGGATTGGTACACGAGTCAACGCCAGCCCGGTGGCGTTGCGCACCGCGGCCGCAATCGCAGCAGTCGACGAGATCGTCGGCGGTTCACCAATGCCCTTGGCCCCGAACGGAGCGCCGGGCTCGGGCTGTTCGATCAATTCGACGACCGACACCAAGGGCATGTCGAGCGCGGTGGGGATCAGATAGTCGGTGAAACTGGGATTGCGCACGCGACCCGTGTCGAACACGATCTCCTCCATCACCGCAAGACCGACGCCCTGCGCGATACCGCCTTCGATCTGACCGAGTGCCTGTAGCGGATTGAGGATACGGCCCACGTCTTGCGTCGTCGCGATCTCGACCACCCGCGTCAACCCCAACTGGACGTCGACATCGACCACCGCACGATGCGCGGCAAACGCGAACGACACATGGGCGTTGCCTTGACCGTTCTCGTCGAGCGGGCTCGTCGGTTCGTGGTGATACTCGACCACCTCTTCGAACACTCGACCTTCACTGAAGGTTCGCACTGCAATCGGCGGGCCGTCGGGCACGACGATCTGATCGTCGATCCACTCGAGCAAATCCACCGCGCACCCACGGTCGGCGGCGACCGCGGCGAGCACCTGTGCCCGCACGGCGAGACACGCCCGCCACACTGCGCCGCCCGACATCCACGTCTGACGACTCGCCGAGGTGCTGCCGGCCGACCCGATAGTGGTGTCGGCGGCGGCGAGGACGACCTCGTCGATGCCGAGCGTCTCACGCGCGATCTGTTGTGCCAGCGTCACGAAGCCTTGCCCGACCTCCGCGCACGCGCTGTGCACGGTGACCAACCCATTTTCCAAGCGGCAACGCGCCGTGGAGTAGTCGTCGAATCCCTCGGAGAACAACAGGTTCTTGAAACTGATCGCGATGGCGACACCTCGACGCACATGAACATCATCCGCGGTGCGGCCGGCACCACCGGGCCGCGCCAGCAGTTCGTCGGCGAGGCGATCAGGCGGCAACGGAGCAGCGACGAGGCTGCGCAGCAGTTCGGCCACCGGTGCGGTACCGGTGATGGCCTGACCGGTGATGAGCACATCGCCGGGAGCCAGCGCGTTGTGCAACCGCAACTCGACGGGGTCGATGCCGAGTGCGACGGCGAGCCTGTCCATCTGCGCCTCGTGCGCAAAACAGGTCTGCACCGCACCGAAACCACGCATCGCACCACACGGCGGATTGTTGGTGCGCATGGCGTATCCGTCGATCGCGGCGATCGGCACGCGATAGGGACCGGCCGCGAAGCACGACGCGTTGGCGATGACCGCGCTCGACGACGACGCATAGGCACCACCGTCGAACATCAAGCGCGCGTCGACTCGCAAGATCGTGCCGTCGGGTGCAGCGCTATGGCGATACCACATACGCGCCGGATGACGATGCACGTGCCCGAAGAACGACTCTTCGCGGCTGTACACCATCTTGATAGGGCGACCGGTGCGTAACGCCAGTAGGCACACGTGCACCTGCAGGCTCACGTCCTCACGGCCACCGAACGCACCACCCACTCCCGCGAGGGTCAGGCGCACCTTGTCGTCGGGCAGCCCCAGACACGCGGCGACCTGATCGCGGTCTACGTGCAACCACTGTGTCGACACGTACAACTCGACGCCGCCGTCGTCGGACGGTATGGCCAGACCGCATTCGGGGCCCATGAAGGCCTGGTCTTGCATCCCGACTTCGTAGACGCCTTCGACGGACACGGCGTCGGATGGCAGTGGTGCGTCGACCGCACCGTGACGGATGCGGAGGTGGCGCACGAGGTTGCCATCGGGATGGATCGGATCGGCGACGAGCGCCTCTTCGGCATCGACCAGCGGAGTGAGCCGCTCGTACTCGACGATGATGGCTTCGAGCGCTCGCCGCGCCGTCTCGGGGTGATCGGCCGCAACCGCGGCGACCGGCTCGCCGTGATAGCGCACGACGTCACGGGCGAAGACCGGTTGATCGCGGTGTTCGAGGCCGTAGTACGGCGACCCCGTCACGTCTTCGTGCGTCAGCACGCAACGCACACCGGGTATCAGCAGCGCGGGAGCCACATCGAGCCGCACGATGCGCGCCGACGCATGCGGCGAACGGAGCGTCTTGCCCCACAACATGCCTTCGGCCCACAGGTCGGAACCGAACGCGAAACGGCCCTGCGCTTTGGGGACACCGTCGGGACGGGGCGCGCTCTCCCCCACCCGCGGCGCACGACGACGCGTGCCGACGACGGTCATGGTCGGTCTCTCTCGAAGTCGGCAAATGCCCGGTCGATGGCGTCGATGATGCGGCCGTAACCCGTGCAACGGCACAGGTTGCCCGAGATCGCTTCGCGCAACTCGAGCTCACTGGCGACGTGTGGTCGTTCGAGCAAGTCGTGCACGGTCATTACCAACCCCGGCGTGCAGAACCCGCACTGCACGGCGCCGGCGTCGACGAACGCTTGCTGCACGACCGACAGCGCGCCGGACTCGTCGGTGAGCCCCTCGACCGTCGTGATCGAGCGATCGACGGCCGTCGCGCCGAGCACGAGGCACGCACAAACCAACCGGCCATCGACGAGCACCGAGCACGAACCACATTCGCCTTGTTCGCAGGCATTCTTGGACCCGGGCAGGCCGAGGCGCTCGCGCAACACATAGAGCAGGCTTTCACCGAGCCACGCGCTCGGGACATCGTGGTCCGCGCCGTTGACCCGCAACCGGTAGGAGACGTCTTCTTCGTCGATCATCGCATCTCGTTCGGGCTCTGGCCTGCGAAGGCACGATCGAGCGCACGCTCCGCGCACACCGAGATCGCATGGCGACGAAACGCAGCAGTGCCGCGATGATCGTCGATGGGGCGGGCCGCTTCACCGACACGACCACCGAACGCGCGGGCCACTGAGGGCTCGCGGGGTTGCACTGAATCGTCGGTCCAGACCAGTTGGTCGGTTACCCACGACTCGGCAGCCGGCGCGCGCAAGGGCACTGGGCCGACTGCGCCGAGACCGCACCGCACCGTGCGCTCGTCGAGGTCGACCACGAGACATACCGAAGCGACCGCGATGACCATGGCGTTGCGCGTGCCCACCTTGAGGAACGACTGGGGACCGCGTCGCACCGGCACATGGACCGCGACGACGAGCTCGTCGTCCTGTCGCGTCGTGTTCTTGGGACCGACGAAGAACTCGTGCCATGGGACGACGCGCACCCCACCGACGCGGTGCAGTTCGATCGACGCGTCGAGCGCAGCGAGCACCGGCAACGTGTCGCCCGCGGGTGAGGCCATGGCCACGTTGCCGCCAAGAGTGCCGGCGTTACGGATCTGTGGAGAGCCCACCGTGCGGGCGGCGTGGGCGAGCGCCGGCACGAGCGTGCTGAACGGGGTCGCCTCGAGCGCGGCGTAGGTCACGCCGGCGCCGATACGCACCATCGAACCGTGGTGCTGCCACTCGTTGAGTTCGGGCACACGATCGACCGCGACCACGTGCTGCGGCCGGCGGTGCCCGAAGTTGATCTCGACCATGGCGTCGGTGCCGCCGGCGAGCACCATCGACTGCGGCATGCGGGCGAGCGACTCGAGGGCCTCGTCGAGTGAGCGAGCGACGGTGACACTCATCGCACGGACACCCATCGCACGGACAACATCGGCTCCAGACTTACGTAGGACGAACGCGCCCCGCTCGTCGAGACGATGAACGGCGCGTTGCTTTTCGTGTCGGGACGGATCGTCCGAGGATCATGCATCGGCTTCACCAGCCGGCCGCGGATACTTCGTCAGGGACTCGTTGGCCAACCACTCGAAGTCGGCCCAAACAGTCGGGTCTTCTTCCGCGCGTCGAAAGTCGGCCCACGGCTTGCACGCATCCCAGGTGCTCACCATCTCTCGGCCCCAGTTCTCTATGACCACGTCGCCCGGAACAACATTGCGCTTCACGTAGTACCCGATCGTCTGGCAGACACGACCCACCTCGTCGGCGGTCGCCACGTACGCGATGTTGGAGGGGACGTTGGTGCCGAGCTTGTGCATGTCCCACAACTCGGCGCGCAGCTTGCACTGGGTTTCGTCTTCGAGCCACTCCGCAGCAGCCAACATACCGGCACGGGCATTTGTCGCATCGGTGGCGCGAAACCTCTGCCGGCTGACGACGACCGCCGCGACGACGGCCAACAAGCACCCGACAACGAGCAACGTCGCCAAGGTCATGCTGCAGGGTTCCGGACAGCCAAGATCACGGCTGGTGACGCTAACAGCGCAAGTCGTGCACCTGCCGGAGGTGGAGCCCTGGCGGTTAGCCTGTCTTGGCATGGTGGCCCACGATCGACGGCTGACGGATACGTCCACCCGCATCGATGTCAAGCGCGTGCTGGGGCGCCTCGACGAGTTGGCGCGGGTCGGCGCCATCCCCGACACCACCGGGGTCGCGCGCCTGGCGCTCAGCGATGACGATCGAGCCGGCCGCGATCTCGTCGTGTCGTGGATGCGCGATCTGGATCTCGACGTTCGCGTCGACGCCATCGGCAACGTCGCGGGCGTGTGGGGCGGACGCGAGCCGGACCTGCCGCCGGTGATGTGCGGCAGCCACATCGACACGGTCAAGACCGGCGGCCGCCTCGACGGCGCCTACGGCGTGCTCGCTGGTCTCGAAGTGATCGAGAGCTTGATCGGGCGCGGTGTCCGACCGCGCCGTCCGATCGCGGTTGCGTTCTTCACCGACGAAGAGGGCGCGCGCTACGCGCCCGACATGCTCGGGTCGCTCGTCTACGTCGGCGGTATGACCGTCGAGTCGGCGCGCGATGTCGTCGGCAACGACGGCACGGTGTTGGGGGACGAACTCGACCGCATCGGTTACGCCGGCTCGCTTCCGTGCCCGATGATCGTTCCCCACGCCTTCGTCGAACTCCACATCGAACAAGGACCAGTGCTCGAGGCCGAGGGTTTCACCATCGGCGCGGTCACCGGTGTGCAGGGCATCTCGTGGCAAGAGATCACGTTCACCGGCCAGTCCAATCACGCCGGCACGACGCCGATGGCGATGCGCCACGATGCGGGCTACGTGGCAGCGCGCGTTGCGACCTATGTGCGCGAGATGGTCTCGCGGGTCGGCGGGGTCCAGGTCGGCACCGTCGGCGCCATCGAACTGCAGCCGAGTCTGGTCAACGTCGTTGCGGCGCGCGCCAAGATCACCGTCGACTTGCGCAACACCGACGACGACGTGTTGCGCGAAGCGGAACGCGACTTGGCGCGTTTCGTCGAGCGCGCCGCGAGCGAAGAAGGGGTGAAGGTCGAATCGCGGAAACTGGCCCGGTTCGAGCCCGTGCGCTTCGAGGACCGCTTGGTCGATCTCGTCGAGACGAGCGCGCTCGCCTTCGACTACAAGGTGCGTCGGATCCCGTCCGGAGCAGGGCACGACGCGCAGATGTTGGCGCGCCTGTGTCCCGCCGCCATGATCTTCGTGCCGTCGCACGACGGGCTGTCGCACAATGTGGCCGAGCACACTGACCCCGACGATCTCGCGGCCGGCATCAACGTTTTGTTCGACGTCTTGGTGCAGCTGGCCGAGGAGCCCTGATATGTCCCGCTTCGTCGAGATCGCTGCGGCACAGATGGGTCCCATCCAACGCGACCACTCGCGCCGCGATGTCGTCGAGCGCCTCATCGCGCTGCTGCGCACCGCCCATCAACGCGGCGCGCAGCTCGTCGTCTTCCCCGAGTTGGCGCTCACCACGTTCTTTCCCCGATGGTGGGTCGATGACCTGCGCGATGCCGACCACTACTACGAGACCGAGATGCCGTCGGTCGACACGCAACCACTGTTCGACGAGGCCGCACGGCTCGGCGTCGGATTCTGTCTCGGCTACGCCGAGCTGACCCCGCAGGGTCACCGCCACAACACGGCCATCCTCGTGGAACGCGATGGGCGCATCGTCGCCAAGTACCGCAAGATCCACGTACCCGGCCACGAGAAGCATGAGCCGTGGCGGCCCTTCCAACATCTCGAGCGCTACTACTTCGAGCCGGGGCCCGACGGGTTCGGCGTGTGGCGAGCCTTCGGCGGTATCACCGGCATGATGATCTGCAACGACCGGCGCTGGCCCGAGACCTACCGCGTGATGGGGCTACAAGGCGTCGAATTGATCTTGTGCGGTTACAACACGCCGATTCACTACGCGCCCGATCCCTCGCAAGACATTTTACAAGGATTTCACAATGCGCTCGTGATGCAGTCGGGCGCGTATCAGAACGGCACGTGGGTCGTCGGCGTGGCCAAGGGCGGCGTCGAAGAAGGCGTCGCGTCGCTCGCGCAGTCGATGATCGTCGCTCCGTCCGGTCAGATCGTCGCGCAAACACTTACAACAGCTGACGAAGTGATCACCGCATCCTGTGATCTTGATTGGTGCGAACGTTACAAGGGCACTCTCTTTGACTTCGAGCGCTACCGCGAGACCGAGCACTACGCGATAATCACCGCACAGCGCGGCGTCGTCCCGCCACCGGAGGTCGTCGATGAGTGACACTGTGAACGATACCCGGGTGACCTTCACCGTCAACGGGCAAGAGGCGCACGTACGAGCCGACCATCCGCACCTGTTGGCGGCCCTGCGCGAAGAGCTCGACATCACGTCCCCGAAGGACGGTTGTTCGCCATCGGGTCAATGTGGGTGTTGCACGGTGCTGCTCGACGACAAGGCCGTCGTCGCCTGCCAGCTGCCTTTGACGCGGGCGGCCGGCAAGTCGATCGTGACCCTCGAAGGCGTGTCCGAGGAAGAGCGCGATTCCTATGCCAGCGCGTTCGCCGCTGTCGGCGGTTTGCAGTGCGGCTTCTGCATCCCCGGCATCGTGATCCGCGCCAAGGCGCAGATCGACAAGAAGGGTGCCGACCTCGCGCCCCACGACATGGCTCGCCATCTCGGCGCCCATCTGTGTCGCTGCACCGGCTACGTCAAGATCCTCGAAGCCATCGACGCCGTTGCCAAAGGCAAGCAACTGCCCGTCGAGCTGGGCGCCGAGGTGGGCGCCAGTGGCGTCAAGTACGAAGCGCGGGAGTTGGCGCTGGGCGACCGTGGGTACGTCGACGACATCCGCGTGCCGGGCATGTTGCACGCGGCGCTCCATCTCACCGCGCACACGCGAGCGCGCGTGCGGGCCATCGACACGGCGCGGGCCTTGGCCGCTCCTGGAGTGAACGCGGTGTTCACCGCGGCCGATGTGCCGGGCGAGCTGCGCGTCGGCATCATCTACAAGGACTGGCCGGTGCTCATTCCCGTCGACGGGCTGACGTCGTGTTCGGGCGACGTGCTGGCTGTCGTCGTCGCCGACACTCGCCAAAATGCTCGCGCCGCAGCCGAGCTCGTCGATGTCGACTACGAAGTGCTGCGCCCACTGGTCGACGCCGTTGCGGCCATCGACGACCCCGAGATCGCAGTGTGGGGAACCGACTCCAACGTGCTCTCCGTGTCGGAGTACCAACGCGGCGACGTCGACGGCGCGCTCGCGGGCGCGGCGCACGTCGTGCACGAGGTCTTCCAGACGCAACGTATCGAGCACGCATTTTTGGAACCCGAGTCGACGCTGGCGGTGCCGACACTCGACGCCGCCGGCGCAGTTGCCACAATGCACGTCTACTCCGGCGGTCAAGGCGTGTGGGACGACCGCAACGACATCGCGCGAGTGCTCGATATCGACAACTCTCGGGTCACGGTCGAGCTCGTCTCCAACGGCGGTGCATTCGGCGGCAAAGAAGACATGTCGAACCAGGCGCAGACCGCGCTCGCCGCGTGGTTGTTGGGCCGGCCCGTCAAGTGCACCTTGTCGCGCGAAGAGTCACTGCTGATCCACCCCAAGCGCCATCCCATCCGCCTCGAATACTGGGCCGGCTGCGACACCGAAGGTGCGCTCACTGCCGTACGAGTGCGCGCCGTCGGCGACTCGGGCGCCTACGCGTCGGTCGGCATGAAGGTGCTCGAGCGGGCCGCCGGACATGCCTCGGGGCCGTACCGGGTGGGGTCCATCGACGTACGGGCGGTCGCGGTGCGCACCAACAATCCGTCGTGCGGCGCGTTCCGAGGATTCGGCGCCAACCAGGCCCAGTTCGCGATGGAAGGCGTCATCGACCGTCTCGCCGAGGCTGTCGGCATCAGCGGTTGGGAGATGCGCAAGCGCAACGTCATCCACCCCGGCGAATTGTGGGGACCAGGTCAGATCATGGACGACGGCTGCGCCGGCGCCGAGCGTTGCCTCGATGCGGTCAAGCCCGCGTACGAGCAGGCGCGCGAGGCCGGCAAAGCGGTCGGACTCGGCCTCGGGCTCAAGAACAGCGGCCTCGGTAACGGGTTCAAGGAGATCGCACGGGCGGTCGTGCGCTTCGCCGCCGACGGCACCGTCGAAGTGCGGCATTGTTGGACCGAGATGGGCCAAGGTATCCACACAGTGGCGCTGCAGGTCGCCGCGCAAGAACTCGCCATCGATCCGGCGCGCATCAAGGTCATCGTCGACACGACCCGCGAACTCGGCGCCGGTCAGACGACGGGTTCGAGAGGCACGCTGATGGGTGCAGGTTCGGTTGCCGATGCGTGCCGCGCTGCGCTCGCCGACGGCTGCCAGGTCGACGTCGACTACGAAGGTGAGTTCCGCGTCGACTGGACCAACAAGCTGACCGACGACGTCGAGCATCCCATCATCCACTCCGCGTTCGGCTACGCGGCACAGATGGCGGTGATCGACCGCGCCACCGGCAAGATCGAACGCGTCATCGCCGCCCACGATGTCGGCCGGGCGGTCAACCCGACGCTGTGCGAAGGACAGATCGAGGGCTCGGTGCACATGGGACTCGGTTACGCGCTGACCGAAGACTTCCCCTCCGACGACCGCGGCTTCCCCACCAACATGACGCTGCGCTCACTCGGCATCTTGCGCGCGAAGGACGTGCCACCGATCGACGTCATCTTGATCGAGGTGCCGCAACCGCGCGCGCCCTACGGCATCAAGGGCGTCGGCGAAATCGGTCTCGTACCCACCGCCGGCGCGGTCGCCGCGGCGCTCCACGACCTCGACGGCACCTGGCGCGCGACGCTGCCCATGCGCGCCGCGGACACCGGCGATGACTGATACGACCGCTGGACTGGTCTGCGGCCACCATCACCTGTACTCGGCACTCGCACGCGGCATGCCTGCGACCCCCAAGAACCCCACCAATTTCACGGAGATCCTGCAACAGGTGTGGTGGCGCGTCGACGCCGCACTCGATCTCGAGATGTTGCACTGGTCGGCAACGTTGGGCGCCGTCGAAGCACTCATGTGCGGCACCACCGCCATCATCGACCATCACGAATCGCCCAATGCCATCGAAGGCTCGCTGTCGGTCATCGCCGACGCGTGCGCCGCGGTCGGGGTGCGCGTGATCACCGCCTACGGCGTCACCGATCGATGGAACGATGACGGATCGCCCTACGACGGGGCGTGGCCCCCACCTTCTTCCACGGACGCTGCCGAGCGCGGCCTCGCCGAATGCGAACGCTTCATACAAGGCGGTGGGCGAGGCATGGTCGGCGTGCACGCGGCCTTCACGTGCGCGGACGACACGCTCGAAGCAAGTGCCGATCTGGCCCGTCGCCTCGGCGTGGGCGTACACATCCATGTCAGCGAAGACCGTGTCGACATCGACGCGGGCTCACGCCTGCAGTGGTTGGCCCGCGACGACTGGCTACTCGTGCACTGCGTGCACCTCGACCGGCCGCTGCCCGGCACGATCGCCCACAACAGTCGCAGCAACATGAACAACGCGGTCGGCTACGCGCACCCGGCGACGCAGCCCAACGCCATCGTGCTCGGCACCGACGGCATCGGGGCCGACATGCTCGAAGAGATGCGGCTCACCTTTGTGCGGCTGCGCGAAGACGACGTCACCGCCACGCCCGACACGGTATGGGCCTGGCTCGAACAGGGCTACGCGTTGGTGCCCGAAGCGCTCGACGACACCGTGCGCTGGAACTACGACCACGCCGACTCGCCGTGGCACGTCGCATTCACACCGGGCATGCGCGCGCTCGACGTCACCATCGACGGTGAACCCGTACTGCGCGACGGCACACCGACGCGCGTCGACTTGGCCGAGGTACGGGCGAAGGCCGCCGAGCAGGCGTCGCGATTGTTCGCCGCGCTGGACAACTTCTGATGAAAGGCGCAGGAACATGACCAACGGACACGCACCCCGCGGAGGCGTGGCGCTGTATCTCCAAGACGCGCACCCGATACGCGAAGCCATGGAGTACGTCCAATACGCGGAAGCGCAGGGCTTCGACGCGGTGTGGCAGGCCGACAGCCGTCTCGTGCGCGAGTGCTGCGTACCGATGGCCGCGTTCGCGACGGTGACCGATCGCATCAAGATCGGCTCGGGCGTCGTCGACTGTTGGACCCGCAATCCGGCTCGACTCGCCGCGACGTTCTCGACGCTCGATGATCTCGCGCCCGGACGGATGATCCTCGGTATCGGAGCATGGTGGGATCCGCTCGCCAAGAAGGTCGGCATCGACCGGCGCCGACCGCTCACGGTGATGCGCGAAGTGGTCACGGCGGTACGGGCGTTGCTCGCCAACGAGACGGTGACCTTCGACGGCGAGTACGTGCACCTCGACGGCGTCGAACTCGACTACGTCTACCAAGAGCGCCGGCCCAAGGACGTACCCATCTACATCGGCGCGACCGGCATGCAGATGATGGAGCTCACCGGCGAGATCGCCGACGGCGCAGTGCTCAACTACCTTGTATCCCCCGCGTACAACGCGACCGCGATGGAGCATCTCGCCCGCGGCGCCGCCAAGGCGGGGCGCAGCATCGACGACATCGACCGGCCCCAGCTCGTCGTGTGCTCGGTCGACGAAGACCGGGCCCGGGCCCTCGACAACGCCCGGCTGCTGGTCACGCAATACCTCGGGCAGCAGCCGCACATCATGAAGGCGTCCGGTGTGCCGGCGTCACTCCTCGACGCCATCGGCGAGGTGCTCACCTGGCCCGCCTCCCACGACCAGGTCGTCGCGGCGTCCAAGCTCGTGCCCGACGACATTGTCCAGATGATCACTGCGTCGGGTACGCCCGACGAGTGCCGGGCCAAGGTCGCCGAGTACGTGGCCGCCGGCTGCACCTGCCCCATCTTGTACCCCCTCGGCGACGACGTACGATTGATGATCGACACGTTTGCCAACGGGCAATCCTGAGACAGATCGGAGTCGCGAATGGCGAGAACCGTACGAGCCGCGTTGCTGCAGACCGAATGGACCGGCGACAAAGAATCGATGATCGACCGGCACGAAGAGGCCGCCCGCGACGCCGCGGCGCAGGGAGCACAAGTGATCTGCTTCCAAGAGCTCTTCTACGGCCCGTACTTCTGCCAGGTGCAAGACCCGGCCTACTACGAGTACACCGAAGAGATCCCCGCCGGGCCGACCACCCAGCGGTTCCAGTCGGTGGCGAAAGAGCTCGGCACGGTGATCGTCTTGCCGATGTACGAACGTGTTCGTGAAGGCCTCTACTACAACACCGCGGCGGTGGTCGATGCCGATGGCACGTACCTCGGCAAGTACCGCAAGCAACACATCCCGCATGTGCAAGGGTTCTGGGAAAAGTTCTACTTCCGACCCGGTGACGGTGGGTATCCCGTGTTCGACACTGCGGTCGGCAAGGTCGGTGTGTACATCTGCTACGACCGCCATTTCCCCGAAGGTTGGCGCGCGCTCGGTGTCAACGGTGCGGAGATCGTGTTCAACCCGTCGGCGACGAGCCGCGGCTTGTCGTCGTATCTGTGGAAGCTCGAACAACCCGCGGCGGCGGTCGCCAACGAGTACTACATCGGCGCGATCAACCGTGTGGGCATCGAACCCCTCGGCGACGACGACTTCTACGGCACCAGCTACTTCGTCGATCCCGAAGGCAAGTTTGTGGGCGACACCGGTGACACGCACAAACCCGAGTTGATCGTCCGCGACCTCGACATGGACCTCATCAAGATCGTGCGCGATCGGTGGGCGTTCTACCGTGACCGCCGCCCCGACGCGTACGGCGACCTCACCAAAGACTGACCGACCCACCACAACCCGACCCGACGCAACCTTGGGGGAACGAGATGGCCCGCATCCTCATCAACAACGGCACGGTCGTCAGTGCCACCGGCGCCTCGGCGGCCGACGTGCTCGTCGACGGCGAGACGATCGCCGCGCTGTTGCAGCCCGGCCAGGCGGCGGCGTTGGGCATCAACGCCGACCGCGTGATCGACGCCACCGGCAAGTATGTGATCCCCGGCGGTGTCGACTCACACACGCACATGGAGTTGCCGTTCGGCGGCACGTTCGCGTCCGACACGTTCGAGACGGGCTCACGCGCGGCAGCGTGGGGTGGCACGACGACGATCATCGACTTTGCCGTGCAGACATTCGGCGAAAACGTGCAAGACGGTTTGGCCAATTGGCACCGCAAGGCCGAAGGCAACTGCGCCATCGACTACGGCTTTCATCAGATCATCGGCGGGGTCGACGACGAGAGCCTCAAGGCCATGCGCTATCTCTCGGACCACGAGGGCATCACCAGTTTCAAGCTCTTCATGGCCTATCCCGGCGTGTTCTACAGCGACGACGGCCAGATCTTGCGGGCCATGCAGGTCGCGGCAGAGAACGGTTCGATGTTGATGATGCACGCCGAGAACGGCACTGCCATCGACGTGTTGATAGCGCAGGCAATCGCTCGCGGTGAAACCGATCCGCGGTTTCACACCGACACTCGGCCCGTCGAGATGGAAGAAGAAGCCACGCACCGCGCCATCATGTTGGCCAAGGTGGCCAAGTGCCCGCTCTACGTCGTGCACATGTCGGCCAAGGAAGCGGTCGAAACGGTGGCCCGCGCGCGCGGCATGGGAGCCAACGTGTTCGGCGAGACGTGCCCGCAATATCTCTACTTCAGCTACGAAGAGCACATGTCGTTGCCCGGCTTCGAGGGCGCCAAATACGTCTGCTCGACACCGATCCGCCGACGGTCCGAAGGACACCAAGCGGCGCTGTGGAACTATCTGCGCACGAACGACCTCTCGGTCGTCGCCACCGACCATTGCCCCTTCTGTTTCAAAGAGCAGAAGGAACTGGGAGTAGGCAACTTCTCGAAGATCCCCAATGGCATCGGTGGGGTCGAGCACCGAATGGACACCATTTATCAAGGTGTGGTGAACGGTGAGATCGGGCTCTCGCGGTGGGTCGAGCTCTGTGCCACCACACCGGCTCGCATGTTCGGCCTCTATCCGAAGAAGGGTGTGCTCGCCCCCGGGTCCGATGCCGACATCGTCGTCTACGACCCCAACGCCAAGACGCGCATCAGCGTCGAGACGCACCATATGAACATGGACTACTCGGCGTACGAGGGCACGGTCATCGACGGCAAGGTCGACACGGTGATCAGCCGGGGCGTTGTCGTGATCGACGACAACCAATACCTGGGGCGCAAAGGCCATGGGCGCTATTTGCCGCGTGGCCTGAGCCAATATCTCATCTAAAACGCCACCAGAGGCGGCGACCAGGGCCCGAGCGGCCCCCGGCAGAGCGGGGAATCCATGAACAGAATCCATCATTGGATCGGCGGCGCCGAGGTCGTGGGTTCGTCGGGGCGCACCGGTCGTGTCTATGACCCTGCAACCGGCGAGCAATCGGGCGAAGTGGATTTCGCATCGGTCGACGAGGTCGATCTCGCCGTGGCTACGGCCGCGGCGGCATTCCCCGAATGGCGGGCGACGTCGCTCTCTCGCCGCTCCGAAGTCCTGTTCAAGTTGCGCGAACTCGTCGACCGCTATCGGCTCGACATCGCGCGCGTGCTGACATCCGAGCACGGCAAGGTCCAGGGCGACGCCATGGGCGAAGTCGCGCGCGGCCTCGAGAACATCGAATTCGCGTGCGGTGTGCCGTACCTCCTCAAGGGCGGCTACACCGAGCAGGCGTCGGGTGGCGTCGACGTCTATTCGATCCGTCAACCGCTCGGCGTGGTCACCGGTATCACACCGTTCAATTTCCCGGCAATGGTCCCGATGTGGATGTTCGCCAACGCCATCGCGTGCGGCAACACGTTCGTGCTCAAGCCGAGCGAGAAAGACCCGTCGGTCACCAACTTCGTCGCCGAACTCCTGGCGCAGGCGGGTGTGCCCGCTGGCGTCTACAACGTCGTCCACGGTGACAAAGTGGCCGTCGATCGTTTGCTCGAGCACCCCGACATCGCCGCGGTGAGCTTCGTCGGATCGACACCGATCGCGCGCTACGTCTACGAGACCGGCACCAAGCAAGGCAAGCGCGTGCAGGCGCTCGGCGGCGCGAAGAACCACATGGTGGTACTGCCCGACGCCGACCTCCAGATGGCCGCCGACGCGGCCGTGTCGGCCGCATTCGGGTCGGCCGGCGAGCGCTGCATGGCCATCAGCGTGGTGGTTGCGGTCGGTGGCATCGGCGATCTGTTGGTCGACGCCATACAGAGCCGCATGGCCGAGATCAAGGTCGGGCCCGGCGACGAGCCCGGCAACGAGATGGGTCCGCTCATCACACGCGAGCACCGCGACCGCGTGGCCGGCCACGTCGAGACCGCGGCACACGCCGGTGCGAAAGTCGTCGTCGACGGCAGCGCGCTCACCGAACGAACGGGCTTCTTCTACGGCGTAACACTGCTCGATCACGTCACCACCGATATGGCCTGCTATCGAGAAGAGATCTTTGGCCCCGTCTTGTCCGTCGTGCGCGTCGACACCTACGACGAAGCCGTCGAGCTCGTCCACACCAATCCCTACGGCAACGGCACCGCCATCTTCACTCGCGATGGCGGGGCGGCGCGCCGGTTCCAATTCGACATCGATGTCGGCATGGTGGGCATCAATGTGCCGGTGCCGGTGCCCGTGAGCTACTACAGCTTCGGTGGGTGGAAGGCGTCGTTGTTCGGCGACAAGCACATGTACGGGCCCGAGGGCATCGACTTCTACACCCGCAGCAAAGTCGTGACGAGCCGCTGGCCCGATCCGGCCACGTCGAAAGTCGACCTCGGGTTCCCGCAAAATCGCTAAGGCCCCAATCAACCAGCCTTCAGAAGCCGAAGTTAGGAGCACAACGCAATGGAGTTCGGGGTCGTCCTGCAGACGAATCCACCGGCGTCGAAGACCGTTGAGTTGGCGCGTCTCGCCGAGCTCGAAGGATTCGAATACGTGTGGACGTTCGACTCCCACATCTTGTGGGAGGAGCCGTTCGTCATCTATTCGATGATTCTCGCGAACACGCGCAAGGTGATCGTCGGGCCGATGGTGACGAATCCCGCGACCCGCGACTGGACCGTCACCGCGTCGTTGTTCGCCACGCTCAACGAGATGTTCGGCAATCGCACCATCTGCGGCATCGGCCGGGGCGACTCCGCGGTGCGCGTCGCGAACGGCAAGCCGACCACGCTCGCCACACTGCGCGACAGCATCGAGGTCATCCGCGAGCTCGCCAATGGACGCGAGGTCGACTACAACGGCAACCACCTGCGCTTTCCGTGGGGCGCCAAGAGTGCGCTCGACGTCTACGTCGCGGCATACGGGCCCAAGGCGCTCGCGCTGGCGGGCGAGGTGGGCGACGGTTTCATTCTGCAGCTCGCCGACCCTGACATCGCAGCCTGGAGCATCAAGGCCGTCAAAGACGCGGCGGCTGCCGCCGGACGCAATCCCGACGACGTCAAGATCTGCGTCGCGGCGCCCGCCTATGTCGGTGACGACCTCGGCCACATGCGCGATCAAGTGCGGTGGTTCGGCGGCATGGTCGGCAACCACGTCGCCGACATCGTGGCGCGCTACGGGGCCGGCGGCGGTGCCGTGCCACAGGCGCTCACCGACTACATCGCGGGCCGGTCCGACTACGACTACAACGAGCATGGCCGCGCCGGCAACACGCATACACAGTTCGTGCCCGACGAGGTCGTCGATCGCTTCTGCATCCTCGGGCCACCTGAAGAACACGTTGCTCGTCTGAAGGAGCTCGAGGCACTCGGCGTCGACCAGTTCGCAATTTATCTGCAACATGATGGCAAGGAACAGACGCTGTTGGCCTACGGGAATGACGTGATGCCCGCAGTGCGCGAGCATGTAGCCGCGAGGACCTAGACAACGGCGGATTTGCGAATGGGCGACAGACAGGCGGGCCGTGCACGCGTGCGAGCACGCGCCCGCCGGGTCGTGATGTTCGCGCTCGCACTGTTGCTCGTGTGTGCGTGCTGGGAGCTGTACAAGACGGTCGGTCCTGAGGCCGGCGGCAAAGTCTTCGGGGCGCAGCTGTTGCCCAAGTCCGAAAATCGGGCCATGCCCCACGTGTGGGACATGGTGCGTCGGTTCGGACGCCCCGAGCAACGAGGCTCGTCGCGCACTGTCGGGCAAGCTGTCGCCGAAGGCGCGTGGTACACGTTCCGGCTGGCATCGGTTGGCTTGCTGCTCGGCGTGGTCGTGGGCATGGGCCTGGCGATCTTGATGGCACGCTTTCGTGTGGTCGAGCGGGGTCTGCTGCCGTGGTTGATCGTGTCGCAGACCGTGCCGCTCATCGCACTCGCCCCCCTCGTCGTCAGCTGGGGTGGACGACTGCACATCGGCGGGTTCACGTGGCAGAGGTGGATGTCGGTTTCGGTGATCGCCGCGTTCCTCGCCTTCTTTCCCATCGCCATCGGTGCGCTTCGCGGTCTCACGTCGCCGCCCGCGGCCGCCGTCGAGTTGCTCGCGAGTTACGCCGCGCCATGGTCCGCGACGCTGTTCAAGTTGCGGCTTCCGGCAGCCGTGCCCTATCTCATGCCCGCGTTGCGCCTCGCCGCGAACGCCGCGGTGATCGGCACGATCGTGGCCGAGATTTCGACGGGTTTGAAGGGCGGTATCGGTCGATTGGTTCTCGAATACATGCGCGAGGCGACCGGCGACCCGGCCAAGGTGTTCACCGCGGTGGTGGGCGCATCCGTGCTCGGCCTCGTCATGGCCGGGCTGGTCGGGCTGCTCGACAACTACGTGAGCCGCAACCGCCACAGGGAGGCGACGACATGAGCGACTTCGCAGTGGACGTCGCCGGCGTGAGCATGGTGTTCAATAACGGCCGACCCAACCAGGTCCGCGCCATCGACGACGTGAGCCTCACGTTGCGCGCCGGAGAGTTCATTTCGTTGATCGGGCCATCGGGTTGTGGCAAGTCCACCATGTTGCGACTGATCGCCAACCTCATCGAGCCGACGTCGGGCGCGATCACCGTCCACGGCAAACCGGCTGCGCAAGCCCGCCTCGACGGGGACTACGGCATGGCGTTCCAACAAGCCGGCCTCTTCGAATGGCGTTCGGTTGCCCGCAACGTCGAATTGCCGTTGGAGTTGAAATCGTGGGATCGCGCCAAGCGCCGTGAGCGCGCGCTCGAAATGTTGCGCCTCGTCAAGCTCGACGAGTTCGCCGACCACCATCCGTGGGAGTTGTCGGGGGGCATGCAACAGCGCGTGGCGATCGCGCGAGCGTTGTCCTTCTCCCCCGGGCTGCTGCTCATGGACGAACCGTTCGGCGCGCTCGACGAGATGACCCGTGAACACATGCAGACCGAACTCATCCGCATCTGCGCGGAGACGGGTTGCTCGGTAGTGTTCGTGACCCATTCGATACCCGAAGCGGTCTACCTCTCGGATCGCGTGATCGTGATGTCGCCCCGACCCGGTCGCATCGCCGCGATCGTCGACGTCGACCTCGGCGTGCGCAGCGAAGACACCCGTGAGGCGACCGAGTTCTTCAAGAAGGTCACCGAAGTCCGCGAAGCGCTGCGGGGCTTCGAGCACACCGATCGGGTCAACTCGGCGGACGACCGATGACACGGCGCCGGCTCGCCGCCATACTCCCGCCGATCGCGTTCGGCATCCTCTTCCTCGTCGCGTGGGAGTTGTTCGTCGTCGTTCGCGACATCAAGCCGTATCTCTTGCCCAAGCCCAGTGCCATCTGGGGTCAGTTCCACGGCAACTTCACATTCATCCGCAAGGCAACACAGGTGACGGGAACCAACGCGTTGATCGGGCTGTTGCTCGGCGTCTTCCTCGGCTCGGCGGTTGCCTTCGCCGCGAGCCGGTTCAAGTTGCTCAACGAACTCATCGCGCCGATGGCGGTCGCGGTGTCGGCGATGCCGATCATCGTGCTCGTCGCGATCTTCAATGACCTCTTCGTCATCACGAGCGAGATTCCGCGCCGCTTGATGGTGGCGGTCGTCGTGTTCTTTCTCGTGTTCATCAATGTTTCCAAGGGGTTAACACAGGCCGACGCTACGCAACTGGAGTTGATGCGCAGCTACGGTGCGGGCGAAGCGGACATCATCCGCAAAGTGCGGGTGCCTCACGCGCTCGAGTTCTTCTTCGTCGCACTGCGCCAGGCCGCACCCCTGGCCGTCGTGACGGCGTTCGTATCGGAGTATTTCGGTGGCCTACAAAACGGACTCGGGTCACGCATCTCACAGTCGATCGCCAACTCGAGGGACGCGGCCGGCTGGGCCTACGTAGTGGGGGCATGCCTACTCGGTCTGGCGTTCTTTCTGCTGTCGATCGCGCTCGAGCGAATCGCCATGCCGTGGAAAATTCGACGATCGTCGAGATGAAGGCTGAGTAAGAGTAGACATCAACACATCAAGCAACCCGGGAGGGAAACGCAATGAAGTGGACCAGAGTCACGAGGAAGGTTGCGGCCATCATCGCGCTAGTGCTCGTCGCAGCAGCGTGTGGTGACGACAAGAGCTCGACGTCGAGTACGGGCGATCTGACCAAGGTGAAGTTGCAATTGCAGTGGTTCACACAGGCCCAATTCGCCGGCTACTTCGCCGCGGTCGATCAGGGCTTCTACAAGGCCCAAGGTCTCGATGTGTCGATCATCGAAGGCGGTGTCGACATCGTGCCGCAAAAGGTGCTCGCGGACGGCCAAGTCGACTTTGCGCTGGCATGGGTACCAAAGGCGCTCGCGTCGCGCGAGGCCGGCGCCGACATCGTCAACGTTGGACAAGTCTTCCAGAAGTCGGGCACCTTGCAGGTCTCGTTCAAGGACAAGAACATCACCAAGGGCGCCGACTACAAAGGCAAGAAGGTCGGCAACTGGGGCTTCGGCAACGAGTACGAGGTCTTCGCGGCGATGACCAAGGCGGGTCTCGATCCGGCGAAGGACGTCACCAACGTGCAGCAGGACTTCGACATGAAAGCTCTACTCTCCGGCGGTATCGACGCCGCCGAGGCAATGACGTACAACGAGTACGCGCAGGTGCTCGAAGCCAAGAACCCGAAGACGGGGGCGCTCTATACGCCGGCCGACTTCAACGTCATCGACTACAACAAAGAGGGCGTGGCGATGTTGCAGGACGCGATTTGGGCCAACGGCCCCAAGCTGGCGTCCGATAAGACGTACCAGGACACCACGATCAAGTTTCTTCAGGCCTCGTTCCAAGGCTGGATTTACTGCCGTGACAACGCGCAGAAGTGTGCCGACATCGTGGTGGCAAAGGGTTCCAAGCTCGGCAAGAGCCACCAGCTGTGGCAGATGAACGAGATCAACAAGCTGATCTGGCCATCGACCAAGGGCATCGGCATTCTCGACACGACGGCATGGGACCAGACGGTCAAGATCGCGCAGGGCACGAAGAACCTGGAGGGCAAGACGGTGCTCACCAAGGCTCCTGACGCCAAGGCGCAGAACATGACCTATGCGCAGAAGGCGGTCGACGCGCTGAAGAAGGACAAGGTCGAGACGACCGGCGCGACCTTCGCGCCGCTGACGGTGACGCTCCTCGAGGGCGGCGCCTGATTCAATGGTGGCGGGCCGGGTGCGACCCGGCCCGCCATCAGCGCAAGTAGTAGGGGGACATATGGGCACGGCAGCGAGAGAACGGCTGGTTTCGGCCGACTCCCACGTCACGGTCACGCATGACGCGGTCAAGGGCAACCTTGCGAGCAAGTTTCACGAGGACTACGACGCCGCGGCAGCCGCCGTGGGTGGTGGCGTGGCGATCCGCCAAGGCATGAACTCGATGCCGCGGGGCTTCGAAGGGGTACGTCACGCGATCGGTCGCGAGGGCAACCACAACCCCATCGAGCGCCTCAAGGACATGGACCAGGACGGCGTCGATGTCGAAGTGTGCTACTGCGAGTTCAGCGCGTTCCGCTACCTCTACCTGATCAAGAGTGGATGGCGCGAAGCGACGCAAGCATTCAACGACACGCTCGTGCAGTTCGCGTCGGCTGATCCCAAGCGATTGATCGCCTCATATCAGATTCCGATCCACGACGTCGGCGTCGCCGTCGACGAAGTGGCCCGCATCGCCGAGCTCGGCGGCAAGTCGCTGCAACTTCCGGTGTATCCGATCGAACTGGGAGCGCCCGACTACTACGACCATGTTTACGACCCATTGTGGGCCGCCATCCAAGACAGCGAACTGCCGGCGTGTTTCCACATCGGCCTCGCGCCACTGACGTACTACAAAGGCGAGATGCCGCAGTTCGCGCAAGGCACCATCCAGCCGATGTCGGGCATGTTCACGTCGGTGCAGTACGGCAACTTCATCTTGAGCGGTGTCTTCGAACGCTTCCCCGCGCTCAAGACCGTGTGGGTCGAGCCCGGCGTCGGATGGATCCCCTGGTGGCTGTTCCATCTCGACGAGATGGCGACCAAGCGCAACTACCCGTTCGACGAGATCACCGAAGCACCTAGCTTCTACTACCGCCGGAACATGTTCACCACGTTCATCCACGAGCCGTTCGCCGTGCACAACCTGCGCTACGAGATCGGCGTCGACAACATGATGTGGTCGACCGACTATCCCCACCCGGCGTGCACGTGGCCCGATTCACGGGCGCTCGTCGACCAAGAATTCGAAGGGATTCCTTCCGAGGAGCGCGAGGCCATCGTCTGCGGCAACGCCACCCGAGTGTGGGGTCTCTGACGCAGAATTCTCATCGACAGAATACCTGTCGGTGAGATGGCCCAAAGCATCTCTCGGCGAGTAGAGTCGCCGTATGGCTGGCGCCGACCGATTCGACTGGCATGTGCGACTGGACGATCCCACCGAGCCGCTCTTCACGCTGGCGGTCGTCTCTGACCTCTTCGGGGTCGACCCACAGGTGATCCGGCGCATGGACCAAGCCGGCGTCTGCGCCGCGCAACGCACCGATGGCAATCATCGCCGATACTCGCGCAACGACATCGAGGCCATCGGGCAAGCCTTTTCGATGCGCCGCGACGGCGTGCCCCACAACGCCATGGCGCAGATCATCGCGCTGCAACATCAGGTGGCCGCGCTACGCGCCGAGATTGCCCGATTGGGCGACGGCGACGACTGAGCCTCGCCGCCGGCGCCGACAACCTCGGGACGACGACAGAAAACGCAAGCGGGGACGACCCTTTCGGAGTCATCCCCGCGTGCGTACGTATTCGGTTGATTTCAGACGGTGATTGCTCGTTTGGCCTCGTTGGAACCAACCTGCACCTTGCGGGGCTTTGCCGACTCGGCGACGGGGATCGTCAGCGTGAGCACACCCTTGTCGTAGTTGGCCTCGAGGTGATCGAGGTCGAGGTTCTCGCCAAGGATGAGTTGCCGCGAAACCTTGCCTTGCGGGCGTTCGCTGGCCAGCACCTCGATGGTGTCGGCGTAGTACCAACTGCGCTCGGCCGAGACGCTTAGCGAATTGCGTTCGACGGTCAACTCGATCGAGTCGGGGTCGACGCCGGGCAAATCGAAGTGCACGTAGACGTGCTCGTCCTTGCGATACGCGTCCATCGGCATCCATTGCCGAGCCGGGGTCAATTGTTGCGTGAAACGGTCCAATTCACGGAACGGATCGAAGCGCATCAACATGCGCATCACCTCCTGGGTAGAGGGTCGTTGAACGACTACATAGTAAACAAGTGATAGATAATCTGTCAACCACCCGGGGCCGGAATTTGTCGGCCTCCCCTCAGCCCCGACTGGCGTGGATGGCCTTGCCGAGAATGGCGATCCCTTCTTCGAGCCCGGCGAAGGGCAACGACGGGAACGCGAGGCGCAAGTACTGGCGCCCGCTGTCGCGATCGCCGAAGAATCGTTCGCCGGCACGGCACAACACACCGTCGGTCAGCGCCCGCTGCATCACTTGCGCGGCGTCGATGGAGTCGTCGATACCGACCCACAAGAAGAATCCGCCTTCGGGCGTGCGCCAACGCACCCACGGATCACAGTGCTCGTGCAGGGCCCGTTCGGCGAAGTCACGTTTCGCGCGGTAGCACTCGTTCATCTCGGCCACATGCGGCTCGAGCAATCCTTCGGTGAGATAGTGCGTCATCGTGCGGGCAACCCACTGGCCGACACCGAGGTCGCCCCGAACGCTGCTGAGCGCGCGAATGATGTCGGGCTCGGCCGTCACCCAACCGAGACGCAGCCCCGGCGCGACGACTTTGCTGAAGCTGTCGAGCTTCACCACGAGCCCGGTGTCGTCGAGCGAGAATATGTTGGGGATCGCCGCGCCGTCGTAGCGCAGTGGCTCGTAGACGTTGTCCTCGATGATCACGAAGCGCCATTGCCGCGCGAGTTCGATCAGCCGACGGCGGCGATCGAGGGACAAGCACGCACCGGTGGGCGTATTGAACGTGGCGATCGTGTACACGAACTTGAGGCGCCGTCCTTCTCCCGCCAAGCGCTGAAGGTGCGTTTCGAGCACGTCGAGACGGGCGCCGTCATCGTCCATGGGCAGCGCAATGGTTTCGGCACCGTGACGCGCACACATCGCGAGCGCGGTGTTCCACGTCGGTGCTTCGATGGCAACCCCGTCGCCGGGGTCGACGAACGCTTCGAACATCAGGGCCAAGGCCTGCGCCGCACCGCAGGTGACCATGATGCCGTGGCGATCGACGGCGCGACCGGTGGCCGCTCTCGTACGTTCGGCCAGCACGTCGCGCAGGCCGACGAAACCGGCCGCGATGCCGTCGTCGCGGGCGCTGCCGTATTGCAGCGCTTCGGCGAACTCCTCGCGCAACACCCGCTCGCTCAAACGAACGAGATCGTCGATTGGAAACAGCTCGGGGTCGGGAAGGCCCGCCTCGAAGAGGTACCGCACGCCTTCGGGCGGGGTGTGATAGCCGGCTTGGGCGTGTGCAGCCGGGAACGCCAGGAGGTCGTGGACTTCGGCGGGAGTCAGAGCCGGGCGGTGCACTTGATCTCGACCAGGAGGTCTGCACCCCCGAGGCGCTGGACACCGATGAGCGTGCTGGCAACGTCGAACACGCCCCCGTAGACCTCGCGCCGCACCGCGACCGCAGCGGGGATCGCGGCCTCCATGTCGGTGACGAACAACGTCTCGTCGACGACGTTGCCGATCGTCGCGCCGTACATGTCGAGCAACTTCACGATGCGGGCGTATGCCGTGCGCATCTGCGCGGTCATGTCACCACCGGGATCGGTGGCGCCGTCGACCGCCGACGCAGTCTGTCCCGAGATGTAGATCGTCTTACCGACGCGCACCGCCTGCGCGAAGCCGTAGCCGGCCTCGGCGGCGGTGCCGAAGCGACGTACATCGCGTTTCTTCGACATCGGTTACAGGCCCGCCATCACCGATTCGCACGAGCTCACGCTGATGCCGCCCGTCGGCTCGACATTGAGTTGTGTGATCACACCGTCTTCGATGACCATGGCGTAGCGCTGCGACCGCAGGCCGAGCCCGAAGCCAGTGCCGTCCATGACGAGATCGATGGCGCGGGTGAAGTCACCACTGCCGTCGGCCAGCATGACGATCTTGTCGCCGACGTCGTGCGCCTTGCCCCACGCTTCCATGACCCATGCATCGTTGACGGCGATACACGCGATGGTGTCGACGCCCTTGGCCTTCAACTCGTCGGCCTGCGTCACGAAGCCGGGCAGGTGCACGCGTGAGCAGCCGGGTGTGAACGCACCGGGCACCGCGAACAGCACGACTTTGCCCTTGCCCAACACGTCGCTGGTGCGTACCGAGACCGGTGCGCCCTCGGGGCCCATCGTCTTCAACTCGATATCCGGAACTTGATCGCCAACCGCGAGAACCACGTTTCCTCCTGCAGTGAATGTGGGCCGAATCCTAGAGGATCTCTGTGGCCCTCCCTCCCGTGCACGCGAGGTGGCCCGACCGCCTACAAGCGGGTAACGCTGCAGGGCTGTAGGGACTCGGCGGCGCCTTGAAAGCGGCACGTGAACCGCATCGTCGCGCTGGTACCCACCGCCTCGATCACCGTGCCGGCGTGGTCAGTGCCGACCGCGCAGGGAGGGTGCGGATGGTCCCACGTGACGCTGCGATCGTCAGGACCCTCGACGAGCAGGCGTGCGGCACACTCGGGCGTCTCGGTGCCGATCATGCGCCACGCGTACGTGAATGGTGGCGCGCCGGCCCCATCGATGACGACGGTGTAGGTCGTGACCGGAAACACGAACGTGGTGCGGATGACCACCGACGGCAACGGAGCCGGTGCCGTCGACGCGGACGTGGCAAGCGGCGCGGTCGCCGGACTCGCCACCACGCCGGACGATGACGTCGCGACCTGCGTCGTGGCCGTCGCAACAGTGGTGTCGTCGCCTCCACCAGCGAGGGCCACGGCAACACCACCCACGAGCAACACCGCGAGCACCGCTACGAGTAGCCAAAGCCAGTTGCGGCGACCATCGCCAGGCACGAACGACTGCGGCGAAACGTACGCAACACTCTTACCGACGCGCGACGCGGTCTCTTCGATCACCGCGGTCGACACTCGAGCCACCGCGGGACGACCGTGACGATCGCGCTCGGGCGCGGTCAACGTCGCCGCCGGATCCACTTCGTCGAACACCGCGCGTTCGAGCGCCTGTGCATGGCTACGCAACACGCGTCCTTGGTGCGGCGCGCGGAATGCCCGGCGCAGCCATCCGTCGAGGCAACCGGCGCGTAGGTCCGCGAGAAACACTGGGAGTTCGCGCCGCGGCACTTTCAGGTACACCGTCCGTGACCCTTTCACCGCGAACACAGTGAAATCCCACGTCGCGCTCACGGCTCGAACGGAGAAGCCCGGACGCTCCATCAAATCGACGATGTCACCGAACGAGGTTGCATCCGGACGGCGGGGCGCGAGATCAGGCTCGCCGACCGCGATCGTGTTCGCAGGGCAACGGCACCGACGCCGCGACGACGACGTCGGCGTCGTGGAGATCTGACGGCGCAGCGAAAGCGGCGAGGGCAGCGCGTGCGCAGGACCAACTGCGATCGAGCACGTCCTGTCCGCAGTCGTGGCCGAGGCTGCGGGCTCGACGAAGACGTGCCGCGCGCCCGTGTTCGTAAAGGTCGATGCCGAAGGCACGGCGGTCGACGTACCAACCCCAGCGCGAGGTCGCCGGCACGAAGTCGGTGCGCATTGCGCGCGGTAGCGTCGCAACAGAACGCGCGCGACTGGCAGCGTCGAAGCACGCGAGAACGCCACCAACGGCGAGCGCCGTCGCCGCCCGGCGATGCGGGCCTGACGTGTAATCGGTGCCGAGTTCGACGCGGCCGAAACGAGGACGCACGAGTAGCCCGGGTGAATCGATGCCGTCGGACAACAACATCAACGCCGGCGCGAAATAGCGCGCGAACAATGCGGCAACCGCGGCCGCTGATTCGTCGGGAACCTCGACCGACATGTGTGTCGAGACACCTTCGAGCGCGTGCTCGGCACCCAGGACGCTTTGCAGTTGGGCCGTGCTCGCGCGGGCCCACGCATCGATCGCATCCACGAAGCCGGGCGCAAGATCGACCGGCGGCGTGGCGATCTCTGCCTCCGCACCGTCACACGTCAGCGCCGCACCCGACCGCAGCCGATAGGCGTGAGGATCCCCCGGGTCGAGCCGTCGTCCCGGCACTGCGAGATCGTGCAGCAGCGCGCGGAAGTCGACCACCGTCTCGCCCCGGCGCACGATGTATTCGTGCTCGAGGCCGACGATGCTCATGCGCCGGTCGGCCCGCTGCCTGGGGGGCTGTCGGCGTCGTCGGGATCTGCCGCGCGCGAGCCGTCGTCCTTGCGCTTGGCTCCCCCGCCCGCGGCGCCACCGGCGACGCTGATGTTGAGCCCGCTCATGTCGACGCCGCCGACGTCGGCACTCATGTTGTCGACCGAATTCGAAACGGTGCCGACATTTGCGGTTGTTGCCGGTGCGGCGGCCGGTTGCCCGACCTCGTTGCCTCGCTCCATGCCAGCTCTCCGTCGTTCGCCCTATAGGTGACGACGAAAAATCTAGTTGTCGAGTTCTACGAAGACGGCGATAGGAACCGCTCGAGGACTTCGTTGTAGCGCGCGGTTTGCTCCGCGTAGGGAGAATGACCGGCGCCCTCGATCTCGACCAACGTCGAACCACCGACGGCCGCGGCCGTGGCCCGCATCAACCAAGGCAGCGTGAGCTCGTCCTCGGTCCCCACGATGAACAGCGTGGGTACGGGAAAGTCGCGATAGTCCCCCACCGGCTGATCCCGCCACGCCTCGTAGGCGTCGAGTCCGCGCGGGTCATCGCGCTTCGGGTTGAGCCGGCTGAGCGCGCGGTAGAGATAGGACAAGTCCGGGCAACGCCGATCGAAGCCCGGCGCGAAAAGGTGTTCGAGCACATCGAACCCGTTGTTGGTGATCTTGTCCATCATCAACACCGACCACTCGGCCAGCGCGGCGGTGGCGAAGTTGAACGGGGTATCGGACATCACGAGGCGATCGACGCGCTGCGGTGCGGCGATGGCGACGCCGGAGACGGCAAGACCGCCCATCGACTGACCGACGAGGTGCGCTCGCTCGATCTCGAGATGATCCGTCAATGCCAGCAGATCGTCGCGATGGATGTTGTCGGTCGGCGGAACGTCGCCCACCGCGCTTTGACCAAAACCGCGAGCGTCGTAGGTGACGCAGCGGAATCGATCTTGCAGCGCCGCGACCTGTGCCCACCAGTGCAGCCGCGTGCCTTCACCACCGTGGGCAAACACGATCGAGGGGCCGGTGCCCGTCACTTCGTAGCAGAGCGCGGCACCATTCAACTGCTGTGTCGGCACTGTCCTTGCCTATGCGCCCGATGCGTCGACGAAGGCGGTCGTCGCGTTGAACTGAATCGCGGTGAAGAGCGGGATGAGAACGTCGGTGTGATACGGATGATCGCGATAGACGTCGAGGGCGTCTTGATCGGCGAAGACCGTTTCCCAAACGAGTGTGCACGGCGACTTGTTGATCGGCAGCGCGTCGTGCACCACGCTCGAGACCACGCCATCGACATTGTCGGCCGCGGCAGCGAGCGCACCGCGCATTCGCTCGACGTGGTCGGCGGGAGCGTTTTCAATCGAGAGCAACATCAGACGGCGCAGCATGGGCACCATGCAAGCACGTGCCGCGGTGGGCTGCTCACTCGACTACCGCCGGCGGTCCTACTCAGTCGAGTTGGCCAAAGCCCGCACCCCCCGACGAATTTCTCACTGCGTTGAACGACTCATCGGCGCTCGTGCGCACGACGTTTGGCGCCGGTTGACGCCGCTGGACGTCAGCGCAGCGTGAGGATCGCCTCAGCGAACTCTCGGGGCGCTTCCTGCGGCACGTTGTGGCCTATGCCCGGGAGCACGAAGCGTTCGAACTCGCCGGTGAACAGGTGCCGGTTTCGTTCGGGTGTCGACACCGGAGCGACGCCGTTGTCGCCACCGTGCAGCGAGATCGTGGGCACGCTGATCGACGGACGATCCGCGAGACGCTGCTCGGTTGCTTCGACCGCGGGATCACCGGGCACGAGCGCAAAGCGGTGGCGGTACGAGTGGACGACGACATCGACGAAATCGGGATTGTCGAACGATGCCGCGGTCTGCGCGTAGGTCGCCTCGTCGAAGCGCCACTGTGGCGACCAAAGGCCCCAGAGGAGCTTGCAGAAGTCGTAACGGTGTTGATCGAGACCAGCGCGGCCCCGCTCGCCGTGGAAGTAGTACTGGTACCACAGCGCGTGCTCGACAACCGGTGGTGCCGGACGCGCCGAGCCCGCGACATCCAACGTGTTGTAGCCACCGCACGTCACCAGACCACGTACGCGCTCGGGCCATAGTGCCGCCATGATGCACGCCGCCCGCCCACCCCAATCGAAGCCGCCCAGCACCACGCGGTCGAGATCGAGCGCCTCGACGAGTGCCAGCAGGTCATGGGCGAGCGACGCTTGCTGTCCCGAGCGCGGTGCGTCGGGCGCGCGGAAGGTCGTAGGTCCGTAGCCGCGTAGATACGGCACCACAACGCGTCGCCCGGCGGCGACCAACAAGGGCACCACTTCGTCGTACGCGTGCGCGTCGTACGGGAAACCGTGCAAGAGCACGACCGGTCGACCGTTTGCCGGGCCGGAGTCGTTGTAGGCGACGTCGAGAACCCCTGCGTCGATGCGCTGCACCACGGGCGCGGACTCTACCGCAGGCGAGCGAGGAGCCGTCTGGCGACATGCGAGGGCTTGCGGGCGACGGCCATCACCGCATTGCGGCCCGTGCCAAATGCGCCGCCGCTGAAGCGCGGGGTCAGCGCGGTGCGCACCTGGTTGACGAAGCCCGGCACGAAATGGCGGCGGCCCTTGGCGGCCGCGTCGAGCGACTGGGCAGCAACATCTCGCGGGTCCATCACTTCGGCGCCGCTCTTGTCGACCGGCGCGCCGGGCAGGTCATCGATGGTGGTGCGCGTCGGCCCTGGCATCACCGTGGTGACGAACACGTTGCCACCAACGATCTCGGCGGACGCCGCTTGCGACAGATTGTTGAGGAACCCTTTGCTTGCGCTGTAACTCGCCAGCCCAGTGATGGGCCCGCTGCCGCAGACCGACGACACGTTGATGATGTTGCCCCGCGTCGCTCGCGCCGACATCGCTCGAATCGCCGCGTGGGTGAGGACCATCGGCGCCAGGGCACACACCGCTACGAGTTCTTCGTGACGCTCCAGCGGCTGCTCGTGAAACGCGCCGGACACCGCGATGCCCGCATTGTTGATCAACAAGTCGATCGGCGCGTCGGTGCGAGCGACGCGCTCGGCGACGATCTCGAGCTGCGCGCGATCGGCAAGGTCGGCGCGAATGACCTCGACCTCGACGCCTTCACCGCGAAGTTCGGCAGCGAGTTCGTCGAGCAGCTCTTGGCGGCGCGCTACGAGAACGAGGTTGATGTGTTCGGCAGCGAGCACGCGAGCAAACTCGGCACCGATCCCCGAGGATGCACCGGTAACCAGTGCTCGTTCCCATCGTGACATTGGGAGATCGTACAGTTCGCGATTCGCCGTTCACTCCCGAACGCAGAAACGAACGGACGACCACCCATCCGATCGTCGAACCGACGAGCCATCCACTCACCCACAACGCGATCACACGGCCCACCTGACAACGGGGGCGATGAGCATTGGTGACAACCACCGCTCGATCTCGACGGGATACATCGGTGCGTCCATACTCAGAATGTCGCCAAGGCAACGGTCCGCCTTGATGGTCAACGTTGACGATTGGTCGTTGGTCAGCGGTGACCTAGGCTCGGCCCGAGCAACAGAAGGAGATCATGATGGCGCGGACGTTCCAAGACTTCTGCTCGGAGAACCTCTCCCAGTTCGGCATGTCGATCGCGCCGTCGGACATACCCGACTACGAAACGGTCCTCGCGGTCATGACCAAGATCCTGCGTTGGACCGAAACCGTCGACGAGCTCACGTGGGGCATCATCCGGGGCGCCGATCTCTCTGACGGGCTGTGGTACGCCGGCTTCTTCGAAGGCTGGGAGGGGCTCTACCAGTTGTACAAAGGCAACACCGCCGGCACCTACGCCGACACACAGAACAACATCGTCACGTGCATCCAACACGCCAAGCACCAAGCCGACGATGAACCGACAGGCCTTGCCGGCGGCACCGGCATCGAAGACGTGATCGGTGAGTCGCAATAGCGCGACCGACGGCAACCGGCAGGGGTCGAGCGTGAGCGCACATCACCCCCGGGCGGGCATCGCTGAGAGGCCACGGCTATTTCAAACGCCTGGGCCCGGGCATCGTCACCGGCGCGGCCGACGACGACCCTTCGGGAATCGGCACCTATTCACAAGTTGGCGGAGCCTAGGGTCTCTCGCTGCTTTGGATGGCTCCGTTGCTGCTCCCACTCGCGATCGGTGTGCAGGAGTCGACGGCGCGCCTCGGCTTGGTGACCGGCAAAGGGCTCGGCACGCTCATCCGCGAGCGCTTTCCCCGCTGGGTCCTCGTCATGGCCGTCGTCCTCGTCACGCTCGCCAACACCTTGAACATCGCGGCCGACCTGGCGTCGATGGGCGCCGCGCTGCGGCTGCTGGTACCGCTGCCGGCGAGCGCGGGCGTCGTCGTGTTGGCCGTGGGCATGGCGTTCGCCGAAATCGCCGTGCCGTATCACCGTTACTCACGGGTACTGCGATGGTTCGCGTTGTCGTTGCTCGCGTACGTCTTCGTGCTCGGCGTAGTGCACGTCGATTGGGGAACGGTGATCGCGCGGACCTTCGTCCCCCGCTTCCCCGTCGATGCGACCAACATGATCGCCCTCACCGCGATCGCGGGCACGACGATTTCCCCATACCTGTTCTTCTGGCAGGCATCTGAGGAAGTCGAAGAGCGCGCGGACCGACCGACCGAGTCCATCGATCGTGCCCATCTCATCGCGATGCGCGTCGCTGTGTGGACAGGGATGCTGTCGGGCGTCGGCACGATGTTCGCCATCATGTGCACCGCGGCCGTGACACTCGGCGCGTCGGGTTCGGTCGACATCGGCAGCGCCGAACAAGCGGCGCAGGCGCTCGAGCCCCTCGCCGGAAGCTTCGCCAAAGTGCTCTTCGCGGTGGGGATCCTCGGACTGGGCTTGCTGGCGGTGCCGGTTTTGGCGGGGTCGACGGCGTACGCGGTGGCCGAGGCGTTTCATTGGGACGAGGGCCTCAGCCGCAAGCTCAAGGAGGCGCCCGGTTTCTACGCGGTGATCGTCGGTTCGATGGCCGTCGGTCTCGCGTTGCTGGCGTTCGGTGTCAACCCGATTCGTGCGCTCTACCTCGCGGCGATCTCCAACGGGCTGACGGCGCCGCCGTTGATCCTGTTGATCATCATCCTCAGTCGATCGAACGGGGTGTTGGGCGAGTTCCGATCGCGGTGGCCGTCGATCGTCGCGACCGCGATCGCGGGCATCGCCATGACGATCTTTCCGGTTGCCGCGCTGTTGCTGTCGTAGGGCCAACGGCCGACACCACCTGACGCCGAGCGACGTGGACAACTACAATTGGCCCGCTTCCCGGCAACGTCTGTACCTCGCGCGTCGCGCTTGCGTTGGAGGAGCATCACGATGGCTGGCAGCGAGACACCAAGACCGGGCTGGTGGCGGGCACGCGACGGCAATTGGTATCCGCCGGAGGCTCTGCCCGAAGGTTGGTTCATCGACGCCGACGGCGGGGCGAGGCAACGACAACCGGTACCGCCCGCCCGTTCCGAGCCGTTACCGATACGAACGCCGACGTATACGACGCCGCCCCCTCGGGGCCCGACCTCGCGGAGATGGCGCATTGCCGCGGCGGTCGCCGCGATCCTGGTGATCGGCGCGGCAGCGGTGATCGTCACCCGGTCGAACGGCGACGACGGCGTTGGCGACCGGGCAGAGACCGGGACCGGTACCGGGACCCCATCGTCGGCCACGCTCGAAGCGTCGAGGCTGGAGCCGACGACCCTGCCGACGACCACGCTGAAGATTCCGGCGGCCCCGACGCAACCCCCGCCGACGCCGCCCCCGCCGATGTGTGCGGCGTCGATGTCGAATCCGTCGCCACCGCAAGACGCCGTCGTATCGGTGGTGGTGGGCTCGAACCAGCCCAATACGCCGGTGCAAATCACCGTCGCCTACCGCACGACGACCGCCAGCTTTGGGGCCACGACGGACACAGCGGGCGGGGCCACGACCGGTTTTTCGGTCGGTAAGGCGACCGTGGGGTTCACGGTCCAGGTCAACGTGACGGTCGGACAGGCCGCCTGTTCCACGAGCTTCACGACGCGCTAGCCCCGAAATTTTTCCCCTGCTGCGGGCGACCGAATCCTGTGGCGCCCGTCATATATACTGTGGTCATCCGTCATACACGGACACATGGCCGACAACGGCTGTGTACCAACCGGGGGGATTCATGAAGTTGGTTGATAAGTTCCACAACGGGCGAGGCCGGCGCACGCCTTCGTCTCGACGGCTGCGCGTCGTGGCGGTTGTCGTCGCATTGGCCTTCGTCGCCGCCGCCTGCGGCGACAGCAAGAGCGACAGCTCCGGCACGACGAGCCCGAACACCACTGCCGCGACCGCGGCCACGACGACGACCACGTTGCAGCCCGTGAGTGGCGGCACGCTGACCTTCGGCGCCTATTCGAACATTCCGGGCCTCGATCCGATCGTTGCCCTGGGCAGTGGCACGTCCGGAGCGATCCAGATGGCGACGGTCTTCGGTTCGCTCGCCCGCTACGACACGGCGAAGAAGATCTACACGCCGGACATGCTCGAGTCGTTCACGGCCAACACGGATTCGACCGAATGGACGCTCAAGATCCGTTCGGGCATCAAGTTCACCGACGGCACCGACTTCAACGCCGAAGCGGTCAAGTTCGGGTTGAACCGGCACCGCGTCGGCAACAGCATCCCGCTCACTGCCTGCGCCGAGTGGGTCGCCTGCCCGCGCAACACGCAGTCGTCGGCCGTCTACATGGCGTTGGTGAAAGACATCGTCGCGACCGACGCCCTCACGCTCAAGGTCACCCTGAGCGAACCATGGACGTCGTTCCCGTACGCGCTGGCCTCCGAGCCGGGCTTCATCCCGTCGCCGACCGCGCTGAAGAAGTGCGACGCCACGAAGAACCCCAACCTCTGTGACTTCAACTTGAAGCCGGTGGGCGCAGGGCCGTACATGATCAAAGACTTCAAGGTGAACGAGTCCATCGAGGTGGTCAAGAATCCGACCTACTTCAACGGCCCTGTCTACCTCGACGGCATCAAGTTCGTGACCCTGCTCGACCTCGGTGGCGACAAAACCTACGACGCCTTCAAGACCGGCACCCTTCAGGGCGCGTACCTACGAGTTGCGAGCGCGGTAGCGCAGGCCAAGGCCGACAAGGCAACGGGTATCCCGGGTATCGACCAGGCCGGCGAGACCATGCTCATCAACGCGGGCGTGACCGTGAACTGTGTCAACGGCGCACCGGCGCCGATTTGCGTGGGCAAGCCCGACGGGCAAACGGCGACGACACCCGTGACGACCAACCTCAAGATTCGTCAAGCGATCGTGGCTGCGTTCGATCCCAAGACCTGGAACACCCGCGTGTACCAAGACAAGGGCCTGACCGGCTCCGAGTTGTTCCAGAAGAGCTTCCCGTGGGATCCGGGAGTCCCGGGCCCGACCTTCGACCTCGAAAAAGCAAAGTCGCTCGTCAACCAAGCGAAAGCCGAAGGCTGGAACGGGTCGGTACGCCTGCTCTTCACCAACTCGTCCGTTGACGCCAACGCGGCGATCGCGCTCGAAGGCATGCTGAAGGCCGCGGGCATGAGCCCAGTGGTCGACACGTCGAAGGAATCGACGGCGGAGCAGGCCATCGTCACCGGCTCGAAGGACTTCGACCTGGCCCGTTGGGGCACGGCAATAGGTCCGGACGACAGCGCGTTGTGGTCACTGGCCCAGGCACTGCAGACCGGCGTGGCCAGCAACCGCGTCGGCTTCAAGAGCGCTGCCGTCGACCAGGCACTCAAGGATTTGCGTTCGGCCAAGGACGACAACGCGAAGAAGGCGGCCTACAAGATCATCGCCGAGGAGTTCAACGCGCAGGTGCCGTGGATCAACTACTCGGCCGTCGAGACGCTCAAAGCCTTCTCGCCGAAGGTCCAGGGTGTGACGGGCAGCCACCGTCAGTACCTGTACTTCGACAAGACGTGGATGCAGAAGTAGTTCGACAGTCCTACCGGCGACACGCCGCGAGCGCGAGCATCTCGCGCTCGCGGCGTTGCCGTAGAAGAACGTCCTCTCGTCGCCGCTTCGGCTGTGGGGGTTCGACTCCCTCCTCCTGGATTCCTCCTGGATGTCCTGCCAGAAGAATTCCGCGGTGCGCCGAGCGCGCGTCAACTACGCGAATTCGGCGACGGGCCGCGACGTATACGGTCACCGCAGCGTTACGGCGAGCGCGAGTGCGGCGAGAAGCGTTCCGACGACGACGTTGGTCGCGATGTTGCGGAAGGCTTTGTCCGTGGCGCCTTGTTCGGCGAGGCGAATCGTCTCGTACGTGAACGTCGAGAACGTCGTGAACGCACCACAAAAGCCAGTGCCCAGGACCAGCTTGGCGGTCGGATCCAGACCGTGCTCGAGCGCGAGACCGGTGAGTACGCCGAACACGAGTGAGCCTGCCGCGTTGACGGCGAATGTGCCCCAGGGATACGCGCCGTCTGAGCGCCTCTGGATGTACCCGTCGAGGAGATAGCGAGACGGCGCGCCGACCGCGCCACCGGCGAGGAACGCGAGACACGTGGCCGGGCTCACGTAGGTCCGATCTGATGGTGCGCACGGCCGGGCAACTGTCGCCCGACGTTGATCCCGAGCCACGCGCAGAGCAGACCGACGACGAGTGTCGACGCGACGTACGCGGCGGCAGTGCCGGCGTGACCGTCTTTGATCAACAGGTCGGTTTCGACGGCGAACGTGGAGAATGTGGTGAAGGCGCCGATGAAGCCGGTGCCGAAGAACGGGCGCAGGTAGCGAGTGGAGCCGAGACGTTCGAACACGATCACCATGAACACGCCGAGTACGAAGCTGCCGGAGACGTTGATCCAGAACGTGGCCCAGGGAAACGCCCCCGCCGAAGTCGGCAGCGCGTGGCCGATGCCGTAGCGGGCCGCGACACCCAGAGCGCCGCCGACCGCGATGACCGCCACTACGCCAGGTCGGATGGAAGGCCCGTCGAGGTCGGGATTTAGCGGAAGGATGTCGGGCTCATCGATGTCACCCACCGACGGCCCTCCTTCGGTGTCGTGGGCCTGACGTTACTTGGGGGCCCGAGGCCTCACGAACCGCGGTACAGAGTCGGGCGACGCGTTCGTCGACAACGCCACGGCGCGCTTTGTGCACGTATAGGCAAACGCGACCTGCAGCGAGGCCGATCCTCTGATCGCTTGGTCGGGGCTTTCGTCGATCGAGTGCTCGTCACGAAAGACAACTGCCCGACGCGCGCCCAGTGCTCCCACCCATAGCGAAGCGCCTCGGCCGCGGCATCGGCGCCGACGTCCACCCCGTAGTGGGCCACCAACACCCGCCGCAGTCGCGACCCGCCGTCCGCACGAATGTCGAGAAGTCGACCTCTCGCAGCGTCTCGTCCCCGTGTGTGCGCCCATCGATGAAGAAAGCGCCTCGATGGGGAAACCCTTTCACCCCAGTTGACATCGATACAACCGACGACCAGAGGGTTCGGCCCAGGAATCTACCAATAGCCGCGAACATCGAACGGCCATGGATTGCCCCCGGCTCGCAAGCGGCGCCCCGTGATCACGACCGGCTCGATCGCGATCCACGCGTCACGGTCCGCCGGCACCCAAGGCGTCGGATCGAGCGATGCGAGGAACTCCGTGTGGGCGGGATCCCGAAGGTGTTGCATCTTCCCGCGCACAAGTACTGACCAACCGCCTTCCGTGTTGTCGAGGCCGTCGATCTGGAATCCCACTCGCTGATGCGCCTTGTCAATTGTGTTGCCCGGCCGCGTCTGCAACAGCAGTCGCATTTCCTCACCATCGCCGACCAGTCGATAGTTGACAGGGAACACGACCGGATAGGTCTCCAGGAGGAACGCGATCCGTCCAACGGCCGTCGATCGCAACAGGTTGACGCAGGCGTCCAGTTGGAGTTCCTCGAGAATCGCGCCGTTCATGTTGCCCTGAGTGTCCATGTCCGCTACCTCACGTTCGCGTGGGGCGGGTCACCATGGTCCGGAGCAACACCGTCGATACCTCGGTCACGCTACGGCGCGCCGTGGTGAATGCGGCTTCTGACGGTTCACGGCTCCCTCCACCGGTTGCCGGGTGCGGAGGGGCCCCGCGGGCGTTTGATGTGGCCACGCCCTTCGGCCACCCGCCGGTGGCGGCGCGAATCCGGTCCAGCTCGAAGAGGACCCACAGATCGCGTTCACCAACCTCGTTGTTCAGGGTCTCGAGCGCGTCGTCGAGCGTCTCGTGGCGAAAGGCCGTTGCCGTGGCTTCGTTGCGCAGTACGAAAAGGGAAGTGTCCATAGATCGAGCGTGCGCTCGCCATCCACAAAAGTCGATGATCAAGATTGACGATTGTCGAAGACCGGTGCCGCTCAGTATTTACCGAAGATCTTGACCCGGTTCTCTTGGTCCAACGCGTAGCCACCCTCGACCGGGGTCGCCAGCCCGTTGAATCGTTCGACGAACAGCGCGCGCTGTTGTTCCATGCGGCGGGCGCGTCGCGGATCCACCCCGACGACGCGTTCGATCAACGCATCGGCCCCGGTCAGCACCATACGGCTGCTGTAGCGGTGCTCGGCCTTCAGACGTAGTCCCACGTCTTTCGCGTGTTCGAGCGCGGCTTGCGCCAGACTGCGAACCTCGGTCTCGTCGTCGATGAGCTTGATGATCTCGTGACCCGGTCCCGCAGCGATCGGTTCCACGACATACAAAACGCCGTCGGGCCGTAGCACTCGACGGGCCTCGCGCAGTGCATCGAGCATGCTCGCTGCGGGGACGTGATGGAGCGAGTACGAGTAGATGACGACGTCGAACTCGTCATCGTCGAGCGGGAGGTCTTGGCCCACGCCTTCGACGTACGACTCGAGATGGTCAGGATCGGATTCGCGGGCCATCCTCAGCATCACTGCTCCGCACTCGACGCCGATAACCTCGGCGTCGTGACCGCGCAGCCAGCGGACCAGCGCGCCCGATCCACAGCCGACATCGACGACGCGCTTACCGGACACAGCGACGAGTTCGGCCAAGACGTCTTCGTGAGAACGGTGTTCTAGATTTTCGTCCATGCGAAATGTCACGCTATCCCCGGGCGCATGACGCGCCCAGATGTCGGCCTGGGCTCGACCAAGCGGGGTTGCCCGTTTGTGGCCAGTAATCGCCGGTGTGCGGGTCCTGTTCGTATGGCACCGGCGGGGGCGCCCCGGCAGCGATACCGCGCAACGCGTCGAGGAATCGGTCGACTTCTTCCGGGGTGGTCGAGATGCCGGCACTGGCCCGCACCGCACCGGGGATGTGGCGGCGATCGCCGCGAATGACGGCGGCGCGATAGTCGGCGACCTCAGCCGGACGGAGGTCGAGCAACCGCAGCAGGTACGGGTGCGCGCAGAAGCAGCCGTGGCGGACACCGATGCCGTGTTCGGCACTGAGCCGCGCCGACACGAGCGCGTACGGCACGCGATCGACGACGAACGAAACGGCGGGCAACGAATCAGCCGGAACCGCGCCCAGCACACGGACACCGTCGATCGCCGACAGCCCGTCACGGAGATGCGCGGCGACGGCCCGATCATGCGCCACGACGTCGTCCCAACCAATACGAGCGAGTTCGGCGATGGCCGCGTGGAGCGCGACCGCCCCGAGGAGGTTCGGTGAGCCGGCTTCCTCGCGCTCGGGGGGATCGGTCCATATGACCTCGTTGAGGTCGACGAGATCGACGGCACCGCCGCCGGCGAGGAACGGGTCGCCGGTGGCGAACGTTTGGCGGGGACCGATGAGCACCCCGGCACCGAACGGTGCGTACATCTTGTGGCCGCTCCAGGCCAGGTAGTCGGCGGTGCGGGGAAGCGGTCGATGAGGGGCGAGTTGGGCGGCGTCGACGAGCACGGGCACGCCTCGTTGATGCGCGGCCTCGATGATCGGATCGAGGGGCGGCATCCAGCCGGTGACGTTCGATGCGCCGGTGATGGCAAGGAGCTTTGGCCGTGGCTCGAGGTCGAGCGCTCGGATGACGTCGTCGATATCGAACATGCCATCGCGACCGCACTCGACGTAGCGCATCGTCGCCAGCCGAGACCACGGCAAGAGGTTGGCGTGATGTTCGACAACGGTCGTGGCGACGACATCGTGCGGCTCGAGTTGGAGACGGTAGGCCAGATGATTGATGGCCTCGGTCGTGTTGCGACAGATGATGGCGACGTCGTCGTCGCCATCTGTGCGTCCGGCGAACGCGAGCGCGGCGGCACGGGCGTCTTCGTATTCGCAGGTCGCCAATTGCGACTTCCATCCGGCACCGCGGTGCACGCTCGAGTACCACGGCAAGAAGGCGCTCACTCTGTCCGCGACCACAGGGAGCGCAGCACTGGATGCGGCGACGTCCAGACAGAGATAGGGCCGCTCCGTGCCGTCGACACAGGGCACCGTCAAACCGTCGCCGACGAGGCGGATGGGAGAACCAAGGCTGCTCATCCTCGCGCCCCTTTCGCCGGACGGCGTCGACCGAGCGCGTGGCGCCGGGCGACCTCGTCGTTCATCACGTTGCGCAGCAAGTCGATGGCGTGGAGCACGCGTTGATCGCGCAGTGTGTAGATGATGCGGTTCGCCTCACGCGTGCTGTCGACGATGCCGCGGTCGCGCAACACCGCGAGGTGCTGCGAGACGTTCGATTGCGCCAGATCGAGAAGCTCGCACAGATCACCGACCGAACGTTGTTGATCGCCGAGTGCGTAGAGGATCATCAACCGCTTCGGATCGTTCAGTGCGCGGCACATGTTCGTCGTCAACTCTTCGAGCTCGGCTCGGAGGCTGCCGTCGATGACGCTGACACCGCCACGACGCTCTCGCATCGAATCCTCCCCGACCTACAACGCGTATCGGCCCAGTATATTCACACATGCGCATATGCAAGAAGGACTGAGGAATGAAATCCGCTGAGAGGGAACAGATCGTGGTGTGCCCATCGTGTGGGACGAAGAATCGGGTGCCGTCGACTGCGTCCGGACTCCCCCACTGCGCATCGTGTCATGTCGACCTGCCGTGGCTCGTCAACGCGGCCGACAACGACTTTGCCGCCGCCGCCCGCAGCAGCGTGCCGGTGCTGGTCGATCTATGGGCACCGTGGTGTGGGCCATGCCGCATGGTCGCGCCCGGCGTCGAGCGCGCCTCGACCGAGTTCGCGGGCAAGCTGAAGGTCATCAAGGTCAATGTCGATGACGCGCCCGGCGTATCCGCACGGTTCGACGTGCTGGGCATCCCCACATTGTTGATACTGCGCGATGGCAAACCCATCGCGCGCCAAGTCGGTGCGTTGCCCGAGGACCGACTGGTGGCCTGGGTGCGCGGCGTCATCGACGCTGACTCCTGACCTCGCAGCAGCAACGGTCAACTGCGCAACAACCGCGCGATCGCCTCTGTGGCTTCTTCGATCTTTTCGGTGGCCTGCGCGCCGCCTTGGGCAACCGCGTCCTTGACGCAGTGGCCGAGGTGATCGCGCATGAGCCCCACGGCAACTCTCTCGAGGGCGCGGTTCACCGCGGAGATCTGGTCGAGAATGTCGATGCAGTAGCGCTCTTCGTCGACCATACGCGACAGCCCTCGCACTTGACCCTCGATGCGGGCAAGCCGTTTGGTCAGCTCTTCCTTCTGCGTTACATAGCCGGGCATCATCGCTCCTGGATCAGTCGGTTGTTTCGGCATGGTTCGGTTTGAAGCCGCGCAGGCGCAAGCTGTTGGACACGACGAACACGCTGGAGAGCGCCATCGCGGCGCCGGCGAGCATCGGATTCAACAGCCCCGCCGCGGCGAGCGGGAGCGCGGCCAAGTTGTAGGCGAACGCCCAAAACAGATTGCCTTTGATCGTGGTGAGGGTTCGGCGCGCCAATCGGATTGCATCGACCACGGCTCGCAGATCGCCCCGAACCAAGGTGAGGTCCGACGCTTCGATGGCGACATCGGCGCCGGTGCCCATGGCAAGACCGAGATCAGCCTGAGCGAGCGCCGCCGCATCGTTGACACCATCACCGACCATCGCGACGACGCGGCCCTCGCCCTGCAAGCGCCGTATCACGTCGACCTTGTCGGCCGGTAAGACCTCGGCGATCACTTCGTCGATCCCGACGGCCGCCGCAACCGCATCGGCGGCCCGGCGGTTGTCGCCGGTCAGCAACACGGGGCGCAGGCCGAGCGCACGCATGCCCGCGATCGCTTCGGCCGAGGTGCGCTTCACCGTGTCGGCCACCACCACGAGCGCGCGCATGGCGCCGTCCCAGCCCACGAAAACCGCCGTTTGCCCAACGGCTTCCGCCGCGTCGCGCGCGGCCCGCAATGTGTCGTCGGCATGCATGGCCCAGTCGGCGAGGAATCGCTCCCGCCCGACCACGATGGCGTGCCCGTCCACCATGCCGTACACCCCGAGACCGTTGGTGTTGGTGAACGACTCGACCGGCCGCAACGACGCCTCTCGAGCGCGTGCCGCGGCGGCGATCGCCTTGGCGATCGGGTGTTGCGATGCTCCTTCGATCGCGCCGGCGAGCGCCAGTGCTTCGTCGGCGGAGGTATCACCGGTCGTCACCACCTCTACGACGCGCATTTCACCGCTCGTCACCGTGCCGGTCTTGTCGAGTACGACGGTGTCGATCCGGCGCGTCGACTCGAGCACTTCGGGGCCCTTGATCAGTATCCCCAACTGTGCGCCGCGACCGGTGCCGACCATCAGCGCGGTGGGCGTAGCCAAGCCCAAAGCACACGGGCACGCGATGATGAGTACCGCCACTGCGGCAGTGAACGCAGTGGTTGCTCCGTTGCTCGACGCAGCGGTCCACCAGAATCCGAGCGTCGCCACCGACAGCGCGATGACGATGGGTACGAACACTGCCGACACTCGATCGGCGAGCCGCTGGATCTTCGCTTTGCCCGTTTGTGCGTTCTCGACGAGCCGGGCGATCTGCGCCAGCGCAGTATCGGACCCGACTCGGGTGGCGCGCACGACGATGCGTCCCCCGACATTGATCGTCGCCCCGATTACATCGTCACCGGGGCCAACTTCGACGGGTACCGCCTCGCCGGTCAACAACGACGCGTCGATTGCGGACGCCCCATCTTCGATGACACCGTCGGTTGCGATTTTTTCTCCAGGGCGCGCCACGAATCGATCGCCAACGGAGAGTTGCTCGACGGGCACGAGTATCTCGGCGCCATCACGGATGACCGCGACATCTTTCGCGCCGAGTTCGAGCAGCGCTCTCAGCGCGGCGCCCGAACGTCGCTTGGCGCGCGCTTCGAAGTAACGGCCCGCAAGTATGAAGACAGTTACGCCGGCGGCGACTTCGAGGTAGATCTGGCTGGCCCCCATGCCGCGCTCGGGACCGAGCGAGAACCCGTGCCGAAAGCTGGGTTCGCCGGCGTCGCCGAAGAACAACGCGTAGACGGACCAGCCGAACGCTGCGAGCGTGCCGACCGAGATCAGCGTGTCCATCGTGGCGGCGCCATGGCGAAGATTCGCCCACGTTGCTCTGTGGAACGGCCACGCGCCCCAACTGACAACCGGTGCGGCGAGTGCGAACGACAACCATTGCCACGAATCGAACTGCAGCGCCGGAATCATCGACAGCGCAACGACCGGGAGCGCCAACAGAGCGGAGAGCAACAGCCGCTGTTGCAGCGCGCCAGTGGGATGGTCGTGGGACTCTGCCGGCGCGTCCGGCGGCACCGAATGGGGAACGCGAGCCGTGTAGCCCGCCGACGCGACGGCGGCGACCAATTCGTCGGTCGACACTGTCGCCGGCAACGTCACCTTTGCCTTTTCGGTCACGTAGTTCACCGTTGCGGTGACCCCGTCGAGACGGTTGAGGCGCTTTTCGATACGTGCGGCACAGCTCGTGCACGTCATGCCCTCGATGTCGAGCTCGATGTCGTGGCGGGATGACTCATCGACCGCGGCCATGTCAATGACCTCCAGTTGCAGAGCGTGACGGCGACGGACTCGGTTGGATCACGACGGTGAAGGCGGCGGTGCGCACGACGCCCTCATGGCTGAAGTCCAAGAACAGTCGATACACACCTGCGGTCGGGAACTCTGCCGTGAACCGGATCGTTCCATCGGCACTCTGGTGGTCGTCGGTCGGATGCACGTGCAGGTAGGCCATGTCGCCCGACCGGATGGCCACGAGATGTCCCGCCGCGCCGAGATACGGATCGGTGGTGACGGGGGCACCGTTGCGGCGGATGTCGAACGACAGGTCCGCGGCGCCGATGCGGGCGACGCCACCGAGCGCGATGTCGTAGTCACCGACGCGCGCAGTCGAGGCAGCAGCGGGCACCAGCGCCGCGCGCGGCGTACCGGCGACGACGAGATCGGCTCCGAGTGTCACTGCGTCCGCGCCGGCGGCACGGAAGTCGGCCAGCACTCGGTATGAGCCCGCCGGTAACGCCGGCAGGTCGACCGACCACTCCCCCATCTCGTCGCGCACCGGATGCACATGCGCGTAGTCGATCAGATTGCGTGACACGACGATGAGATGCAGTTCCCGTTCGTGGTTCAACTCGAAGCGGCGGACCGCGTTGCCGTCGTCGTCGACGATACGGAAGCGAAAAGCCGCAACTCGCTCTGCGGGAACCTCCGCGGTCAATGGCTCGAACCGGAAGCCGGCTGCCGCAATCGACACACCTCGCGGCGCCGTCTCGCCCAGATGCAAAGAGTCGGACATCGTTTCGTTGTGGCTCGCTATGCCGACATCGATCGGGCCCGCAACGGCGCCGACGGCCAATGACGACACGAACACGCCACCGAGGACCACGCCGAAGGACACGAGTTTGGTCGCGACGTTCATTGCACGACCTCATAGCCCGCTTCGTCGACCGCCGCGGCAAGGGCCGCGAGATCGATCGGCTCGACGGACACAACCGTCACCGATCCGGTCGACAGATTCACATCGACTCGCTCGACGCCTGCGATCTTCGCCACCTCTGCCGTCACTGCACGGACGCAGTGATCGCAGGTCATGCCCGCCACCGAAATCTCTCTGGTACTCATCTCAGCCTCGCTCCACATTACCCCCGGGGGGTATCAATAGGATATACCCCTGGGGGGTAATGTCAACCGCCCGCCGATCGGCTCGGGCACGAGATCTGAGGGGTTGGGCCCGATGCGTGCGCCTACCCCTTACGGCGATGGTGATGAGCAGTGACACCTAGCGCAGAAGGAACCACCATGCAGAACACACCTCAGGGCCACATTGGTCGAATAGTGGCGGGATCGTTGATCGGCGGCGCCGTCGCCGCGCTCGTACTCGTTGCCGGCCCCTTCGCCGGTGCGCCGGAGCACGTCATCACCGGGACGGTGTTGCTCGCATTCGCTCTGGCATGGTCGATGTTGGCAGTGCTCTCGCAACGGCGGACGAACCAGCCGCAACGGTGGGCGATCGTGCCGGCGGCGTGCATGGGGTTGGCCGGTGTGAGCATCCTCGGCTTCGCCCCGACGGGCAACCAACTCGGCTGGGTGTGGCCACCGGCAGTGATCGCGCTCGCGGTCTGGATGACCGTTCATGCCCGGCGCGATCTGCGCAGCCGGACACGGATCTGGCTGCTCTATCCCGTGCTCGCGACGTTGGTGCTGTGCGCGGTCGGCGGCGGTTACGAGACCTACCGCGAGGCGGCGGACAAGGATCGCTTCCCCATGCCCGGCCGACTGATCGACGTCGGCGACCACCGGCTCCACATCAACTGCACCGGCACGGGCGGCCCCACCGTCGTGCTCGAGACCGGCCTGGGCGAGCCGTCGACGGTCATGGATTGGATCGCGCCGAACGTCGCGTCGACGACAAGGGTGTGCGTGTACGACCGTGCCGGACGCGGCTGGAGCGAATCCGCGTCGGGTCCCCAGGACGGCGCGCAGACGGCGACCGATCTCCACACGTTGTTACAACGCGCGGGCGAACCGGGGCCGTACGTGCTCGCCGGACACTCCGCCGGTGGCATCTACGTACTCAACTTCGCCCACTTGTACGAACAGCAAGTCGCCGGCGTGGTTCTGCTCGACTCGATGCATCCCGAGCAGTACACCAAGATCCCTTCGTGGCCCTCGTTCTACGAGATATTTCGGCGGGCGTCCGCGGTGCTGCCGCCGCTTTCTCGCTTCGGCATCAGCCGCGTCGTCAACCAAACCGCCTACGCCGGCCTGCCTCCCCTTGCTCGTGACGAACAACGGGCGTTCTGGTCGACGCCGCGCCACAACCGCAGCGTCCGTGACGAGTTCTCCGAACTGCGCACCGCCATGGCGCAGGCCCACTCACTGACCAACCTCGGTGACCGACCGCTCGTCGTGGTGACCGCGCAAATGGACGCCCCCGGAGGCTGGATGTCCGCGCAGGACGAACTCGCCACACTCTCGACGAACGTCGCCCACCGCGTCGTCCCCGATGCCACCCACGCATCCCTCGTCGACAACGAGACGTTCGCGGCGCAGTCCGCCGGCGCAATCGGCGCCGTCGTCGATGCGGTCCGGGCCGGCACATCCGTTGCGGCTGAGGGCGGGTCGGCGGCGGAGGGGAACAGCCCGCTGGGAGCAAGGTCCCCCCGGATCCCGCCGGATCGGTCCAGTACCCGTCACTGATAGGCAATGAAACTCATCGTGACTACAGATTTAGCGGCGAGGAGCGCCCTGACGCGAAGGGGCCCCGTCGGTGGCCAAAATCGCCGGCGGGGCCCTTCGTACCTTGCGAGTGCGGCCTTCGCACCCCGAGCGGTCCGACTCGAAACTCACGATCCGGCAATTTGCCGTCTCTCGTCGCGGAACGAGACACCTAGGCTTGAGCCCCGATCTTTGGGATGAGGAAATTGACAATGACGGCGGATTTTCCGGACGCCACCAATGTGTCCGCCGGTTTCGGAGACCTTGCGTTGCGGCCCGAACTACTACAGGCCCTGTCGGCGTTGGGCTACGAAGAACCGACGCCCATCCAGCGCGAAGCCGTGCCCGTGCTGCTCGAAGGCCGAGACCTCCTCGGCCAGGCTGCCACCGGCACCGGCAAGACCGCTGCGTTCGCGCTTCCCCTGCTGCAACGGTTCGATCGCGACAGCGAGGATCGCGGTGTGCAAGCGCTGGTGCTCGTTCCGACGCGCGAGCTCGCAGTGCAAGTGTCAGAGGCGATCCACAAGTACGGCACTCGTCTCGGCGTACGGGTGTTGCCGATCTACGGCGGACAACCGATCGGGCGCCAACTGCGGACGCTCGAACGCGGTGTCGACATCGTCGTGGCCACCCCGGGGCGGGCGCTCGACCACATCGCTCGCGGGACCCTGCGCCTTGCCGGCGTCCAGACCGTCGTGCTCGACGAGGCCGACGAGATGCTCGACATGGGCTTCGCCGACGACATCGAAGCGATCCTCGAAGCGACTCCGAGCAATCGTCAGACCGTGTTGTTCTCCGCGACGACGCCTCCGCGGATCGACGCGTTGGTGCGCAAGTACCTCCGCGATCCGCTGCGTATCCAGCTGGGCCGACAGGCATCGGCAGCCGCTCCCCAGACGCTCATTCGCCAGAGCGCGTATGTCGTGTCGAGGGCGCACAAGTCCGCGGCACTCGGACGCGTGCTCGACGTGGAGTCGCCGACCGCGGCGATCGTGTTCTGCCGCACTCGCGATGAAGTCGACCAGCTCACGCAAACCCTCAATGGTCGCGGCTACCGCGCCGAGGCATTGCACGGTGGGTTGGATCAAACGCAACGCGATCGAGTGATGGCTCGGCTTCGTCACGGAACCACCGAGCTACTCGTGGCCACCGATGTTGCCGCGCGCGGCTTGGATATCGATCACCTCACGCATGTCATCAACTACGACATCCCTTCAGCGCCCGATGCCTATGTGCATCGCATCGGCCGCGTCGGACGGGCCGGTCGCGAAGGCGTGGCCATCTCGCTCGTCGAACCGCGAGAGCACCGGATGCTCACGACGATCGAGCGCGTGACGAAACAGAAGATCGTTGTCGAGAAGCTGCCGACGCTCTCCGATCTGCGCACGCGACGCCTCGAGCTCACACGCGCCGCGCTGCGCGAGATTCTGCTCACCGACGATATGGAACACTTCCGCGTCGTCGTCGAGTCGCTCGCCGACGAGTTCGACGTGATGAACGTGGCGCTCGCGGCCGTCAAGCTGGCGCATGAAGCGACCGCGGGCAGCAACGAAGACGACGAGATACCGGATGTGAAGCCTTTCCCCGCGGATACGGGCCGCCGGCGTCACGATTCCGATGCACGCGGCAAGGGCGGCCGCCGATCGTCCGGCGCAGACATGACGCGGGTGTTCATCGGCGCGGGCCGTATCGCGGGTATGCGTCCTCAGGACCTCGTCGGCGCAATCGCCGGTGAGTCGGCGCTCAGCGGCCGCGACATCGGAGCGATCGAGATCGCAGACCGCTTCTCGCTCGTCGAGATCCCCGAGGCTTCTGTCGACGACGTGATCGCGGCGCTGAAGGCCACGAGAATCAAGGGCAAGAAGCCGACGATACGTCGCGAGCGCGACGCGAAGCGGTAAAGGTTCAGGCCGCTTCGGCCGAACAAAGGGTTGAGCCACACCATGCGACACAAACGAATTGCCGCCGTCGCCATCATGGCTGTCGTGCTCACTGCGTGCAGTTCCAAACCGGCCGAGTCGAGCGAGACCGAGTGTCACGACGTCGCCAAGGGCCGCAACTGCCTCACGGTCGCGCACACCAAGGGCAGCGACCGCTATCGGGTGACCGAGACGTGGGTGTACAAGCCGGACGCGCCCGTCGTGGATGGTTTGCCGCCGGTGCACCGGTCCGAATGGGTCGCGGTCATCGACTGCGAAACGCGCGCCAGCCAACTCGAAGCCGCCCGATTCTGGGATGCACAAGACCGCGAGGTGAGCCTCGGTGCAGCAGGCGACGCCGATGTTCGCCGGACACTCACCGCCAGTTCCCTCCCGCCGATCCTCACCGCGCTCTGCGACTCGACGAACTGATTGCCGCATAGCCCACCTGTGCGAAGCTGGGTCGTGGGAAAGACGGGAATCGATCGATGATCAACCGCTGGAAGAATCGGTCGCGCAGAGGAAAGACTGTTCGCATCGTTGTACTCATCGCCCTATTGACGGCGGCCGGTTGTGGCGGAGACAACAACGACGATGAAGGGTCGACGGCAACTACGACGACGGCGGGCGCCCCAACGACGGTCGCCACCATGGCAACGGGTCCTACGACAACGAGATCGATCAGATGTCTCGACTTCCCTATCACCGGCGGCGCGATCAACGCCAGCGCAGAGTCGCTGATCACCAACAGCGACACGGGCAAACGCAAGATCGAGGGCGCGATAACGAAAGCGGCAGCGGGCAAGCCGAACGGGGGTGGTCTGTGGTCGTCACTCGACTCATTCAGCGAGCAAGCGACCAACTTTCCCCGGAACACCTCCTACCTGAAGGCATTCCTCAACACCGACGGCTCGCAGGAATCGCGTGACTGCGTCGCGTAGAACGGGACTGTCGTCGGCTACTCCTTGGCCAACATGACCTCGGTCGACTTGACGATCACGAGCACGTCATCGTCGGGCGCGAGATCGAGGTCTTGGGCAGACTCTTTGGTGATGACTGCGGTGACGGTCTGACCATCGGGTAAGACCGTCTTGATCGTCGACATGACGCCACCGTGGGCAACGGAGGTCACGCGCGCACGGAGTTGGTTGCGGGCGCTGAGTCGCATGAGAGGTAGCTCCTCGGGTTGATCGGTCTGGGTCATCTGTGCGATGGCGGCGTCGAGGAACCGGCGCACGGCGCGAGCGCTCTCGCGCCGCCACAAATCGACGGGATCGGCACCGGGGCCGGCGCTTGCGAGTGTGTCGATGTGCTCGCTGAAGGTCAGTTGTTGTGCTTCGAGAAGCGACGCCGTGGCCAGCCCTCGGCGGCGCCGCAGCAACAGCTTGAGCAATAGTTCGGTGCGCACGTCGCGGAGGTGTTCGACCGGCGCGTCGAACCACTCGGCCACGATGCGCCGTCCTTGCGCGGTGCACGACAGCAACGTGCGCTCCCGCCCACCTTTTCGCGAACCTTGGCGCCTGAGCAATCCCTTGTCCTCGAGTTGGTCGATGGCTCGGTAGGTGAGCGGACGCGAAAGGGTCCACACGCGGCCGAGCGCGCCTTCGGACGCCAACTCGGTGCCGATCCCCCATCCGTGGTCGACGCCCTCGTCGATGAGCGCCAGGCACACCCGCTCGCCGAGCGAAAGGTCGCCGAAGCCGAGTCGCTTCTTAGTGTCTGCACGCGGTGGTGGGGTCGATGTCTTTGCGCTGCCACGGACCACGACTTGCACTCTAGCTCCCGCGCAGCGTCACCTCATGTTCTGATGTAAAATACCTCAGAATGTGACTATGGTGAGCGCCATGCGTAAATCCACGATGCGGTACTTCTTTATCCTGTTGTCGCTCGTCGGTTTGGTCGCCGCCGGGTGTGGCGACGACTCTTCGAGCAATGCCGCTCGTACGACTGCCTCGCCGAAGGCGACCGGTGACATCACCGTGTTGGCGGCGGCCTCGCTGACCGAGTCGTTCAAGGAAATAGGCACCGCGTTCGAGGCCGCGAATCCTGGAGCGAAGGTGACGTTCAGCTTCGCCGCATCGTCGGCGTTGGCGACACAGATCAACCAAGGGGCCCCGACCGACGTCTTTGCATCGGCGGACACCACCAACATGGACAAGATCACCGCTTCAAGCGGTGCCGGTACCGCGGCCGCACCCGTGACCTTTGCGACGAACAAATTGCAGATCATCGTGGGCAAGGGCAACCCCAAGGGCATCACCGGCCTTGCCGATCTTGCAAAATCCGGGTTGATCTACGTGACCGCCGCACCGGAAGTCCCCATCGGCGCCTACGCCAAACAGGTGCTCGACAAGGCCAAGGTGACCGTGACCCCGAAGAGTCTCGAGGCCGACGTGAAGTCGGTGGTCAACAAGGTCACCCTCGGCGAAGCCGACGCCGGCATCGTGTACACGACCGACGTCAAAGCCGCGGGCGACAAAGCGGTCGGCGTAACGATCCCCGATGACGTCAACGTCATCGCCACGTACCCGATCGCGGTGACCAAGCCCTCGAAGAATGCTTCAGCGGCGACTGCGTTCGTCGCGTTCGTTACCGGCGCTCAGGGTCAGACGATCCTGGCGAAATACGGGTTCACCAAGCCCTGAGACGCATCCGGCAGTCAGGCGCTGACGACGATGCGTTCACTGGCGAACGCGCCGATGCCGATGGCTCGACCGTCGATGGCGACGGTGTGCGTGCCATCCGGTGACGCCGCGAGCACCGTGCCGGTTCTGCCGGGCATGAGACCGCTTTGTTCGAGGAAGTCCAACAGGCCTTCGGTGAACTCGAGTTCTTCGGGGATGCGCACGATCGTGAAACGGTCGCCGACCGGGACGGATCGGAGCTGGCGCGTTTCGCCAGGGTCGTAGTCGGTGCCGGGTATGGGATTGCCATGCGGGCACGTCGTGGGTTCGGCGAGCATGCCCACGAAGGCGGCTTCGACGACCGGCGAGATGATGTGCTCCCAACTTGCCGGCTTCACGATGCGCATCGGCCCACGAGAGGTGCAACACATCGGTGAGGAATCGTTCCGCGAGTCGATGGCGCCGCACGATCTGTTCGGCCATCACGCGACCCTTTGGCGTCAACGCGATGCCGCCGCCGACGGAGACCAGATCGTTGGCCTCCATCTTGCGGATCATCTCCGAGACCGCGGGGCGCGACACTTCGAGACGGTCTGCGATACGCGCCTGGATGACTTCGAGATCGTCTTCGTCGAGTTCGAAGATCGCTTCGCAATACTCCTCGAACGCCGGATGCCATTCGCCGGCGCGAGCAGTGGGTCGAGTGGCCATTTCATCCTCCGATACGTAGTGGGACCTGAGTGCCATCGCGCTGCAAAATGTGAACCACGTCGCTCACCGTCGCGAGTTCAGGCCGGGCAACCGAGTTCGTCTTCGCGCGTTGGCCGAGGTTGATCCAACCGAGGAAGCGATGGCCGTCGTCCATGGCGAGGATCTCGCGCAATCGCGCTCCGTCGGCGAACGGTGTGCTCTTCCAGATCGCACCGAGGCCGATGGCGTGGGCGGCCAATGTGATCGCGTAGCCGACGCACGCCGCGGATGCTGTCTGCTCCCACTCGGGAACTTTCGACTTCGGGTCGATCGCGGCCACCAACGCCACGAGTGTCGGCGCTGAGAACGCCTTGTCGGCGATGCGTTGCAGCGTTGCCGGCGACAGTTGCGCGGCGCTGGACTTTGCGCTCTCCGCGAGTGCCGCGCCGAACTCGGCGCGGGCTTCGCCGGTCACGACGACGAGGCGCCAGGGTCGCAGGCCGCCATGGTCCGGAACGGTGATTGCCGCGCGCATCAAGAGCCGCAGTTCGTCATCGGTCGGCCCGGGCGTACCCAAGGGCTGGACGCTGCGACGCGTCAGCATCGCAGCGAGTACCAGTGCTCCCGTCGGCTTCATGGTGGATCGCTCCCTCGTTGTTGCAGCAGTCTTGATAGCCCTACAGGACATTGACTATTAGGTAAGCCTAACATATCCTGACGGCTCGACGCCGATATCGAACTCTGCGGCACCGTCCGCCGGTGGATGGTGAGCTATGGGCGCGCCGACGCCATGGTCGACCCGCCCGGATTCCGCAAGCTCGTCCTCGCGGCAATGCGCGGGTGCCCCGTGCCGGTACTTCCGGCGGAGCACATCGGGTTCGTCGGGGGTCTGCGAGAGATCGGCGCCGGAGTGTGCGCGCGCCTGGGCGAGCACGGCCCCGAGCGCCGCTTCGCCACCTTCCTTTCGTCGGCGCATGTCTTCGCGCTGCTCACGGAACGCTCGCCCGACTTGGCCGGCACGACGGTCGGGCTGCAAACCGATGAGGCGCTCGGGGTGACGATCGTGACGGTCGCAATCGCGGATGCCGCGTGCGAACTGCGCCTCGACCCCGTTGCCCACCGGGTCGCCGCCACGTGTCTCGTCGAAGAGCTCATCGATACCGCGTCGCGGCGCGAGTCCGCGCCATGACGCTGTGCCGTCTCTGCGTTGACACCGGCGTGATCCGCGTCGGCGGCGAGCTACGCGAGTGCCTCTGCTGGCCTACTGACGAGCGTTACCGTGGTGCTCCGGTGGACCAACCGAACGCACCTGCTCCCGAGTCGGCACGCGCCACACGATGTAGGCACTGCCGATCAAACCCAGAGCAATGACCACCACGACGATGGCCAGCCGGTCGCGCAAGAACACTGCGCTGATGGCGATCGCGATCCACATCATCGTCAGTGCCGCCACCTTCGCCCGGCGGGGCATCCCCAGTCCTTCGCGATAGCTACGCACCATCGGACCGATGCGAGGTAGGTCGAGCACCCAGCGCTCGAAGCGCGGGCTGGACTTACCGAAACACCATGCCGCAATGATGAAGAACACGGTGGTCGGCAAACCGGGCACGACGATACCAACGGCACCTACACCGACGGCGAGCCATCCCGCTATGAACCAGACACCCCGCACCACGCGATTGCGCGCCACCGAGCCCGTCGGTTGCGCGTCGCCTGGTGTCATCGCAGCAAGTGGACGATGTCTTGCACCATGAGAACGAGCAACAGGCAGATGACGGTTCCCGCGATCGCCGAGAAGTGCCAGCGCCAACGGTGATCGACACTGAAGAAGCGTCGAATGGTGAACACGTCGCAGGTGATGGCCACGAGACCGATAGCGATACCCAACACCGGGCCGACGCCCGTGGCGAACCCGGCCGCGGGCAACACGAAGGGAAAGACGACGTAGGTCAGGGTGCAGCGAATCGCCGAGATCAGCATCGACCGCTGGAACGCGCTGTAGGCCGCGCCTTCTGACAACCCTGTCGGGCGGTCTTTGATCCGCAGCAACTTGCGGACCACCATGTCGGCGGGCGAGCGCTGTCCACCGCGGGCCATGGGGAACGGGCACACTCCCCCGGCGCCGCCGCTCAACGCCGCCATGGCGCGGTGATCGATGGGGCAGCCGCTGGCGGCGGGGTGTTCATCAGCTTCGGGGGCGAGCACGGTCCCCATCCTAGAAACTCGGCGTGCCCCGTATGCATTCAGCGGCCGATCGCGCCCGAACTGTCCGGTCGAGGTCGACGATCGGCCGGTCGGGCCATGGCCTTCCGCTCTTCGAATATGTGCCGTCCGCCCAATAGATTGCCGATATGGCAGCGAAAGGCAACGGCGAGTACTTCGCGCGGCTCGATTCGGCGTTGACCGAAGTGATCCGTCTCGCTCGAGATCCGCGCCTCACCGAGCAAATGTCCGTCGGGATCGACGAGGCGGTCGATCGCCGCCTCTTTTTGTTGTTGAACCTCATCGCCGACCGAGGTCCGCTTCGCGCGAGCGAGCTCATCGATGTGATGGCGGTCGATCAGTCGACCGTCAGTCGCCAACTCGCGGCGTTGATCGATCACGGGCTTGTCACCCGTTCGACCGATCCGAGGGACCGGCGCGCCGCACTGGTCGCGGTCACGCGCAAAGGCCGCGCCGCGATCGGCATCGCCCGCCGCGCCTGGCAGCGCACGCTCGCGCAGCTCACGAGTGAATGGTCACCCACGCAGCGCACTGCGCTACTGCGTTCGCTCGACCAACTGGCAGGCGGCCTCGCAACCGTGTTGCAGCCCGACGACGAGGGCTAGCCGCTACGCCGCGATCGAACGGCCCACGGGCCGAACCCGAATCGTTACCGCCGGCGCAACCAACGGCAAGGCCCACGACGAGCACCACGGCGCAGCAGTTTTTGATTCGCACTGAACCAATGTGCCATAGAGAACGGTCAGAGTCGGTCCCGTAGCCGCTGCATGTGCTGCGGGCGCGAGTCAGTCATCCAACACGGGGACCGGGGTGCGGTGGATGTTGCGTATCGACAGGTACGCGAGCCCGGCCGCCGGAATCGGCGACCAATAGTTGAAGACCCGAAACGCGGCGACGCCGAGGGCAGTGGGGACAGAGGGCGCGCCGAATCCTGCCAGCGCGGCCGCCATGGTGAGTTCGACGACGCCGAGACCGCCCGGGGTGATGGGGAGCAGCGACGCGACGTTGGCAAATGCGAAGGCGACGAGGACCGCCACCGGATTGAGTGCGACGTCGAACGCCCGAAGGAAGATCCACAGCGCGGCCGCATCGAAGAGCCAGTTGGCCACCGCCCACCCCATGGCCCGCCGAAGGGTGCTGCGCCGGGCCGCCAAACCAACCATGCGGGCCGACTGATCGTCGAGGAGGTCGATCAACCGTGCCGACTTGACCACGGGTAGCGCACGACCGATCGCCGCGACGAAAGTCCAGAGCCAGCGACGGCAGTGAAGTAGCGCGTCGACGACGAGACCGACACTGCCGAAGACCGCAGCACCCACGCCGACGGCGACGAGGTAACTGGGGGCGAACCCGCGAGCGGGCAGCACGGCCAACAGCGCGACCCAAAGCAGCGCATTGAGAACGAGCGCTGATCCGATGCTCTGCGTCGTCATGACGAAGGCGGCACGGCGACGACCAACACCGGCCCGTGCCAGCAAACGGAAAGTCACGATGCTGCCGGCGGCGGCACCGGCGGGCATCACTCGATTGACACCGAGCGATGAGATGACGATGCCGAGTGAATGCCACAGCCCGGGACGGTGACCGTCATCGAGCAACGTTCGTGTGAGTTGTGCGTACGCGACGAGCGCCGCGAACGCGCACCCGATACCGAGAATGAGTAGCAAGACGTTGATGCTCGCGAGCGCAGGCAGGGACTTCCAGACGAGCGGCAACTGAGGCACGGCAAGAAACCACGTTGCTGCCGCGAACGCGACGATTTTGGTAGCGCGCCATGCGAAGCGGGTGAGCGAGGTCGTTCGCCGATTCGTCATCGCTTCGCCGCTTCGTAGGTTCGCGAGACGTAGATCCTTGATGATGTTGAATCGTAGTGGCCTTCACCGTGTGATTCGTGGCACCACAAACAACGTGGTCAGCGCGACTGTGTCGCCGAACGTTGGCGGCGAAACGCAAACATGCCACCGCCGGCCGCCGCCAGCACGAGCGCGGCAATGAGTGCCGCCACCGGGACGCCGCTGCCACCATCATCGTCGTCGAGAGGCGTGGTTGCGGTAGTTGATGACGCGAAGGTGTCAGTTGTCCCGGTGGTTGTGGATGCGGTCGTCGTGCCGGGCGACGTCGTGGTTGTCCCACCGCCGGCCGTCGTCGCGGGCACGGCGGTCGTCGGTGTCGCGCTTGTCGTTGCCACAGACGTCGGCGGAGGAACGAACACTGTTGATGTGGTTGTCGGCGCGTCGGGGTTTGTCGTCGACGGTGTGGTCTGTGGCGTTGTGCCTCCGGCCACTGTCGACAACATCGGTGCGGGCCTCTCGGTGCCGGCCGCGCCAATCCACGAAACGACTTCGCCGGTGTTGTACGTCTGGGTCGTCTCGAACGGGAACGAACCGACGGTCGACCCGGTGCGCACCGCGAATTGAAATGTCTCGTCCTCGGCAACCTCTGCGCCGGGGTTCTTGGTGAACCGGAACACTTGCCGACCCCCGACGACATCGATCGAACAGGTCCACGTCGGCTTGCTCTGATACGAGAGCGCGGCCCAGCTCATCGGTATCCGTACCGACACGGCAACGTTGTAGGTGACGTCGTCGCGTTCGTGCGGAACATTCAACGTCAAGTTCTGATCGGTGTTCGTCGGATAGCCGCTGGGCGCGCCGACGAATAAGGCGTGCGCTTTTCGGCTCACGCAAGTGAGTCGCGTACGTGTGCGCCTCATCCGTTTGTCGGTGCGGGTGGTGCACGCCGCGCTGCATGCGCCCGCCGTGCTCAACGCGCAGAATCAGGCGATCTTCGTGGACCGAACCTGCACAGCCAGCGCTTGCATTCCCGTGCGAATTCTCTCTCTCACAGTGACTTCGGATAGTGCGAGATGCGCCGCAATTTCTCGGTACGACATGCAGGCGTAGAGCGCGAGCACGATTGGTTGTCGTTGCTCTGTAGGCAGCCGGGCTAGCGCGTCCCAGACCAATCGTTGCTCGTCCGCGGCGACCGTCGACTCCTGATCTGCGCCTGGGTCTTGCACCAACCGAAGTTCTCGCGGCGATCGGGTGCTGTTGCGGCGGGCCCAGTCGATCGTTCTTTGTACCGTCATCATCCGTAGATGACCGGCGACAGAGCCGCCTGCTCGCTCTATGGCAGGGAGGGATTGCCAAGCGTCCAGCAGCACCGCTTGGGCGATCTGGTCAGAAACTTGTCGGTTGCCGATGATGCGATGCGCGGTGTCGAAGAGCGCCCGAAAGTGTGCCAAGTACAGAGAGATGAAGCTCGACGCCTCAACGCCATCCACGTTTGCGACGCGTGGCGAAACCAAAGGAACCCCTGACAAGGTGCGGCCGACCAAGCCGATTCAATATGACGAGCGAACGGGGTCTGGGATCGCGCTCTGTGCCTACCCGAGTTCGCGGTCAGACAAACAGCCCGGTCAAAAAGATCGCGCTCGAGTGAACGGAGCGTGAACTACGACCCGCTGCCATTCTGAAGCATCAAATGTTCGGTCATTCTGGAGAGTTCGAAAAGCCGCTGCACTGGCGAACTGACCGCGACGATGTGCAGCCCTGCTCGCTCGGTCGATAGGCGGATCAAGGCGTGAAGCCCCGAAGAGTCCATGAAGGTCACCTCGCTGAGATCGAGCTCGGCCACCGGCGCCGTGAGCACGGCGGCAATCATCGACGATGACGTCGACAAGTCGACATCACCAGAAACCTTCACGCCGCGCTCGGTCACCGCAACGGCAAACGGGATCCACTCTTCCATGCACTTGTCCTTCGCTCGAAGGAGGGCCAGTTCGGGTCTAGGAATCGAGCGTCCTGCCGGAGACGGGCAAATGTTAGCGCAGCGAGCTTCGCCGGCAGTCGCGGAATAGCGGATCCGCGCGCGCCTCATCGCGCGCACGAGCGCCCGAGTGGTCGAGTGGTCGAGTGGTCGAGTGGTCGAGTGGTCGAAGGATGGGCACTGCCACCGCTGCACTGTCCGCTCTCGTCTCACACGAATTTTGTGAATGGATTTCGCGTTTTGCTCAAGACTCGCCCGCGCGGTCCGAATGACTCAAAGCGCTGAGGTCGGCAGCGGGGCTCTCACGAATGAGAGAGCCCTTCGAACCGCCCATAGGTGCGCCGCATATGGGGGTCTGGACCCCGCCCTCGCGGCCCCACGCCGGTCTCACAGCGACCGCGCGTCTCGACAGCCAACACGACGAAACGCCAAAATGAGCCCATGAGCGAATCGGGCCGTCTACGCAGCGAGGTCGAGCGACTGCTTGCTGCAGCGCTGAAGTCCGACGGCGACCACCAAGCCGAGATTTCTTGGCTCGAAGAGCATCACGACGCCGAACTCGACCGCCTCGATGAGCTGCACCAACAGGACTCGGCCCACCTGCGGGATGCGATGGCAAAGCGAGATCTCATCGGGCAAGCAAAGGGCGTGCTGATGGCGACGTTGGGATGCTCTGCCGACCAGGCGGTCGGCCTGCTCGTGAAGCAGTCGCAGGCGGAGAACCGCAAGCTGTACGACCTCGCCGCCGAGATCACCGCACGCACCCGGCGGCCCGGCGCGTAGCGGGGCTGATGCCCGTCTCAGGCACCATCTGATCAGCCGTGATCTACTTGTTGCCGTGGACGCTGCAGAGCTCGAGTGGATCGCGTGGACGACCCCGATCACGACCGCATTTGGTGCCGAAGTCGCGGCGGGCAACCTCGAGGGTCGGACGCTCGCGTGCCACCAGCACATCCTCGCTGACACCATTTGCATCATCGCTCCACTCATCGAAGCGGGGGCGAGCGTGCGCATGGCGCCGTGCAATTTGGACAGCACCGATGATCGTGCGGCGGCCCACCTCGCCTCGATCGGGGTAGAGATCCGCGCTCGCGCCGGGATGAGCGTCGCCGAGCATGCCGAAGCACTCGCCTGGCTGGCCAGCGAACCGGCTGATGCGCTGTGCGATATGGGAGGCGACCTCATCGCGGCGACGGCCGCTGCGGGACATCGTCCCGCCGGCGCACTGGAGGCCACCACAACCGGTCTGCACCGGCTCGACGGAATCGACATCCCGTTCCCGGTGCTGGACTGGAACGGGATCGCCCTGAAGGACCTCATCCACAACCGTCACCACGTCGGCGTCGAGACATGGCCGGCGTTCAGCGCGATCACCGGGCTGGCGCTCTACGGCCGCGAGGTCGTCGTGGTCGGGTTCGGACCCGTGGGGCAAGGGGTCGCGCTGCGCGCCCGAGACCTGGGGGCGAGTGTCACGGTCGTCGATCTCGACCCCGTGCGATTGGTCCAGGCCCAGCACTACGGCTGTCGCGTCGCGTCCCTCGACGACGCCGCGCCACGGGCGAGCGTCATCGTGACCGCTACCGGGATCGACGGAGTACTCGGCGCGGAACAGCTCGAGCAGGTGGCCGACGGTGCGATCCTCGTCAACGTCGGCCACAGCGACCGCGAGATCGACGTCGACTGGCTCGACCGCCACCCGCGCATCCAGATGCGGCGCCACCTCGACCGCTACGAGATCGCTGGGCGTCGTTTGCACCTGCTCAACCGCGGCAGCCTCGTGAATCTTGCCGCCGGTCTGGGAGTCGCGGCGCCGCAACTGTTCGACCCGTTCGCAGCGATCATGCTGCTCGGGCTCGACGCGATCCTGAGCGGCCACACCGCTGACCTACCCGCCGGACTCCAGCGGTACCCGGCCGCGCTCGAGGCCCGAGTGGCGCGTGCCCTCGTCGCCGGGACGTCGAACTGATTCGTCAAAGCGACGGCTGCGCCGCCACCCGCGCATTCGACGACTCGAGCGTCAACTACTGGCGACTGCGGATGATGTCTTCCAATTCAACGATGCGCTGAGCCGGTTGGGTCACGACAAGCATCAGATGTTGGGACTCGGTACTACGCATCGCTCGAAGCTCATCGCGTTCCGCTATCAACGCCTCGACGACCTCGGGTACGTACGGCGCACCGGGCACCATCACAACCGAACGTCCAAACTCTCGCGCAGCTGCGCCAGAATTTTTGCCTCGTTTTCCATGAGCCCTCGTGCCGGAGTGTGGAGGCGCCACCGGTCACCCCGCAATGGGCCGAACCGCCCACCCCCGCGAGTGTTGGGCTCCGATCCCCCTGGCCGGGTTCGCGCACTGAGCGGAAGATGACCGTCGTCAGACCGACGCACTTACGCTCACGAAAGGGACGAAACAATGTCAAGCACGACCAGCGAAGAATCCGGCCGCAATCGGCGATCACGAAGGAAGATGGGGGCAATTCTCGCCCCAGCACTCCTCGCCGTCGGTCTGATGGCGGTCCACGCAGCTCCGGCAGAGGCGGCCGGGAATGCGGCCATGGGTGTTGTCCGCCTTCGCACGGACGAGGACAACACCCATCGGCCTTGCCGACCGGCGCGCGCACGTCATCGAGTCGGAGTCAGGCGATGAGGGCCATCAACTCGAGCTGGATGTTGTCGGGGTCGCGGAACACGAGTACCGAGGTCGACCACTGCAGGTCGCCGAGCCCGGAGTACACGTGGTCGCTGATCCCGGAGTGCGACACGCCGCACGCATTCAGGTGCTCGACCCAGCTCTCCAGCTCCTCGCGGGACGCGACCGCCAGTGAGAGGTGATCGAGCCCCACACGGAGCTCGGAGAACTCGCCGTCGATGCCGGACGTGTGGCGGTTGAACCCGATCGTGAAACCGGACGGTTGGTGCATCACGTTCACGACCCGCCGCGGAGTGTGCTCGTCCGCAGAATGCTCGGCCACCTTCACGAGGCAGAGCACCCGCTCGTACCAGGCCGCGCTCAGGTCGGCATCGCGCACGGTGAGGTCGACATGTGAAACACCAGCGAACGCAGGCATGCTCCCCCCGGAAGATGCGGTTGGCAAGCGCGCACCGACCGCATCATGCCCGGAGAACGGCCGATTGCGCCACCGATGTGGGAGCGAATACGGTCCGTTGCCGATTCGAGCTACCCCGCCTCAGCACCGTCGCGGAAGTGTGGGATGACGTACTTGCCCCAGAGCCGGATCGTCTCCATGCACTGTGCATGCGTCAGCGTGCCCATCTGGATCATGCACATCACATCGTCGACGCCTGCCGCCTCGAGCTGGCGGACATACTCGATCGCCTTGGGAGGATCGCCGAATGGGTGCTCGAGGCTCCAGATCCTTCCGGAGAAGTAGCGCGAGTCGCGCTGCGAGATCTCGCCTCTGGCAGCTTGCTCACGCAACTGCACCTCGACCTCGGCGCCCCTTGCCTTCATGTAGGCGATGTTGTCTTCCTTCTCGGTATTGCGCGATGGGGCCGGCAACCCCGGCGCTGACCAATGCTGAATCGCCTCTGCGAAGAATCGCTGCGCTCGAGCGCCGAGGCGATAGCCCTCATCGTCGTCCTCTGAGAGCACCGTGGGACAAAGGGCCACGAATTGGTCATTGAGGACGCCGGGCGACACATGCTCGTCGGTCCCACACTTCGCGCGTTCGTCGTCGAACATCTTGCGCGTGTCGCCCATCGCCGCGGGGCCGTCGAATCCGAGAACGAGCGCACCGATGCCGTATCGAGCAGCAACGCGTACCGTCTCATAGCGACTGCACGCCAAGAACAGTGGCGGATGCGGAGTCTGCACCGGACGAGGAAGAATCGTGTGCTCCGGGCGGCCGCCTCGCGGCTTGACAGTGATGAGGTCGCTGTCCCACGTGAACTGCTCGTTTCTCCACGCGTGACCGATGATCCGAAGCGCCTCCCGAAGCTGGGGCTCGGTGTCTTCCCGATTGACCCCGCACAATGAAAGTTCCTGCTCGGTCGCGCCACGCGCGGCGCCCAGATCGAGCCGCCCACCCGAGATGACATCGAGCATCGCCGCCCGCTCGGCGACACGAATCGGGTGGTTGTATCCGAAGGGCATGCAGACGGCCCCGTGGCCGACCCGGATACGACGCGTTTGCGCCGCAACGGCTGTGAGAAAGATCTCTGGTGCAGGCATGTGCGAGTACTCCACCAACGAATGGTGCTCGACGGCCCACACACGATCGAAGCCAACTTCCTCCGCGAACACGGCCTGCTCCACGCAGTCGAGAATCGTCGCGTGCTCACGCTCCGGGGTCGCATCTTCGAGCTGTGCTTCGAAGATCATCGAAAACTTCACACGCAACCTCCTGTAGCCCCATCGACAAGGAATAGTGCACCAACGCCACGCACGCCAAAGTCGCAGCTGAAGACTGGTGGGCCTTGCTGATAAGAACGAGTCATGTTCGACGGCTTCGATTTGGCAGTGGCATCGCTCGACGATGTCTCGATTCGGTATCGGATCGGAGGCAGTGGCCCGCCGCTGCTGTTGCTCCACGGGTTCCCGCAGAACCATTCGATGTGGCATCTCGTTGCGATCATGCGCCGTACTCGAAGCGCACGATGGCGCTCGACCAAGTGCAGCTGATGTCGAGCCTCGGCTTCGATCACTTCGCGGTCGCCGGCCACGATCGTGGCGCGCGTTGCGCCTACCGGTTGGCGCTCGACCACCCGCAGACCGTCACGAAGTTGGCCATCCTCGACATCATCCCGACGTATGAGGCATACGCGCGCGCCGACATGCGCTTCGGCCTCGGCTATTGGCATTGGTTCTATCTGCCGCAGCCGGCCGGGATGCCAGAGCTCACACTGAGCACCGATCTCGAGACCGATTATATGGCGCGTTCGTGCAAGTCGAGCACGCCCGAAGCATTCGCGGACTACCTCGCGGGGTGGCACCGACCGGAAGTGATCCACGGTATGTGCGAGGACTACCGCGCCGGCGCGACCGTGGACTTCGCGCTCGACGAGTTGGACCACGGCACGCATCTGATCGAGTGTCCGACGTTCATTCTGTGGCGCGCGCAGTCGCCCGTCGGGCAGTGGTACGACCCGCTCGAGATCTGGCGGGATTGGGCGACCGATGTTCGAGGACGTTCGCTCGACTGCGGGCATTTCTTGCCAGAAGAGCTACCCGACCACACTGCCCGCGAACTGGCGGCCTTCTTTCGCTGATCGGGCAGCTGCTGGCCGCATGCTCCTGGCCAGCGAGAGGTATGAGGTCGGGCTGACAGGATTTGAGAATCGATGGCCTCAGTCGCAACTGTTATTGTGCCCGCGCGGTGAACGCGCGATTCATGGCTCGACGGCTGCTCGGCGTGATTCCCACGCTGCTGAGCGTGTTTGTGCTGACCTTCGCGCTCGTCCACGCCCTGCCCGGCGACCCGGCACAGACGTTGGCCGGCGAAGGAGCGGATCCCGCACGGGTGGAAGAGATTCGCCGGCAATATGGATTCGATCGGCCGCTGCCCGCTCAATTCGTGACATATGTGAGCAACGTGTCCCGGGGGAAACTGGGCGTTTCAACCGCTTTTGGTAAGCCCGTTACCGAAGTGATCGCGGAGCGGATTGGCCCGACTCTTCTGTTGACGTCGACTGCACTCGCATTGTCGACGGTAGTCGGACTCTTGCTCGGCATCGTTGCCGCTCGACGCCCCTTTGGTCGTCTCGACTTCGCCGTGAGTGCCGCTTCATTGACGGGCTATGCCGTGCCCGCCTTTTGGTTGGGCCAACTCTCTGTGCTCGTGTTCGCCCTACGCTTCAAAGTGTTCCCTCTCGGCAGCTATGAGAACGCGCGTCAGACCTACACCGGGCTCGACCATGCCGCCGATGTCGTCTACCACCTGATTCTGCCAGCGCTGGTGTTGGCGGTCTCCGAGGTCGCGCTCCTCGCACGTGTAACTCGCACGGGTTTGTTGCAAGAGATGGGCAAGGACTACATCCGCACGGCCCGAGCCAAGGGCGTTCCCGAGGACCAGGTGTTGGCCCATCACGCGTTGCGAAGCGCGCTGCTTCCTGTCGTTACGATCGTCGGCACTCGCATCGGATTTCTGGTCTCTGGAGCTGTCGTCATCGAATCAGTCTTCAGTTGGCCGGGACTCGGTTCGGTCCTCGTTGTCGCGGCTGCCAATAGCGATCGCGAGATGATGCTGGGGTTGGTGCTCGTTGTCGCGTTCGGCGTCGTCCTGGCCAACCTCGTCACCGACATCGTCTACGGATTCATCGATCCTCGTGTCCGCTTACGTTGAGCCCACGCCATCAGCTGGTCAAAGCCGCGGCCGTCGACCAAAACCTATCCGCACGCTGCGGCGCGTAGTCAGGCGGCCGGCAGGCGCCATCGGCGTCATCCTCCTCACCGTCGTGGCCGTTCCCGCCCTGCTTGCGTCGCGGCTTGTTCCGGGTGATCCCTTCGCTCTCGACAACCCAGCTCTCCAACCGCCGTCGCGTTCCCACCCGTTCGGCACCGACAACCTGGGCCGGGACATCTTCCAGGCCGTAATCCACGGCACGCGAACTTCACTGACGGTCGTGCTTTGGGTAACAGCTATTTCCGCTCTGATTGGGATCACCGTCGGTGCGGTGGCGGGCTACAGCGGCGGGATTATCGATCGGATGCTCATGCGCATCACCGAACTGTTCCAATCGATACCCCGCTTCTTTCTCGCGCTGCTTGCTCTGTCGCTGTTCAACCGGACGTTGCACAATCTGATCCTCGTTTTGGGCCTGACATCGTGGACGCTCCTCGCGCGAGTCGTCCGCGCCGAAGCCTCGTCGATTCGAACGCGTAGCTATGTAGAAGCAGCCCGCTCATATGGTGCTTCGGATTTGCGCGTGGTCGGGCGACATGTGATCCCCAACATCATGCCAACCGCGATTGCGGTGGTATCGCTGAACGCCTCGCAAGTCATCCTCCTCGAGTCCTCGCTCGCATTTCTTGGGCTTCGTGATCAGAGCCGGATGAGCCTCGGCTTTCTCATCAGCAACGCGCAGCCGTTCCTCCAACAGAACTGGTGGATGTCGGTGTTCCCTGGCGTTGCAATTTTCGTTGCTGTGCTCGGTATCAACCTCGTCGCCGACGCGGTCAACGACGTCCTCGACCCGCTCGTGGCGGGCGAAGAACGAGTGACTTCCAAGCGATCGGTAGAGGCGGTCCCACTAGATGCAAATCGCACTTAATGGCCGCTCGCACTGAGCGATAAGGTCTGCGAGAACCCTGGGGGGTGGCGCAGATGGGCAACGACGGGCCAAACCGTGGGACAGCGCGCTCGTCTGGCGCTGACCGCTCGAGCAGCGCGACGAGGCGGCGGAGGCGGTCCTCGCGGGAGCGGGGGGCAAGCACTATCAACGTGCTCGTCGGCATCGTCGTAGTTGCGATTGTCGCCGCCGTCCTCGTGGTGGTCGCTGTTCGCAACAACGACGACGACACGACGACAACTGAAAACACCGCTACGGGAACCACGCCCGCGACCGGCGCCACGATACCCGGGGCCACTACCACCAGACCGATCGTGCGCGGCGGCACAATGGTCAGCTCGACAACGAGCACGGCGGGCGCCCTGAATCCAGCCACCACGTCAAACGGCGGCGTACACACGAACGCGGAGGCAATGTTCAATGGCCTCCTGGCCTTCGACACGACCGACACGGTCGTCCCGGATCTCGCGGCCGGCCTGCCGACGGTCACCGACAACTCTGACGGCACTCAGGACGCGGTATTCACTCTGAGACCCGGCATGAAATGGCATAACGGCACGCCGATCACTGCCGACGACGTCGTATTCACCTTCACGCAGTCTCTGCTGCGATACCACAGCCGAACCGCAGCCTCCATGGGTTCGGCGCTGGGCGTACAGGGTGCCGGGAACCGCGCGACAACGCCTGCGGACGCGATCACGATGCCCGATGGCCCGACGGGCCTTCGGGTGAAGTTCCACTTCCTCTTTCCCTACGCGCCGCTGCTGAAGCAGATGAACGTCACGGAAGCGCCGATCATCCCGAAGAACGTCTATGCGCACTGCGCGGTTGACGGCGGCGACTCGACACTGGGCAACCAGACAGCCCCGTTCTGCGCGGAGAACCTCCAGCCCGTGGGCAGTGGTCCCTTCAAGTGGTCGACGACCACCCCAACACAAATCACGATGGACAAGAATCCGAACTACTTCAAAACGAATCTTCCGTTCCTCGACCGCCTTGTCTTACTCGTCACCACGACACCAGACATCGCACTGCAGGCGACACGTGAGCAGCCTGGCAGCATCGACGCTGGACTTCCCATCCCGGGGAACAA
>JBDSMH010000014.1:0-5696 GCA_039915945.1 Acidimicrobiales bacterium | reverse complement strand
GATGGTTGCCGATGGGCCTCGGCCCCACCGGCATGGCGACCTACCGCGAGCACCTCGACAAAGGGTTCGCTCGCCGCACCGACGATCGCCCGCGTGAGCGATTCGAGATCTTCTCCGGGCTGACGGTGCAGATCACCGACGACGTGCGAGGCGCGATCGACGCGTGCAAGCCGTTGACGGGTATGTACGTCGGCGGGATGGGTTCGGCGACGCACAACTATCACCGCGAGGCGATGGCGCGGCGTGGCTTCCCCGAGGCGGCGGCGCGTATCCACGAGCTCTGGCTGGCCGGCAAAAAGCAAGAGGCCATCGCGGCGGTGCCCGACGAGTACATCGAGCAGGGTCACCTGCTCGGATCGCCCGATCGCATCCGGTCGCGCTGGCCCGCGGTGACCTCGATCGACGGGCCGACCGGATGGATCGTGCGGTGCGACACCATCGAAGAGCTCGAACTGGCCGCCGAATTGGGTGGCACCCGCGACGAGATCAAGGTCTGACGCGTTCTGGTGCGGGAGGCGGGCCTTCGTTCGCGAGTGCCTGCCCATTCTCCGGTGACGAAATGTGCTGTGTCCGTTTTGTTTTCGGCGCATTTGGCGCGCTGTGTGAGCGCGCCAAATGCGCAACGAACAGGCGTGGCCGGCCGCAATGCCGTGGGGTCCGGTGCGAGGCAGCGGCAGCGGCACAACTTCATTTCGTCACCGGAGAATGGGCAGGCGCCGGAGAATGGGCAGGCGTTCTGGTGCGGCTCCGCCGCCCCGCGATCACAAGGCGGATAGCGTGAGCCCATGAGCCACGATTCTCACGCTCACCCCGTTGCCACATCGGTCAGCGTCACCGATCCGACGTGCGTCTGGCATGACAGCGCGGCCGAGATCCACATGGTGGTGGTGGGCCCGGTCGACAACAACGTCTACATCTTGCGGTGCCGCCAGACGGGCGAAGCCGTGTTGATCGACGCGGCCAACGAGCACGAACAGTTGCTCGAGCTCTGTCGCCGTCTCGATGTGCGCCGCGTGCTCGAGACGCACGGCCATTGGGATCACATCCAAGCGGTGCCGCAGGTGCGCGACGCGGGGTACCGCGTGGCCATCACGCCCGGCGACGCGGGCATGTTGCCGAGCTACGACGACCTGCTCGAGGACGAGTCGGCGATCGAGATCGGCCGTCTGCGTCTGCACACGGTGCTCACGCCGGGCCACACGGCCGGTTCGATGTGCTTCCGTCTCGACCACGCGCCGATCTTGTTCTCGGGCGACACGCTGTTTCCGGGTGGACCGGGCAACACCAAGTACGCGGGCGGCGACTTTCCGCTCATCATCAAGTCGATCGAGTCACGCTTGTTTTCACCGCTGCCCGCGGACACCGTCGTATACCCGGGGCACGGCAAAGAGACGACGATCGGCGACGAGCGCCCGCACCTACAAGAGTGGGTCGACCGCGGCTGGTAACCAGCCCGTCAGCGCGCTTTGGGCAACCCGAGGTGGCGCTCGGCGATGTTGTTGCGATTGATCTCGCTGGTGCCGCCGTAGATGGTGGTCACCGGGCTGTGGCGAGCGTCGTATTCGATCCAACCGTCGGCTGCCGCGTTGGGTTCGTGGAACTGCAACAGACCTGCGGGCCCCGCCATCTGCTGGCACCAGCGCACGGCCTTTTGGTAGGCCTCCGACGCGAAGACCTTGGTCATCGAACCCTCGAGCCCGGGCAGGCCGCCGGATGCTGCGATCCACGCCGACCGCTGCGTCAACAACTTGGCGACCTCGTTGTCGATGGCGATGCGGGCGAGACGCTCACGCACCAACGTGTCGTCGATCAGCCGCACGCCGTCGTCGCCGATGTGCGTCGCAGCCCACTTGCGGAAGTGGCGCAGCATCGGTACCGCGACGTTGGTACCGCCCATCACGCCGCGCTCGAACGCGAGAGCGACGGCCATCGTGCGCCAACCGCCGTTGATCTCACCGAGCACCGCGGACACCGGCACGCGCACGTTGTCGTAGAACGTCGCGTTGGTGCGTTCGGTGCCCATCGTGTGCACCGGCTCGACGGTGATGCCGGGCGTATCCATCGGCAGCAGGAACATCGTGAGACCCTTGTGCTTGGGCACTTCGGTATCGGTGCGGGTCAGCAGGATCAACCAGCGGGCTTCGTGGGCCATGGTGGTCCACATCTTGGCGCCGTTGATCACGAATTCGTCTCCGTCGCGCACTGCGCGGGTGACAATCGACGCGACATCGCTGCCATAATCGGGCTCGCTGTAGCCCATGCACACCAGTGCTTCACCCGACGTGACCGTCGGGATCATCGCTTGCTTTTGCTCGTCGGTGCCGACCTGTTGCACGACGCCGGCGACCATGATCGACGTGGACATGCCGTCGTAGGGTGCCCCGGCCTTTTCGAGTTCGTTGAACAGGACCCAGAGTTCGAGCGGATCGCCCATGCCCATGCCGGGCACCGCCCGTTCGAGCAGACCCTCTTCGGCCAGCGCCCGGTTGAGGGTGTGGTTGGTGAAGGTGCCGCTGGTGTGCATCTCGTCGATCATCTCGGGCGTCACGACGTCACGGATGATGCGTTTGACCGTGTTGCGAAATTCGATCACATGCGGCGGAAGTTCGAAGTCCATCAGGCGGCGCTCCCGCGGGGGCCGAACATCGCGTCGGCAAGGCGCACGCACTCGCGCGCCGGGTCGTCGTAGACCAACGCCCAGCCGCGTGCGCGGCGATAGAAGAGTTGGATGTCGTACTCCTCGGCGAACCCGTAACCGCCGTGGAAGTGCAGCGCGCGGTCGGTGGCGTGCGCGGCACCGTCAGCGTTGAACACGAACGCCATACCGGCCAGCACTGCGAAGTTGGAGTTGTCGTTGTCGTCGATGTCGAGATGACCCACGACGCCGGTGGTTTCGTTGTCGCCGGCCCACGCCGCCTTATGCGCGAGCAGGCGACCACCGTCGATGAGGATCGGCAGATCGGCGAGCGACTGTTGCACCGCTTGGAACGCGCCGATCGGCTTGCCGAATTGGATGCGCGTCTGCACGTAGTCGAGCGCCATCTGCAGCGCCTGTGCACCCACGCCGACGAGCGCCGCGGCGGTCAGCGTCTTCCACTCGTTCAATGCACGGTCGAACGCCGCGCGGGCGGCATCGCCCGACGCGAGCACGGTGCGCGTACCTGTCGTCGAACGATCGGCGAGCGCTTGCGCCGCGTGGTTGCGGGGCGCCGACGCGGGAGGTGCAGACTCGACCGCCACCAACTCGTCGCCGTCGAGACCGACGATGAGTCCGGCTACCGAACCGCCGGGCACCAACCACCACGCGCCGTCGACGGCGGGGCGCAGCGCGAACGCTGCGACGGTCTCGCCGTCGGTCACGTCGCTGCGCGCCGTGCCGAGACTGGCCAGTGCACGAGCGGTGACCTGGTGATCGATCAGAGGGATCGGGGCGATGCTGCGGCCGAACTCTTCCGCGACGACGGCGAGGTCGCCCAGCGTGGCGCCACCGCCCGCCGCACGTTCGTCGACACCCATGCCTGGAGCTCCGGTCTCGCATACGCGGCGCCAGAGCTTGCTGTCGAAGCCACCTGGCTCGGCGGCGCGGACCACGGCCGGGGTCGACTCTTTGCCGAAGAAGCCGGCGAACACCTCTTTGATGGCCAGCTGGTCATCGGTGAGACCTAGTCGCATGCCCCATGTCTCCCAGGTGGTGCGGTCGTCGCGGTGACCCTACAGTGACGCTCGCTTCATTGCCGAAGCGCGGGGAGGTGGGCAAATGCAGCCTGTTGTCATCGAAGTCGCGCTCAACGGAGGAACTCCGGCCGAGCGAAATCCCACAGTGCCGCGCACCATCGACGACATCATCGAACAAGGTGTTGCGTGCATGGACGCGGGTGCCAGCATCGTCCACACGCACCTGCCGGTGCACAACGTCGACGCTGCGATTGCGGGTGAGCAGTACGACACGATCTTCCAGGCGTGGCTCGATCACGACCCCAACGCGCTCGCCATGCCGACGATCGGCACCGGCATCGGTGTCGAGGAGAAGTTGGCGCACCTCGACTACCTGGCGGGGACCGGCGCGATCCGTATCGGCTTCATCGACTCCGGCACCATCCTGCTCGGCTACGTCGAGCCCGATGGCACGCCCAGCCCCAACAGCCCGGTCTACGTCAACACGTTCGCCGACATGAACTACGCGATCGATCAGTGCAACCGTCACGGACTCGCATTGCATTTCGCGCTGTTCGAGCCCGGCTTCCTGCGCAACGTCTTGACCTACTGGCGACTCGGTCGGCTCACTCCGGGCTCGTTCGTGAAGTTCTACTTCGGGGGCCCCTACGGGATCATCGCCCGCGGCAAAGGGGTGACGTTCGGGTTGCCGCCGACGGTCAAGGCACTCGACGCCTACCTCGAGATGCTCGAGCTCGAGAACTGTGACCTGCCGTGGTTCAGCGCGGTCGTCGGTGGCGACTTGATCGACACTCCCATCGCCCGCGCGACGATCGAGCGCGGAGGTCACATCCGCGTCGGTCTCGAAGACCACGCCAGCGATAGTCGGCGACCGTCGAACCTCGAGCTCGTCAACGAGGTGGTCGCGCTCTGTAACGACGTCGGTCGACCGGTTGCGACGCCGCTGCAGACTGTCGACGTGTTGGGGATGCGTCCTCGCCAGAGCGTGGCGTGACCGTGGACGAGATACTCATCGACGACACCGACGGGATCGTCACGATCACGCTCAACCGTCCCGAGATGAAGAATGCCATCAGCGTGGAGATGTTCGAGGCGCTGCGCGATCACTTCCGCGCGATCACCGCGCAACAACAGGCGCGGTGCGTCGTACTCACCGGCACCCGCGATTTCGCCGCGGGCGCGGACCTGTCACGCGCGGGCACCAGCGCCCGGCGGGTACGCCCGAACACGTTGCTGTCGATGCGGGTCATCCACGACGCAGTGGTGGCGCTGCACGAGATCCCCGTGCCGGTGGTCGCCAAGGTCCGCGGCGTGGCGGTCGGCGCCGGCATGAGCCTGGCGCTGGCCTGCGACATGGTCCTGGCCAGCCACAACGCGCGGTTCGCGGCGATCTTCGCCCGGCGGGGGCTGTCGCTCGACTGCGGTGCGTCGTGGTTGTTACCCCGGCTCGTCGGCATCCAAAAGGCCAAGGAGATCGCGCTGCTCGCCGACATGTTCGGCGCCGACGAGGCAAAGTCGATGGGGCTCGTGAATCGGGTCGTGCCCGACGACGAACTCGACACCGCGGTTGCCGAGGTCGCGGCTCGACTTTCCCGCGGACCAACCCTCGCGCTGTCGATGACGAAGCGGCTGCTCAACAACGCGTTCACTTCGAGCCTGCCCGACGCGCTCGAAGCAGAGGCGATGGCGCAAGCAGTCAACAGCAGTACCGAGGATACGAAGGAAGGAATGCTCGCGTTCCTCGAAAAGCGCGATGCGTCGTTCAAAGGTCGTTGAACTGCAACACGATCAGCCGTCGCTTTCAACACATCGACGCGAGCGCGCCAACTAGGTTCGCAGACATGCGGGTGGTGGTCGATGATGGCGACATACATCTCACCGCTGACGTCAGTGGTGAAGGCCCTCTCATCGTTTGTCATCCTGGCTTCGGTCGATGGGGCCGCGACTTCGAGTCGGTTCGCAGTGTGCTCCTCACCGCGGGACGGCGAGTGGCATTGTTCGACCCGCGCGGGGTGGGGGAG
>JBDSMH010000235.1:0-7440 GCA_039915945.1 Acidimicrobiales bacterium | reverse complement strand
CTCATTAGAGCATCTTTTATGATATTTAAGAATGTTTCAGAACTTCACGTGCACCTTCGCCGGAAGTTTGGTACCGATATGACGGTGAACGACTGGTGGCGGCAGATGACCCCCGACGATGACGCCGGAGTGGTCGACAAGTCACTGACCCACGCGATGCTCGAGGCCGGCGAGGTGCGGCTCACGTTGCCCGAGGCCACCTGCGTCGGGTTGGGCCGGTTGTCGGCCGATGTGACGTTGGTGCACGGCGCCGACCGGTTCACGGCCACGTGGAATTCGCGCTCGCGGATGCTCACCGGCGAGGCGCTGCGGGACGCACTGCAGTTGTCGGGCACCGACGGCGGTCGTATTCGCCTGCGGGCGTCCGGCGACGTCATCGAGTTGGACCTTCGCCATGCGGCATCCCCGCGCTCGAGCGATCTCACGCGTGCGGCGTCGGCGACCCAGCCGATCCTGCCCCCGCACGCCCGCGCTCGCGCCTCGAGGCGCCCGGCCAACGTCAGCGAGGCCAGGCTCCGGATACCCGATCGGTCGGAGTACGAATGGACTCGTTCGGTGGGCATACATCTGGGCGCGCGAGAGCGCCTGGAAGAAGCGATCGCCGACGGTGGCTGGGACTCGCCCGAGCTGTTGGCTTTGCGGCTGAGGGGCGAGCGTCTCGCGGCGGCCAATGACGTTGGCGAGCTGTTGGCGATGGACTTGTCGAACATCGACTACATGCCCCATCAAGAGGCGGCCGCGGTGACGGCGCTCGGCGCGATGCGCGGGCGCGCGATCTTGGCCGACGAAGCGGGCTTGGGGAAGACGATCGAAGCCGGCCTCGTGATGAAGGAGTTGATGCTGGGCGGCTTCGCCCGACGGGTGCTCGTCATCTGCCCCGCGACGCTGCGCGATCACTGGCAGTCCGAGCTCCGCGAGAAGTTCTACGAAAAGTTCACCGTGGTGACGTCCGGGGCTGATCCGGCACTGGCCGACGACCGCCTCATCGTGAGTCTCCAGCTGGCAACGCATCAACAAGAGAAGCTGACTGCGGTTCCGTGGGACCTCGTCATCGTCGACGAGGCCCACCGGGTAGCACACGCCGACGCGGTCGACAGTCGCGCACTGCTGGAGTCGCTCGACTCGCGCTACAAGTTGTTCCTCACCGCGACACCGGTGCGCACCGACCTGCTCGAGTTGTACCGGCTCGTCGAGCTGGTGCGGCCCGGTACCTTTCATTCGGAGACCGAGTTCCGCGATCGATTCCTGCAATCAGGCAGCGATCATGTTCCTTCCGACGCGGCGTCGCTACGCCAAATCGTGTCCGAGGTGATGATCCGCACAACGCGTGAGCAAGCCCGACTCGTTCACATCACGCGTGCCGCGGTCGACATCTCGATCGAACTGTCACCGAAGGAACGTGAGGCCTACTCGATTTGCACCAATGTCCTGCGGCGAGTGCTCGATCGGCCCGAGGACAACTTCCGGCGCCGTCAGTTGGCCCATCGCTTGACGTCCTCGCCCCGATCGCTCGCCTCGACGGTGCTGAAGCTGGCGGACAACGTCGGCGTGCCCGAGGCCGAGCAACAGTTGCGCGCGGTGGGCGATTTGCTGATCGATGTCGGTCTCACCAGCCGTCAACGACAGTTGATCAAGCTGCTCAACGAGTGGACGCTCGACACCGAGACCAAGGGTCGGGTGGTCGTTTTCACGCAGCACTACGAGACGCTGCACGATCTCGCCCGCATCTTGACCGAGCAGGGAATCGATGTCGCGATTCATCACGGTGGGCTCACCGCCGCCGCCCGACAGCGAGCCATCGAGCAGTTCCGCAGTACCTCTCAGGTCTTGCTCTCCACCGACGCAGGTGCCGAGGGCCTCGACCTCCATTTCGCCAACTGCGTGGTGAATTACGACCTTCCGTGGAATCCGTTGCGCATCGAGCAGCGCATCGGTCGCGTGCAGCGCACGAGCCAGCCCCGCGACACGGTCCATGTGGCCAACTTCTACGCTCGCGACACCGTCGACGAGCACGTGCACACGATCCTGCGCGACCAGTTGCGCTTGTCCGAATTGCTGTTCGGACAGGTCGTCACGATTCTCGGTGAGCTCGATCACGACGCCGAACAGTCCTTCGAGGCCCGGGTGCTCGACGCCCTCCTCGCCGTCGACGACCGAGAGATGGAACACAAACTCCAGCGTCTCGGTGAGCAAGTCGACCGGGCGTATCGCCAATGGCGCGACGACGATTCGCTGCCGGGCGGTCACCTCGACGCGTGGCTGATCGATCGATCGTCGCGCGACGAGGCCGCCGGTCCGGCAACCGAATTGCACACCGAGCCGACGCTGCGCACGCGACAGCGGCGAGGCGAAGTGCGGGAGTTCGCCATCGGCGTCTTGCAGGCGATCGGTGCCGACATCTACTTCAACAGTGTCGACGACGAGTTCGTCGCGGCGCGCCTGCCCGAGGGCTTTGCCGAATCGGTAGGGGGGCGAGAGGACTTGAAGTTGGTGTTCTCGCCGCAGGGTCTCGACGCTCACCGAGACGCCGAGCTCTGCGCGGTCGGGTCGGAGATCTTCGAAGAGCTCGTCGCGATCCTGCACGAGCGGGGAGAATTGATCGGGCGCGTACCCGAGTTTCCGGCGGATCCGGATGAGCCGGCCTTCGCCCACGCGCCTGATGTGCGTATGGTCGGGCGCACGATCCTCGGGCCGCAGCAATGGGGCGCCGAAGTCACGTGGAGGCTACGTGCCAGTGGTCCCGCGTCAGGTTTAGAGATCCTGTCGACGACGATCGGCGACGTCGATCGCTACCGAACAGACGCACACCGAGCGTTGCACCCGAACGAGCCGCTTCCGAAATCGGCACGTTCGGCCAAGTCGATCGTGCACTGGGCCACCAACGCGTCGATCCCGGCGCTGCAACGACGGCAGGCCGAGATCGAGCACCAGCTCGTTGGTGACGACGAGCTCGATCTCGACCGCTCGATCGGCGCGCCGCCGACGGCAGAGCTGCGCGCCGATCCGTTGTCGATCGAGTTCGTCGGTTCGCCGTCGCTCGATGTCGTGGAACGATGGGCATCGGTCTCCGGTGTCGAAGTCGACGTTGCGTATACGTGGGCGGTCGGCACGTCCCCCGCCGTGATGGCATCCGACGGCCGCGCGATCGAGGTGCTCGACATCTGCGCCGACGCCCACATGGTCGATCGCGCCGCCGTCGCGACCTGTGGTTCTTGTGCGAGCAAGCGGTGTACGTCGTGCATCGATCCGCTCGAACCCTGCCTCGCGTGTCACCGGTCGATGTGCCGGCACTGTGTCACCGACCTGCTCGTCTGTCGCGACTGTTTCACGCCCAAGCGCGATCAGTTCTACGACGATGACGGTCGGGTGGCGTGGCGTCTCGGCTCGGGGTCGCTGCTGTCGGTCGGCGCCATGAGTGCTCGCATCGACGCCGGGCCACTGCTCGTCGACCCGACAACCGAGACCGAGGGCATGCGCCGGCTGCGCGCGTACAGCCGCAAGGTCGGTCTGTCCGAAGAAGTCGGCTTGCGCGTCGAGCAACTCGTTCCGGCACCGTTGCCGTCGGCGATTCTCGGTCCGCGCATCGACGACCACTACGAATGGAACGTCGATCGCGGGGCGGATTCGTCGGTCGATCCGCGCGGATTCGCGCTGCTGCCCGAGTGCCCGCCCGACGATACGCGCTCGCTCGAAGATGTCGGCCTGCTCGCGCTCGTGACTCGCCTGAGAGCGCTCGAAGCACCACCGGTGGCGCCACAACTCGTCGCGGTGCCGGTGCGCACGACCACCTGGATCGAGTTCGACAGCGACGAATTGTGTGTCGTCAGGCGGGTCGAGCGCGCCGGAGAAGCCGTGGCCGAGTTCCGCGCTCGCTGCCGGCTCGCCGCGCCGGCTGACGCGGGTCGTAGCGATCTCGCGTGCGTCGCCGTGGGCTCGACCGAGTCTGTCCAAGTGGTGCGGCTCAACGGGTCGTTCATACTCGATTGGCGTGACGTCGGATCATGGTTCGTTCCGGGCCGCGCCGGCGTGAGTGAAGGCACCGAGCGCGCCTTGGCCGCGGTGGCGCGGCAAGCCGGTGTGTCGGCGGCCGGTGCGGTTGGGATCTCCCGCACGGCAGGGTGGGCGCGCGACCTGCCGAGCCCAGCAGCGGCCGCGCTCGTCGAGTCGCAACAGAGCGAGTCGTGGGTGATGGTTCCGTCGCCCGAGGCCGAGTGGTTGTTGGACGCGGATCTGCCGAGTGTCGGTGTCATCCCGGCCGAAGTCGTGCACGGTGAGATGCCGGCCTCGATGGCCAACGCATTGCGGACGTTGGTTGCGCAGGCGGGTTTCGAGAGCGCCCCGGTCGCCGCCTATCGGTTGGCGGTCGATGTGTCCGCGACGTGGGTTGGTCGGTCCGTCGCGACGCGCACCTATCGGGTGTTCTCCGGCGAGCCGATCGGGCCGGCGCTCGACGACAGCGGCGCGCCCGCCACCGACTTCGAGATCGACGATCTCGGGCATCTGCACGTGCCCGGACGAACGTGGGCGTGCCGGTCGTGTGGGCGGCATCGCTGCGGTGGGTGCGGCGACGCGGGAGCGATCGATGATTGCGCGACGTGTGGCCAGCCGGCGTGCGGTGACTGCCGGTCACAGCCGCGCATCTCCGTGCCCGTTGTGTCGTGCGCTCGTTGTGCGGCTCGGTCGTGCGGTCACTGTCGGCGCACCATCGCGCTCGCCTCGTGCGGAGTGTGTGGGCGATCGATCTGCGGCGACTGCCGTCGAGATCGCTTGTGCATCGAGTGCGCGTCGCCGTCGCGAGTGCCTGAGTTCGACGACGACGGTTTGGTGGCGTGGCGCATCGGTGGGGGCGCGCTGGCGCGTGTCGGCGAAACGTTCGTGACCATCGGCGATCGTTGGCTGGTGACGACACCGCACGAACACATGGCCGAGTTGACACCGCGATTGTGGGCGTTCGCCCATGCCGCGGGTCGCCGTATCGACGCCGGGTTGCACACCGAAGAAACTGTGCCGTTTCCGGCGATCGACAACGTGATGTGCATCTCGTCGAGGCTCGACTACACATGGCGCTTCGACGACAGCCGTGGCGGCGCGGTCGATGCCCGCTCGCTCGAATTCCTCCCCGACGCGTCGCTCGGCGATGCGGTCACGCCGGCCGACCCCAACCTCTGCGAGTGGGTCAACGCACGAGGCGCCGTAGAGCGGCCAGGCGTGGCTCCTCGCGTCGTTGCCACGCCGGTACGTACGACGTCGTGGATCGAAGTAGCTGACTCGGGCTTGCGCTACGCGACGCGTACTGAGGCGGTCGGCCGTGAGCAAGTCGAAGAACGTGAACCGATCGACATACGTGCCGTCCACGACGTGGCGCGGCCCGAGGTCGTCGGCGCGGCGTTCGCCGGCGGGCGGCGCCTGGAGATCCGTAGAGTGAATCGATCCCTCGAGATCGAGCTCGAGGATGCCGGCACATGGTTTCTCGCGGGCGATCCGAGCGTCGACGAGGCCATTGAGCGAGCGCTCGCGATTGCGGGCCATCGACTCGGTGTCGCGCGTGGTGCAGCCGTCGGCGTCGTCCGGCCATCGGGCGAGGGCGTACAACTGCCGAGCCCCGACGCCGCGCCCCTCCTGCATGTGAACGTCGAGCGCTCGTGGCTGGCGGTGTCGGCGCAAGACGCGGATTGGGTGACGCGTGACGACTTCCAATCGCTCGGCATCGAACCGGCGACGGCGACGCTGCCGGTCGTACCCGCCACCATCGCGAAAGCAGTGAGGCAATCGTTGGCACGCACGGTGCGTCTGCCGCAATTGTTCGCCCTTCGCCAACAACTCGAGGCCACTGCCACGTGGGCGGGTCGCACGACCGCAACGCGTGTTGTCAAAGGCCTCGCGGACGAGCCGATCGAGCCAACGCTCGATGACACGGGTGCATCGGCCGCGGATTTCGAGATAGACGACTTGGGGCATCTGCACGTGCCGGGTCAGACGTGGGCGTGCCCGTCGTGTGAGCGTCATCGTTGTCGTGGATGTGGTGACGCGGGGGCGATCGATGATTGCGCCACGTGTGGGCAGACTGCGTGCGGCGACTGTCGCGCACAGGAGTACGTCGAGATCACGGTCGACGTGTGCGCCCGCTGTTCGGCTCGTTCGTGTGGTCGGTGTCGGCGCACCATCGAGCTCCGCGCGTGCGTGTTGTGCGAACGCTCGATTTGCCCTGACTGCCGCCCGGCGGGGGTCTGTGTCGACTGTGCCGCGCCGTCGCGCGCGCCCGAGCACGATGTCGACGGTCTGATTGCGTGGCGCATCGGTGACGACACGATCGCATTGGTCGGTGAGTCGTTCGTGTCGATCGGCGACCGCTCGTTGATGACCGCGGCTCCGGCGACACCGCTGATGCCGAGGCTGTGGGCCTTTGCGAAAAACGCAGGGCGCCGCGTCGATGCCGGGCTGCGCGCCGAAAGCCCTCCGCCGACGGTCGTCGTCCTCGATGTGATCGGGCTGTCGACGCGTCTCGACTACGTGTGGCGATTCGCCGACGGTGGGGGAGACGTCGACGTCGGTGCGCTTCAGTTGCTGCCCGATCACGCGCCGGACGATTCGGTCGTGCCGGCCGACGAGGCGACGGTGGCATGGGCCGCCGCACGGCGTGATGACGAGGCGCCGGCGCCTCCTCCACAGGTAGTCGCCATCCCGGTGCGCACGACGTCGTGGCTCGCGATGAGCGACGCGTCACTCGTGTTGATGAAGCGCGTTGATGCGCTCGACGGCGACACCACAGAGAGTCAACAACGGGTCGATCTGCAGCCGGTCAATGATGCATCGGCGCGAGACGTGGTCGGCGAGGCGTACGTCGACGGTCGGCGGCTGCAAGTGCGACGACTCAATCGGTCGTTCATCCTCGAACTCGACGACGTGGGTGCGTGGTTCCTGGCGGGTGACGCCGACGTCGATGAGAGCGTCGAGCGCGCGGTTGCCAACGCCACCGATCGTGTCGCCGGCGATCGTGACTGCGGTGTGGGGATCGTGCGTCCGGTGGACGAAGCCGATGTCGTGCCCAGTCCCGCCGCCGCGCCGCTGCAGAGTGCCGACATTGCGCGGTCATGGTTGGCGGTGCCGGTGTTGCACGCCGATTGGATCACGCGCCGCGACCTCGAGTCGCTCGGCGTCGCAGCCGCGACGGCCGAGCATCGTGTGGTGCCGCGAGCGATGGCCGATGGCTTGCGGCGGGTTGTTGCCGACTCGGTGCGTACGCCCAGTCTCTTCGGCTTGCGGCAGCGGCTCGACGTGACGGCGACGTGGCACGGTCGTGTCCCGGCAACCCGTGTCGTGCGCGTCCTTTCGGGCGATTCGGTCGAGCCTGATCTCGACGACACCGGTGCACCGTCGGCCGATTTCGAGATCGACGACCTCGGGCATCTCCATGCGGTAGGCCAAGGATGGGTATGCCGG
>JBDSMH010000230.1:0-9114 GCA_039915945.1 Acidimicrobiales bacterium | reverse complement strand
CCGACGCGACCGCGAACAGAGCCAGTCCGAAGGTGAGCGAACGGCGGCGCCCGAATCGATCGCCGAGCGAACCGGCGAGCAGCAGCAAGCCCGCGAACACGACCGTGTAGGCGTCGACGACCCATTGGAGTTCGCTCACACTGGCACCGAGCTGGCGCACGAGCGTGGGCAGTGCCACGTTGACGATCGTGTTGTCGATGACGATGATCAACAAGCTGATGCACAGCACCGCCAACGTGAGCCACCGACGGCGATCGGGGGCGACGGTCGGCTCGGCGGCCACGACCAGAGTTGGTTGGAGGGGGAGAGCGGATTTCATGCGTACACCTCGGTTGTGTCGTTGGCCGGGTCGGCCATGAGGTCACTGTCGGGCTAAGGCACGGTGGGCCGCATCGGGCGCGACCCCTCAGATCGCGGCCAGGTGCGGCGATACTTGGGCCCGCATGTCCGATTCCGCATCGAACACGGCGTTCGTAGGGCGCAGCAACGAGCTGGCCGCCATCGAGCGCGCCGTCGGTTCCGCCCGCGATGGCATGCCTACGGTGCTGCTGATCGGTGGCGATGCGGGGATCGGCAAGTCGACCCTCGTCGCCGAAGCGGCCCAGCGTGCCGGTGTTGCTCTCATCGTCGGGCGCTGCGTCCCGATGGGGGGCGAGACGATTCCGCTCGCGCCGCTGGCGGAGTTGTTGCGCAACGTGCGGCGCACCCGGCCCGAGTTGTTGTCCGACGCGCCCGTATTGACTTCACTGCGCGAATGGCTGTCGGCCGAGTCCTCGCCGGCGGGAGGCCGGTCGGGTGGTGGCCTCTTCGGGCCGGTGCTCGAGCTGTTGGCCACGCTCGCCTGCCACGGCGTGGTCATGGTTGCGTTCGAAGATCTTCATTGGGCCGACGCGGTGACGTGGGATCTGGTCCACTTCCTCGCGCGTAATCTCGTCGACGAACGCATCGTGCTCATCGGCACCTACCGAGCGAACGAGGTGGGTACCAAGCCACCGCAACGGCGTCGCCTCGCCGAGCTGGCCCGGCTGCCTACGGTGCAGCGCATCCAACTCAGCGGACTCGACCGCGCCGAGATCGCGTCGAAGGTCGACAACCTGATCGGCAAGCCCGCGCCCGCCGGCCTCATCGATGCGGTCGTGGCCCGCGGTGAGGGCAACCCGTTCTTCACCGAAGAACTCGTTTCGGCGCACCTCGCCGGCCAGGCCATCCCCGCGGTGTTGTCCGACCTCGTCGCCGGCGACCTCGCCGAACTCGACGACGACAGTCGGTGGGCACTTGGTGTCATCGCGGCCATCGGGCACGACACGGATCACGGCCTGTTGCTACAGGTCGCCGAGATCGATGAAGGCCGGCTCGAAGGCGCGATGCGAGCGGCCATCGACGCGCAACTCGTGGTGGTCGATCGAGACAACGACTCCTACCGCTTTCGTCACGCGCTCATCGGTGAAGTCGTCTATGCCGAGCTGTTGCCGTCCGAACGAGCGCGGCTACATGGACGCATCGCGGCGGTCCTGGCCGAGCAGGCGCCGCAGGTGCTCGCACGCGCGGACCGCGCCGGTGAGCTCGCGTTCCACCTCGACCGCGCGGGCAACCAGCGCGAAGCGTTTGGCGCATTGCTCGCGGCCGCCGATGCTGCGGAGACCGTTGCGCCCGCGGCTGCGGTGCGCCATCTCGAGCGCGCCTTCGAATTGTGGGACAGCGTCGGCGACGCGGCCACCGAGGCGAATCGCGCGAACCGGCTCTGGCAGGCAGCCGAGATGGCGAGCGCAACCGTCGGCAACGAGCGAGCAACCGAAATCGCGCGCGAAGCGTTTCGCTACGGTCCACCGCCGCGCGGCGCGGCATGGGGCCACGAACGCCTCGGCCGGTATCTGTGGACTTCCGGACATCTCGAGGAGAGCGCGGTCGAGTTCGAGACCGCGGCCGCGCTGCTTCCCGAAGGTGACGGGCCACAAGCGGCGCCGGTATTCGCCGGTCTCGCACAGGCAGAACTCATGCTCGGCCGCTACGCCGAGGCCGAGCAATTGGCGCGGCGTGCACTGGGGTTGCTCCCCGACGCTGCGATTGATCCGGTGCCGTGGGCGATGGCGCGACGGGTGCTCGGGATAGTGACGAGCCATCGTGGCGCGCCGGCAATCGGTGTCGACTATTGCCGGGAGGCTCTCGCGGTCGCACCGAGTGCGCCTACCAAGGCACTGGTGCTTCTCTATCTGGGCGTCGCGCTGCTCGACGCCGGGCGCTATCGAGAGGCCATCAACGAGATGCTCGACGCATCGGCCGACGCGCATCTGACGGGCGTCGACGCCAGCTTCGGCGGCTACATGGACTCGCTGGCGGCGGAAGGGCTGCTTCGGTTCGGTCGCTGGGCCGAGGCCGAGACGTTGCTCGACCGGCACGTCGCCGAGGCCCTGCCGGTGGGCGGCATCCGGCTGGCGTTCGTCGGCGCGTTGATCGCGGCGCGTCGTGGCGACCGCGACCGCGCGCACGCGCTACTGACCCAAGCGCACGCACTGCCGGTCGATCCGTTCCACCGCCAGTTCCTCGACCAAGCGACCGCCGATGTGCATCTCACGTTTGGCGAGTGGGCGCAGGCGGCGGCCATCACCGAACGTGCCCTCGATGACGGCCCTGACGCCGCGCTGTGGCAGGCGCGCTTCGTCATGCTCGACAGCGTGGCGCAGGTCGAGTTGGCGCTCGACGCGCGGGCGCGGCGCGAAACCGTCGACACCGATGCCATCGTGCCTCGACTGCGAGCGCGCGTCGACGGCATACGAAAAGCTGCCATCGCGAACAACGACGGTCTCGAAGCGGCGGACACCGCGGCCCACCTCGCTGACGCGGCGGCGACACTGACGCGCCTCGGCGATGCCGACCCCGACGCGTGGGCGGCCGCGGTCGCGCACTGGCAACAGCTGGCTGATCCCTATCGAACTGCAGTGGCGCGCCTGCACGAAGCCGAGGCAGCCGCGTCGAGTGGAGCCGCGGCGCGCGCGGCGGAGGCACTGCAGGACGCCCATCGCATTGCCAGCGAGCTCGGTGCCGGCGCTTTGCTGGCCGACATCGAGGCGGTGTCCAAGCGCACTCGGCTCAGCGTGGCGGCGCCGGCGCGCGTCGTCCTCGTCGACGGCGCCATCGAACGTCTCGGCCTGACGGCGCGAGAGGCCGAAGTCCTTTCACTCGTGGCCGAGGGTCGCACCAACCGCCAGATCGGTGAGTCGCTCTACGTGTCGGAGAAGACCGCCAGCGTCCACGTGTCGAACATTCTGCGCAAGCTCGGTGTCACCAGCAGAGTCGACGCTGCCGCGGTGGCGCAGCGCCTCGGTGTCGCCTGAGCGTCGCGTGGATCGCGTCAGCCGAACGCTTGCACACCAAGCTGTCGGACCAGATCCTCTCGAGCCCGCGCGACTCGTGAGCGAATCGTGCCCACCGGGCAACCGCAAGCGTCGGCCGTCGCTGCGTAAGACATCCCCAACACTTCGCCCGTTGCTACATCGAAAAGTGTGCGGCCACCGGTGTCGATGCCGTAGATGTGCCCAGATACGGTGCCTACGTAGGTGTGGGAGCAGCCGATCGGATGGCGTTGCGTGAGGCCTGGCGTGACGTCGATGTTGATCGCTGATCATCATCGGCGGCGAGAACTACCACTGTGAGTTCACGGCGTTGGGACTACCAGCGGAGGAGCGAGTCCGATCCTTGGAAGACTCGCCGCGATGATTTGTGGGTTGGCAGTCCCAACTGAAGCTGCCGGATTGGATCAGGGAGCTGCTGCAGGTGCGCGCGGAGTTCGTGCACCCGCATGACCGTTCGCGTAGTTGGTTCGTTGACGAGAGTGATCTCCCGGCGCCGCGGACGATGGCTGCTGCTGCGGCATGGATCGATAACCATTCGCGGCATCACGATCGGTTCTTTCTGTTCGTGGAGGAGTTCGATCCGCACGAGCCTTTCGATACGGCCGAGCCGTCGGCGTCGCGCTATGACGACGAGTGGGATGTCGCGCAGGACGGCCCGCGGCTGGTGTGGCGTCCCTACGGCACCGACGTGATCGCGAATGGCTATCTCAGCGTGCGTGAGGCGGCAACGCGCGCGAATCACGGCTCGAAGCTGTCGATGATCGACCACTGGTTCGGCAGGCCCTCGACGCGATCGCGGAGACCTGTTGCTGCTTCTGTCATGCTGGCTGTTGGGTCCTGGTAGATGTCGAAGGAACCGGGCTGTGGTTGCGCGGCGAAAAGGACGACCAGCGGTATCGGTTTCACTTGCGAGAAGGGCGTGCGACGCGCGTCCCGCCACGCTGCGCGGATCAGCGCTCGGCAATCCGCCCGCAAGCGTAACGAACGGATTGGCTCCCGTCAGCAGCGCGAGGTCGACACCATCAGTGTTAGGCAGCGGCGCACACACAAACCCGTGGGTCCCACGTACCTTGTCGTTTGTGTCGCACCTCCGACACGTTCGTTGATACACGCTCGGCCCGAAGAGGCTTGCCGGCAGTGCGATAGCGGATCGAGACGCTGGGACGCAGCAAGTGGCCCTTCCTGTGGGCGGGACGCCGGAACGTAGAACGACATCGAGGACGAAAGGTCGGAGTCTGCTTGATCATGGTCGGAGATGGCACTGAGCTTGAGCGTCCGACTGCTGGTGCTGCTACCCGGACGCGCCCCCCGGCTGTTGGCGCGCCGGTCGGTTCCGTGGCGTCGTCACCTCAGGCGGATACAAGCGCGGCGAACGTCACCAACGCGGCCACGCTTAGCCAGGAGGCTGGACGTGGTTGGGCAGACTTCCTCCGGTGCATCTCCGTTGTCAAGGGTGCGGACGTGCTGATCGGCGAAAGGTGCAATACGTGAATTGCTGGTGTCCGCCGCTTGGTGTTTGGTGATCGGCCTCGAAGGAGTCGACGACATCGAACGTGGCGCCGAACAGCGCTTGAAGGGAGTCGACGCTGTGTCGCGCCACGCGAAGTCCGCTGCATTCGGTCGGCCCGTTCGGGGCGAATGTTGCGAGAACCAGATGCCCGTGCGGCTGAACAGTCGCAGTAGCACGAGCTACGTGCGCGAGTTGGTCCGCAGGCGGGGTGAGAAAGTGGAACACTGCACGGTCGTGCCACGTAGCGACGCGATGATCGAGTTGGACCGATCGTGCGTCGGCGACGACGTAGTCGATGCCTCGAAGATCGGCGAGCTGATCTGCCAACAGTGCGATCGCCTTCGCCGAGATGTCGATGGCGGTTATCGCGAAGCCGTCTCCGGCGAGGACAGCCACGAGCGGAGCTACGCCAGCGCCGATCACCGCGACCCGGCCGCGGCGTGGGGTCACGCTCCGAACGAGCGTCGCACACGGCTCCGACACGGCCTGATGCCAGCTCGCATCCTCGGCATTCGTCGACGACCACAATGCGTCCCAGTGGTCACGGGCGGAAGTCACCTGGGAAAACTACGCTCACCCGGGGGTCGGCGTTGCTTAACAGCCGCGAAACTCTTCGCGTTATCGACACAGTGCCGGCGCGGATGCGAGAGTCTGGGTGATGGCACGAGTTGACCTTCTGAGCGCTGCGACCGCGCCGATCACCACGCGGCAGTTCTTTGAAGGCGGCGACGCTGGACCGATCGTTGGCGCGCTCGCACAGGTGCCCGAGCTCGTCGCACCGGTGCTCGCCTTCATCAGCGCGGCTCTCGGCGGCGGCGCCACGACGATGCGACACAAGGAGTTCGCCATCGTCCGCACGTCGGCGCTTCTCGGCTGCCGATATTGCATTCTTGCGCACACGGTGGTCGCGCTCGACGTCGGCTTGACCGCTGACGAGATTCGCGGCTTGCGCGGCGAGGTCGATATCGACGAGGCATTTCCGTCGTTGAGCGAACGACGGCTCATTCGCTGGATTGACGCAATGGCCGCGTCGAGCGGTCCCGTTCCCGACGACACGTGGCGCGACGCCCGTTCGTCGTTCGCCGATCATCTCCTCATCGAGCTCAGCACAACGATCGGGGCAACGATGTTCCTGAACCGGTTCGCCACCGGCTTCGAACTTCCCACCTCCGACGACACCCTCGCGCGCCTCGCAGGGGAAGGCCTTCTTTGAACGGCGTAACCGAACTCGAAACCGTCACCGGGCCGATCGCAGCCGCGGTCGCGGACGGTGTGCTCCCCGGGCGCGTATGGATCTACGCCAACTACAACTGCAATTTGTCGTGCTCGTACTGCCTCACCGAGAGTTCGCCGCGCAGCGAGCGGCGAGAGCTGGCGCCGGAGACGATGATCGAGGTCGCGCGCCAAGCGAAGGCCCTCGGTTTCACCGCGCTCGGAGTCACCGGTGGCGAGCCGTTTCTTTTGCCATGGCTGCCCGAGGTGATTGTCGACATGGCGGCGAGTCTGCCGGTCGTGCTGCTCACGAACGGGACGCTCTTCGTCGGCGACCGCTTCGAGCGAGCCAAAAAACTCGCCGGTCACGACGTCGCGTTGCAGATCTCGCTCGACTCGCACATCCCCGATCTCAACGACATGGCTCGAGGTCCGGACAACTTCCGCAAGGTTGTCGATGTCGTCCCGCGACTCATTGCGAGCGGGGTGCGAGTCCGCATCGCGACGACAACGTCGGGCGCGCTCGACGACGTTCGCCTCGATCCGCTGAGAGCACTTGTGGCATCCCTCGGCGTTCGCGCTGAGGACCATCTTGTCCGCCCGATCGTGCGGCGCGGAAGAGCCGACGAACTCGACCTCGGCGTCGTCGCCGGACCGGCCGACATACCAAGTGAGCTCACCGTCACCGCGGACGGCGCGTTTTGGGGAAGCTTCGGCCCCACCGTCCGCAAGGGGCGGCTCGATACCGACTTGCTCCTCAGTCGAACCGTCCTGCCGCTGTCCGTGCCGGCCGGGCTCCTGCTCGGACTGCTACGGGACCTTCCTGCCGGGCACGACAGTCGCCTCGGCATTCGTTGAACCTGAACCACTCGGGGCCGGTCGGTCCCCACATGCCACCACTCGACCCGGCACGCCGCCTTCCGCCCGCACCACGATCCTGAAACGAGCGCACATGACGACACCGATACCGATTCAACCACCTGCGATCTCGCCCGACGATCACCTAAGCCGCGCGGTGATGGCCGGCCTACGCATTGCGATCGGGATCATGTGGCTAACCAATACACGTTGGAAGACGCCCACCGACTTTGGCCGGTCGGGCGGCGGGGGGCTGTACGGATTCACCAAGGACGCGGTCGACCACCCCGTCTTCCCGCCCTACTCGTGGTTCGTCGAGCACGTCGTGCTCCCGAACTTCACTGCGTTCGCGTGGGGAGTGTTCCTCCTCGAGGTAAGCCTGGGCGCGTTCTTGATCCTCGGCCTCGCGACACGCCTGTGGGGTGTTGTCGGAGGAGTCCAATCATTAGCCATCGGACTCTCGGTCGCTCGCACACCCAACGAATGGGCATGGTCGTACATCTTGATGATCGCCGCGAACCTCGCGCTTGCCGCGACAGCGGCCGGTCGCTACGGCGGACTCGACGGTGTTCTACGTCCAACGTGGATGACACGAGGCGACAAGCTCAGCCGCCTGCTCGTGAAGACATCATGAGCCCGACACGACGGGCACAGCTCACCCTCGCCACAATCGCGATCATGTCAGGGGCAATTGGACTAGCGCGAGCCCGCGGTTCATTCACCAACCGCTCCGGGTCCGACGTCGGCTACCCAGAGCTCGAGTTGCACCTCATGTCCTTCAACCGATTGGGAGCGCTCGTCGCGTTAATGCTGGGGACGATCGCGTTTGTGGGCGCGCTTCGTGGCCACCGATTCGTGGTCGCGATCTCTGCGTTCGGATTCGTGGCGTTCGCGCTCCAGACCGCGATCGGGGCTCGTCGAATTGACGGCGGGAACATAACCGGCGCGAACGGAGCGACGCTGAGCTTTTGCCTAATGATGGCCATCGGTCTCGGTGCCCTCGCGTGGCACGCACGATCCAGCAACGTCAGCGAGTGACCGACGCATGTGGGCGCAAACAGCCCTGTGGATAAATCAGCGTCGACGAAAGCCCTCTGACCAGACCTTTTGGTGGTCGGGATGAAGAGACTCGAACCCACGATCCCCTGCTTGCAAAGTCGGCGCAGTGTGTCCGTGTGCGTTCAGGTGTGTCCGCCACCTCGGCGAATGTACCCAGTGGTTCGTCCATGATCGGGTGTAGCCGTGGGCTTGGCTACACGCGTGGCTACACAAGCGCAGCAAATCGATTCATTGCGGTGATCGGCGGTCCAGAGTTGAACGACCGAGCGCGTCGGCCGCTCGCTAGCTCGATCACACGTTGTCGTCAACGAGGTGTTCGATCATGTTGGCTACTTCGTCGGGGGGTGGCATGGTGTGGATCGCTTCGGCGCCGGTGAGGGCGCCACGTCGGAAGTGCTCGTCTGTGCGTAGACGTTCGATGGCATCGCGGATGCCTTGCGCTGTGACGGCGGCAGGCTCGATGGTGATGCCGGCACCGATGCGTTCGCAGGCGGAGGCGTTGACGAACTGGTCGGCGGCTTGGGGCAGGCATAGCTGCGGGATGGCTCGGGCGAGCGCGGAGAGAAACGTGCCTGATCCGGCGTGTGACACCACGACGTCGCAGTGGTCGAATAACAGCGACTGGGGGACGTAGCGCTCGACGATCACGTTTGATGGCACGACACCGAGCGCGTCTGGGTCGCCGTCAGGGCCGACGGTCACGATCACGGTCGCGTCCAAACCACGGGCCACTTCGATTACCGGAGCGAAGACGATCGCTGGGTTGAATACGGTGCCGAACGTGACGTATACGACCGGGGACGGCAGATCGCGCAGGTGCGCGGGGAGTTGCCGGCCCGGGGCAGCATCGACCGCGACGGGGCGCAATGGTTGGGCCCTGGGAACGTGGCCCGCGTACGTTGGTTGTAGCGCTGGTGGGTAGATATCGAGGTAGAGGTGGTCATAGCTGCCACCGAAGGGACGCGGCGACAACCCCAGGGACTCCCACAGCGACGCGACTTCCTCGCCGGCTGAATGGACGAAGTCGCGTGGGACTAACGCGCCGAAGCTGTGCGTGAGGTGAGGCACACCGAGGCGCTCGGCGACTACAGGGGACGCGAACTCCGCCGCGTCGTGGATCACCAC
>JBDSMH010000173.1:0-50867 GCA_039915945.1 Acidimicrobiales bacterium | reverse complement strand
CCGGTGTCACGATCGATCTCAACCACGGCAACGTGGGCGCCGAACGGGAACGTCGAGTCAGGCCGCTCCCAGTCGATCTCGACGAACAGGCCGGTGCGTAAACCGTCGTCTTGTGGCGAAGCCGCAGCATTTGACTGTGGCGAAGCCGCAGCCGCGGCGTGCGCCGCCGCTTGCGCCCAAGTGACGCGCTGCGACGGGACACCGGCGACGGCGAAACCGTTGGCGTCATGCACGATGTCGACGGCCGCCGCTTCGAGGATGTCCGCGGCGAGCAGCTTGGCTTTTTCGACGACTTGGCCGCAGGCGACGTGAATGGCCGTGCCGCCCACTTGCACCGAACGCGACGAGTACGTGCCCACGCCGCGGGCAACCTTGTCGGTGTCGCCGTCGATGATGGTGATGTCGGAGAAAGGAATACCCAAGGCGTCGGATGCGATCTGGCTATAGGTCGTCTTGTGGCCCTGGCCGTGAGAAAATGTGCCCACTTTGACCGTCGCCTTGCCCTCGGCGTCGATCTCGACGTCGGCGAACTCGGTCGGCCCTGCGCCGGCAGTGACCTCGACGTAGACCGCGACGCCCACGCCGAGCAGATGGCGGTCGTCGCGAGCGCGCCGCTCGGCTTGCTCGCGCCGGCGATCGGCGTAGCCCGACAGCTCGATCACCCGATCGAGCGCGGCGTGATAGTCACCGGTGTCGTACACCGCGCCGGTGGGTGTCGTGTAGGGGAATTGCTCCTTGGCGATGAAGTTGCGCCGGCGGATCTCGATCGGATCGAGCTCGAGTTCGCCGGCGAGCACATCGATTGCTCGTTCGACGAGACAGGCGGCCTCGGGACGGCCGGCACCGCGATAGGCGGTCGGCGGCGCGGTGTTGGTCGCGACGGCGATCGCCGACGACGTCGCGCGGGGCACGGAATAGACGCCGGCGAGCATGCGCCCGGTCAGTGTCACGAGATACGCGTTGACTGCAGGATAGGCACCACCATCGCCGAGCAGATCCGCGTGGATCGCGGTCAAGGTGCCTTCGCGCGTCGCCGCCATGCGCACACGCTGGCGTTGGCCTCGGCCGTGGACCGCCAACAAGCTCTCGGTTCGCGTCTGGCGCCACCGCACGGGCCGTTGCAACTGGCGGGCCAGCGAACAGGCGATGACGTACTCGGCTTCGGGTACCGACTTCGCACCAAAGCCGCCGCCGACCGCAGGCGCGATCACGTGCACATTCTCCTTCGCCAACCCGAGCAATGTCGCGAGACCGTCGCGAACTGCGTGAGGCGACTGCGTCGACACGTAGACGGTGAGTCGCTCGCCGTCGGGAATGGCGAGAATGTTGTTCGACTCGAGCGGCGCAACTGCAACTCGTTGATTGTCGAACCACACGTCGACAACGATGTCGGCGCCGGCCGTGAGATCGGCGGGATCGAACTCGCCCAACCGCAAGACCTCATTCGATGCGAGGTCGGCGAAGAGTCTCGGGGCATCGCTGTCGATGGCGCGCTCGACATCGACGACGGCATCGAGCGGCTCGTAGTCGACGACTACGGCTTCGATCGCATCGACGGCCAACGTCTGCGATTCGGCTGCGATGACGGCGATGGGCTCGCCGATGAACCGTGTGAATCCATTGGCGAGCGGCGGGCGCAGCGCGGCAGCGGGTACCGGCACCGGAGAAAATCCAGGGATGAACGACACGTCATCGAACAGGAGCACCGCGTGCACACCGGGCATCTCGCGCGCCGCGTCGACATCGACGGACAAGAGACGGGCATGTGCGACGTTGGAACGCACGAACGCCAACTCGAGCGCCGGGGCGTCGCTGACGATGTCACCGACGTAGCGCGCGGCACCGCGAACGAGTTGAGGATCTTCGATGCGACGAATGCGTTGTCCGATGAGCGCCATGAGCCCATGGTCGCACACCCGCCACGCGACTCGTCAGTCGAGCAGGCGAGGATCGTCGCGTAGCTCCTGGCGAATCATCGCCTCCCAGAAACCGATGAAGTTGTCGCCCTGTGACGCGGCCATACGCTCGACGTAGGACTGTGGTAGCGCCGGGACCAGCGGATTTCCTGCAGCGCGAATATGCCATCCGTGCTTGCACCGTTGCTCGAGCGCAACGGCGCGTTGATGCACTGCGCGCGCGCTGTTGCCGAGTACGAACACACCATGGCCGGCAAGCAGCGCGATCTCCGCGGAACCCATCTTTTCGACCGCCTTGCGCGCGGAGCTGGCGTCGTTGACCGCGCCGTCGTATTCGTCGACCAACACGAGCTGACCACCGCCGAGCGACGAACTCTGATCCATCGCCGGCGGCACCTCGCCCATGTCGGCCCAGACCGTGCCGAAGACGGGATGGTTGTGCATCGCCCAATGCACGCCGGGCCGCAGCTTGTGCAACTGAAGGTGCAGCGGGATGCCCGGCGGCACCGGCCAATCGCCTTCGATCACGTTGCCTTCGAGATCGATGCGGATCACGTCGTGCGCGCGGAACTCGTTCCACAACAGGTGCCACGGATTGCACAACAGGGTGCCGTCGCCGAGGTTGAAGGTGATGTGGCCGGCGAGGTGATCGTTGTAGCCCTCGCGCCAGAGCGTGCGGGCCAGCAACACGATCTCTTCGCGTGGCGAGAGATCGGGCATCAGCTTCTCGGAGGTGGGCTGGAACGACATCTTGTCCCCCATCGTGCGGAATCCTGCATCATACAATTTTCGCTTACGCTGGCCGTATGTCGAATGCCGTCCTCACTGTTCGCCCGGCCGCAGGCGCCCTCGGTGCCGTCGTCGAAGGACCTGACCTGAGTCGGCCCCTCGGCCCCGACGGGGTCGACCAACTACACCGGTTGCTGCTCGAACACCTCGTCTTGTTCTTCCCCGGCCAAGATCTCGACGACGACCGACACCTGCAGTTCGCGCTGCAGTTCGGCGAGTACTACACACACCCGATCGCGCAGGCTGCGAACCTCGGTGCCCGTGCGGGTCACATCGTCGACGACGCCGACCACCCGCCATTCCAGGACGAGTACCACACCGACGTGAGTTGGGATGCAGAGCCGCCGACCTTCGGCATCCTGCGCATGATCGACCGCCCCTCCAGCGGCGGCGACACGATTTTCGCCAACATGTACACGGCGTACGACCGGTTGTCCGACACGATGAAGGCATGCCTCGACGGTCTGACCGCCTGGCACGACATGGGCGAGGGCAAAGCATTTCGCAGCAAGTCGGGCAACGCCGCGACCGACAAGGCGGCCGAACTACAGCCCGGAGCCGAGCATCCCGTTGTCGGCGTGCATCCGGTAACCGGCCGTAAGTTCCTCTATGTCAACCGAGGGTTCACTCGCCGTATCTGCGGCATGCACAAGAACGAAAGTGATGCGCTCGTTCGCTGCCTGGTCGACCACACCACCAATCCCAATTTTCAGGTGCGGTGGAACTGGAGCGTCGGCGACGTGGTGTTGTGGGACGAGCGCTGCACGCAACACTTCGCAGTGGCCGACCACTACCCGCAACGGCGCGAAACCGCTCGCGTCAACGTCACGTCGCACACCCTCTGATTGCCAAGACTCCGCTCAGAGGGCCGCTCGGGCCCCGTCGCCTCAGGTTGTTGGCACGCCCAGCAACAGCAGTCGCGACGTTCCGTTGGCCCATTTGGCATCGGCCGATGGTCCCGTTGCGTCGCGGTTCGTGCCGGTCAGATCGAAGGCCGTCGTCACCGTCCCCTTCGACACGTCGACGAGCGCGAGGCCGTCCGCACTGATGGCCTTCGCCGGCGATGCGACATAGCGCAGATACACGAGGTTGTTGACCGCTCCGGCGACAGTTGCCGATGCGAAGTCGCCCGGCAGCATCGTCTTCACTCCGGTTATGCCGACGAGCGCCAATGGCTTCGCGCCATCGACTCGGAATCCGTCGATCGTGGTGGGCGTCTGTGCTTCTTTCATCGTCAATTGCAACGTCGGGTCGGACGCACCCTGCACCAGTCGGACGAACACGCCGGTCCGCTCACTCTTCGGTCGTTGTAAGTCGACGAGGTAGCCGTCATCGAACGCCGACGCGTTGACCATGCGGTTGGTCGCCCCGATGTCGATCGCTTCATCCACGAAACGGAACGTCGTCAAGTCGACCGTGCGCCGGACGACGTACGGGATCCGATCGCCGTCCACCGGGCCGTCGGCGAACAGGAAGCTGAAGCGATGATCGTCGACAACCTGAAGGCTGTTGGTAAACAGCGAATGCGACGAATCGACCGCACTGGTCGTGTAGTAGTTCTTGTTCTTGGTGTCGTAGCTCTCGATGAGGACGTTGGTGCCGACGCCCTCTCGCTCGTCTTCGGCGGCGTCGGCGGTCGACGCTCGCAGCGCGACGACCCAACCCGCACCGACAGCCACGTGCGGTACCCCCGCCGTCGCGATCGGACGCCACGAGGGATCGCGACCGACCTCCTCCACCGTCCAACCTTTGTTGACGCGCAGGTACGTTGCGGCGTCGTCTTCCATCGCCACGATGAAGGGACCGCTGCTGCCATTCGTGATCGCGAGCAGCACGCCGTTCTGATTCGTCGCGGTCGCCGAATCGGCCTTGAGCGCCTCGTAGCTACTCGTCGATTTCAGCGGCACGTAGTGGCCCTTGTCGTCCCCCTCGAGTATCGGCGAGCCCAGTTCACCGTCGGGCGCCGCCGATTCGATCGATGGGCCGGTCGCCGCCGGTGCCGCGTCGCCCGAGGTGTCGGCCTTTTTCCCCGAACACGCGCCGACCACGAAAACCAGTGCCATCGTTGCGGCCAGTGCCCGTTTCATTCCCTTCGTATCGGCGCTCGTACGGGTCCGTTTGAGGGTTAGCTTCCCGCGCAGCGGAAGCTGAGATTGCCGGTCGTGCTATCTGGGCTGTTCGAACTGCGGGCCGGCACCCGAAATCGGAAGCAATAGGACTCGTGGCACAAAAACGATCCGCCGCGCATCACGCGCTGCGTACCGTGGGGCGGCCCGGTCGGGTTGCGGCGTGGGCCGTCACGGTGGAACTCGGCGTCGAACCAGTCGCGGCACCACTCCCATGCGTTGCCGACGACGTTGTACAGGCCGTAGCCATTCGGCGCGAAAGCATCCACGGGGGCGGTGCCGTAGTAGCCGTCCTCGAGGGTGTTGTCGCTCGGAAACGTGCCCTGCCACACGTTGCACTGGTGCATTGCGTCGATCAGCAACTCGTCTCCCCATGGGTAGCGCTTTGCCTCGAGGCCACCGCGCGCCGCGAACTCCCATTCGGCCTCGGTCGGCAGCCGCAGGCCGACCCACGCGCAGTATGCCTGTGCGTCATCCCACGAGACATGCAGCACGGGATGATCGAGCCGATCCGCGAGATCGGAGTGCAGGCCTTCGGGATGACGCCATTGCGCCCCGAATACCTGGCGCCACCATTCGGCGCCGACCACACCGCGAGTCTCGACGAAGTCATCGGGCAGCAGACCGGCGAAGACGAACGACCAACCGAACTTCTCGGCGTCGGTGACGTGTCCCGTAGCGTCGACGAACATGGCGAATTGTGCATTTGTCACGGCGTATCGATCGATGGAGAACGCGTCGACGGTCACCCGCCGCGCCGGGCCTTCACCGTCACCCGGATATTCGGGGCCGGCATCGTTGCCCATGGTGAACTCGCCACCGTCGAGGCGCACCAGTGAATGGGGGTTGTCGGCAGCGGGCACGGCTCCAGCACAGCCCAGCCAGCGCGTCGAGGCAACTCAACGAACGTCGAGGGTCTCGACAGTGAACGTGCCACTATTGCCCAGTCCCTCGACGCCGTACGTGCTCTTGCCCATTCGGCGCAGGGTGGCTTGTTCGATCGTCACACGGTGACCCATCAGTTTTTCGAGTGCGTCGAGCGAGTCGGGCAACCGCAACGGGTTCGTGAGGCCGTCGACGAGTTGCTGCGCGGCGGGGTGGGTCGCCGGATCGCTGAGGTCGATCACGGCGGTGCGGCGCTCGATGTTCTTGCCGATCTCGGTGACGATGGTCAGCTCGATACGAGAGAACTCGCCCGTCGCAGTGTCGCGAACCAGGCCGACCTTCATCTCGGCACCGGCGAGCTTCGAGAGATCGAGCCCGAAAAAGCGAAACGTGATCGGCGTGGCGACCGCGGCTCGGACATCCAGGTAGAACGTCTTCTGGTCTGGTCGTTGTTCGACGCCCAGCACCGCTCGCCCCGTGAGGGAAATGCCTGCCTTGCCCTTGACGGGGAACCTCTTCGCCAACGATGCCAACGGTCCCAATGGCCCCAGCGGGTCCAACCCTGCGCCCGCGCTGACGCCCGCCGTGTTCCCCGCTTCGGTGAACTGGCTCAACGGTTCGGGCCGCTTCCAGTTGAGCCGCTTGCGTAACGCGGTGATCGCGTCGTGCGCCTTCCAGAGCGGCATGTGGTCGACAATGCCGACCACCTTTTTCGTGATCCCCGTAACCACGCCCGGCCGGCCGAGGATGCCCGGCAGCGTCAGGCGCCGTGCCGCGAAGTCGAGCAGATCGGTGGCGATGAACTCGTCGAGGTCATCGGCACCGATTTCGTAGGTCGTGCCGTGCGCCACGAGCACCTGGATCCACGCCTTCGCCGAGGTCCCCGATGTCGTCGTCACCTTGCCGGCGTGAATCTCTGCGTCCATCCCTCCGCTCGATGCGACGCCGAATGCGCCCTCCTCGATGCGCGTCACGCGCAGCCGGCCACTGCGCAGGTGCTCGACGCGCACCATGTACGACGCGTCGAGCTTGAGGCCGGCCGCCGCCAAGAGCGGGATGTACACGCCGGCGGCCACCGTGTACAGCTTGATCGACTCCACCGGGTCGCAGGGTGAGGAGTAGCCGAACGCGGTGGCCGGGCCGAGGCGGCACGCCGGCGAGTCGACTGTCGTGGAGCGCGCGACGCCGAGCAGTGCGGACTGCAAAGCGAAATCGAACACCAGCCCCTGTGCCTTGTCAGCGCGGCCACGCAGGACCGCTCCCGTGTGCACGAGCTCGCCGGCGAGGCCGCGCATGATGTCCGGTACGGGCGAGGCGAGTTCGCTGTCGAAGACCGCTCGTCCGATGCCGAGCGCGAGTTCGTCAGCGAGGTCGGCCGTTGCGACGAGTCGGTCGGCGAGAAGGCGCACACCTTCGGGTTGCATGCCGGTGAAGGCCACGGTTGTCCAGTCTCATGATCAGCGGATCGGTCATCGGGGCGAATTCGCCAACACCCAATCGGGCGGGGTCGGTGGCGCCGCGGGCGCTCGCGGTGCCGGCCCGGGTGGCGCATAGAGATCGGGTGCTCGGTCGTGAGCCTCTGACTGCGTCGCCCATCGCCGCCGTGCGCCCTCGTACGCCTCGTTGGCGCCATCGAACTCGCGCAGTGCCGTTTGATATTCAGCGCACGTCGCGGCGCGGCTGCGGCAGGTGGCCGCGAGGTCGCGCAAGTCGTGGGCCCTACTGCGCAGAGTGCTGCGCAAATGGTCGAACAACTGGCTCAGTTCGACAGTCAGCAATCCCCCGACGAGGACGCCGTCGTCGAGTAGTTGGCGGGGACCGTTGAACATCTCGTCGACGAGTACTGCCGACCGATCGAACTCGCTGGCCGCGCGCTCGAACTCGCTTTGCGTCGGCATCGAGCGATCAAGCGACCGAGAGGCCGGTGTTCATCACCATGTCGAGATTGGCCCGTTGGCCTTGGACTGCGCTGCTCATCGTCTGCGTCGAGCTCTGCGCGTTCACGAAGGAGCTCGCCAGCAGCTGTGCGTAGTCCGACAGCGACGCCGCCATCTGATCGATCGCACGATGAAAGTCGGCAAAGGTTTCCTTCGTCGTGGTCTCTGCCTGCTGCATCGAGGCGTCGAACTGTTGATACGCACCCCGAAAGCGCTCGGCGTTGGCACCGGTCCACTGGGCCGAGGTCGACGAGGTGCTGGCTGCCCGCACCGATTCGCGCAGCGTGTCCATCTGCGTGGTGATGCGTTGTAGCGCGGTGGTCGCCGCAGTGCGGACCGACTCGACGACCTGGTTGGTGTCGGCGGTCGAGCGGGACTGGCAATCAGCGATGGCCCCACCGGTGCGGTCGAGCTGACCGGAGAGCGCGCTGAGATCGTCGAGTTGTGCGCCGAGCATGCAGATTCCTTTGGTTGGTGTGTGAGTTGAAGTTACTGAAATAGATTGAAATAACATGAAGATCCTCGCGTGGCTGCCGGTCCTTGTCAAGGGACGAGAGAGCGCACCGATGCGTCGACTTCAATGGCGCGGTGGTTCCGTTCGATCGCCGGCAGGCACTGCGCCGCTTGGCCGACGAGTCCTTCGACGTCCTCGTCGTGGGAGGAGGTATCACCGGGGCGGGCTGCGCGCTCGATGCCGCAACCCGCGGCCTTCGGGTGGCGCTCGTCGAGGCGAACGACTTCGCGTCGGGTACTTCGTCGAAGTCGTCCAAGCTCGTCCACGGCGGCCTGCGATACCTGCAGAACGGTGAGTTCCGCCTGGTCTACGAGGCATTGGCCGAACGCCAGATCCTCGCGAAAACCGCTCCGCACCTCGTGCAGATGCTGCCGTTCCTCCTGCCCATCTTCCACGACGACGGCTTCATGGATCGCCGACTGGCGCGGGGCCTCGGCTTGGCGATGTGGGGCTACGACCTCACCGGCGGATTTCGTTACGGCAAATTGCACGAGCGGTTGTCGAAGACCGAAGCGCTGGCCCGCTTTCCCACGCTCGATGCCGCGCGACTCTCGTACGCGTACGTGTACTACGACGCGACAGCCGACGACGCCCGGCTCACACTGGCGATCGCTCGCACTGCGTCCTGCTACGGCGCGGCCGTCGCGAACTATGCGTCGGTGCAATCACTCACGCACGATCGTGACGGACACGTCGTGGGCGCAACCGTCGCCGCCGACGGAGTGACGATCGACGTCCGTGCTCACGTAGTGATCAACGCCGGCGGGGTCTGGAGCGATCGAGTTCGTGCGATGGACCGCGGCGCGGTTGCGCCTTTGATCCGTCCGGCAAAGGGCATTCACATCACGGTGCCCCGCGCACTGATCGGCAACGAGATCGCGGCGGTGTTGCCCGTGCCCGGCGACAAGCGAACCGTGTTCGTCGTACCGTGGGGCGACTTCACCTACATCGGCACGACCGATACCGAATACGACGGCAACATCGACGATCCTCGCTGCACCGACGCCGACGTCTCGTACTTGCTGCGCACGATCAACGCGTCACTGACGCAGCCGATCTCGCGCGACGACATCGTCGGCGCGTGGGCCGGGTTGCGCCCTCTCGTCGCCGCGTCACCATCCGGTAGTCGTCGTACCCGCGATCTTTCTCGCCGCCATCTCGTACACACGGCGGACAGCGGACTGATCACGGTCACCGGCGGCAAGCTGACCACCTACCGGCGCATGTCCGAGGAGACCGTCGACCGGGTCATTCGATCGCTCGGCCGGCACGGTCATCGCTGCCTCACTGCTCGAGTGCCCCTCGTCGGCGCCGAGAACTTCGATCGTCGCCGGGCCGATTCGCATTTCGCACCTCGCTTCGGCACCGAGGCCGGCGCCGTACTCGCGCTCACTCGGCAAGCGGGGCTCGAGCGACCGTTGATCCCCGGCCTGCCTTACCGGCGCGCCGAAGTCGTCTTCGCCGCACGCCACGAGATGGCACGCACCGTCGACGACGTATTGAGCCGGCGCACGCGAGCGCGCATCCTGGCGCGCCAGGCGAGCGTTGCGGCCGCCACCGATGTCGCGATGTTGCTCGGCGCCGAGCTCGGCCTTTCACCCGAAGTGCAACGCGCTCAGGTCGCGGCGTATCGCACGCGCGTCGGTGACGCTGAGTAGCGTGCCCGCTCGGACGATCCAGGGGGACACCATGGCCGACGATGTGATCCTGATCGAGGACCGCGAGCGGGTTCGCTATCTCACCATCAATCGACCCGAAAAGCGCAACGCCATCACCGTCGATCAACTCGCCCAGCTCATCGACGCGGCACTCGACGCCAACGGTGATCCGTCGATCGGCGCGGTCGTCATCCGGGGTGAGGGCAAGGCGTTCTGCGCCGGCATCGACATCGATCCCTCGCAGATGGACATGCAGTACGACACCCGCACGTTGCAACAAGAGTTGCGTTTGCTCGAACCATTCCGCCGTCTCGACGACCTGTGGCGCTCACCGACGCCGGTGATCGCCAGCGTGCACGGGTATTGCCTCGGCGTGGGCACGGATGTCGCGTTCCATAGCGACATCGTCGTGTGCGCCGACGACGCGAAGTTCGGCTATCCCATCGTGCGTTCGATGGGCTCCCCTCCGACGCACATGTGGACCTACCTCGCCGGCCCGCAGTGGGCCAAGCGCATGCTGCTCACCGGCGACATGATCGACGGACGCACGGCCGAGCGAGCGGGCTTCGTGATGCAAGCCGTGCCGATCGACGAACTCGCCACCGTCACCCACGAGCTGGCCCGCAAGATCGCCACGGTGCCGCCCGACCTGCTCGCCCACAACAAGTCGATTTGCAACAAGGTCATCGAAGCCATGGGTCGGGCACTCGTGCAAGAACTCGCCCGCGAACAGAACGCGATGGGGCATCACTCGCCCGATGCCCAAGAGTTCGGGCGCATTGCCAACGACCAAGGCCTGAAGGCCGCCCTTGCGTGGCAGAACGACAAGTTCGGCTGACGACTAGCGCAACAACTCGCGCATCGTGTTGTGGAAGTGGATGGCGGCGGGCTCGTTGCGCCCGAAGATGGTTTCCTTGACGAGCCCCGACGCCAGGGATCGTTGGATGCCCTCCTGCAGGATGAAGTCCTCACCGCCGCTGACCTTTTGATGCAACTCGAGCGTGCGGCGGTAGTGCTCGTGGTCGGCGTCGCTCTCCACCGGCTTCGGCGTGTAGATCGTCAACTCGGCAACCGTCTCGTCGACTGCCTGCGGCAGGAACCGGTAGACAGCCATGTGGTCGACGCTGTGCGAGAGGATGGTGTTCGGCGCAATGAAGTATTCGATCGTGCCGCGCGACTCGAGATCCCATTGATCTTCGGGTAGATCCCTCAGCTCGGGGAAGTTCTTCTGCAGCGAGTGGTAGCGCAGATTCGGTCCAAACGGATCCCATGTCGACGGCGCGACCAGGTAGTAGCGCGCCACCGACCGGCGATGCAGCGCGAACACGTGGTACGCCTCGAGGAACGTGTCGAGGATGAGTTTGTAGTTGCACTTCCACGACGACACCCAGCTGTCGTAGCGAAAGAACGACGACAGTTCGAAGTCGACGAGTTCTTCGTCGACACCACAGAGCAGCGCATCGAGATCGATCGGCTCGTCGTTGGCGGCGCGTACGAACACCAGACCGGCGCGCTCGGCCACTGCGGCGGGACGCAACGAGAGCTCGTCGGAGTCGATCGATGCGAAGCCGTCACAGGAGAACGGCTGTGCCATGAGCCGCCCGTCGAGACCGTAGGTCCATCCGTGGAAACCGCAGACGATGCTGCGGTTCAACGTGCCACTGCCGTCGAGCAAGATCGACGCGCGATGCCGGCAGATGTTGACGAACGCCCGCAACTGGCCGTCGTCGCCGCGCACTACCGCGATCGGCACACCACCGCAGTCAGTCGTGACGAACGCACCGGGCTCGGCGACATCGACCGAGAGACAAGCAACGACCGGGCGCTCGCGGAAGAGCCGCTGTTGTTCGCGCGCGAATTGCTCGGGGCTCGTGTAGTCCTCGGCTGGATTACGCAACGGCTGCGGCGCGAGCTCGGTCGACTTGTCTTCGTGCAGCGCCAGCAACCGGCGCACGATCTCTCGCTGGCGTTCCGGTTGCATGAGCTCTCCTATCGCGGTCCCATTGTGGCTGCTGCGTCGGCATCGCGCACGAACAGCGCCGCGATCGCACCCACCAGGTAGAAAATGACGACCCACAGAAACGCTCGATGGTACGAATCGAGTTGCGCCCGCCGGATACCCTCGCTCGACGCTCCCGCCGCCACTGCTGTCGCGGTTCGCGCTCGGATGCCGGTGAAGAGGATCGCCCCGAGGATCGCCACGCCGACCGCGGACGCCACCTGTCGCTGGGTGCTGAACAGCGAGGATGCACGACCGGTATCGGCCATGCTGATGCTGGCGAATGCACTCGCCTGCAATGGGATGAACAGCAACGGCAGACATAGTCCGCGACCGAACATGATGAGACGAATCCACCAAAGATTCGTGTGCTCGTCGACCCACAAGAAGTTCATGTTGATGAGCGCCGACAACAACAGGCCGGCCACCATCAACCGGCGCGGGCCGAGGCGCATGTAGGCGAGGCCCACGTATCGCGCAATGGCGATGAAGCCCAACGCCTGGGTGAAGGTGGTCAAGCCGGACTCTTGCGGCGACAGCCCGCGGTACAGCTGGAGGAACAACGGGAGGATGAAGACGCTGCCGATGAACGCGCCCATGCCCATGAAGCCGACGATGTTCGCGGAGCGAAACGCGCGGTTGGCGTAGAGGCGAAACGCCAGCATCGGCGAACTCTGCCGCAACTCGTAGAGGATCAGGATCGCGACGACAACCAGTCCGACCGCGGTCGGGATGATCGAGAGGGGCGACGACCAACCACGACGCGGGACTTCGGACAGACCGAAGATGACGAGACCGAAGCCGGTAGCCGAAAGCAAAAAGCCGGGGATGTCGAACTTACCCGCGGTCGGTTCTGTGCCTTCTTGTAGATAGATCACTCCGAACACGAACGCGGCCATACCGATCGGCACGTTGATGAGGAAGATGAAACGCCACGACGTGTGCGTCGTGATGATGCCGCCGAGCACCGGACCGAGCGCGGGTCCGAGCACGCTCGGGATCGTCAGCACCGACGATGCCCGCGCCCGCTCGCTCGGTGGGTACGCGCGGTACAGCATCGCCGTGCCGACCGGGACGAGCATGCCGCCACCAATGCCCTGAACGACGCGGAACGCGATGAGTGCTTCGATGCTCCACGAGAGACCGCACAGCGCAGACCCGAGGGTGAACATGCCCAAGGCGAACAGGAATACGCGCTTCGTACCGACGCGGTCGCCCAACCAACCCGACGCGGGGATCCACACCGCGAGGCTTAGGAGATAGCCGGTGACCACCCATTCGAGACTGGTAGCGCTGGCGCCGAACCGGTCGCCGATCGTCGGTAGTGCGACGTTGACGATGGTGACATCGAGGACGTCCATGAACACACCGACGACGAACGCCACGGCGACAATTCGCTTGTACGGCCACGACGAGACGGTGGGCATGCCGGCGGACCCTACAGCGTGACAGGCTGCGTATATGAATGCGCCACACAACTCAACAGAAGGCCCACTCCGCGGTGTTCGCATCGTCGACTTGTCCACCGTGTTGTCCGGCCCGATGGCCACAACACTCCTTGCCGACCAGGGCGCGAGCGTGACCAAGGTCGAGGCACCGGGCGCGGGCGACCTCACGCGGCAGATCTCCACTCGCAGCAACGGTGTGACGGCGATGTTCCAGGTCGCCAACCGCGGGAAGCGCGCGATCACCATCGATCTGCGGCGCGAAGGCGGGTTGGCCGTACTGCACAAGATGGCCGCCAGCGCTGATGTGTTCGTGCAGAACTTCCGGCCCGGCGTCGCCGATCGCATCGGTATCGGCTACGACGCGTTGCGGGCGTTGAACCCCGAGTTGATCTATCTCTCGATCAGCGGGTTCGGGTCCGTCGGCCCTCTCGCGCAGACCAAGGTGTACGACAACCTGATCCAAGCTGCGTCGGGTTTCGCCCACAGCCAAGCCGGCGCCGACGGTGCGCCCACGTTCATCAAGAATCTTGCGTGCGACAAGATCACCGCGCTCACTGCCGCACAGGCGATCAGCGCGGCGCTCTACGCACGAGCGATGGGTCGCGGGGGCCAGCACATCGAGTTGGCCATGCTCGACGCGGCGGTGTGGTTCCTCTGGACCGATCGGGCAACCGAGTTCACGTGGACCGGCGACGATGTCAACGTGTTGCCGTCGTTGTCGCAGTACGACGTCACGCGATTCAAGGACGGCTGGGGCACCATTGCCGCGGTGACCGACGAAGAGTTCACCGGGCTCTGCCGCGCCCTCGACGTCGCCCACATCGCCGAAGACCCCCGTTTCACCACGATGACCAAGCGGCTCTCGGATCCCGACTATCCCCGTGTCTACCGGGAGATCGTGCAAGGGGCCGCGGGCAACTTCACGATCGGCGAAGCGCTGCGCCGCTTGAATGACGCCAAGGTGCCGGCGGTTGCGGCCGTCGCGCTGTCCGAGATTCCCGACCATCCCCAGATCATCGCCAACGGTCTCGTTGTCGACAGCGTGCACCCGGTCGCGGGCCCGCTGCAGCAGCCCCGGCCCGCGGCTCGCTTCTCCGCGACGCCGGCGCCGCCCGCGGGGCCGTCCCCGCTGCCTGGCGAGCACAGCGACGCCATCCTCGACGAGCTCGGTTACACCGCCGCGGAGCGCGCCACACTGCGATCCAACGGCGCCGTCGCGTAACCCCAACCCGCAACCCCGCGGGTAGGGTGCGGCGGTGGCGGATGTGCAGCGAATCTCTTCAGGGAGCCCGTTCGAACCAGTGATGGGCTATTGCCGCGCGGTGCGCGTCGACGATCGCATCTTCGTAGCGGGCACCGCACCGAGTTGGCCCGACGGTCACGTCGATCCCGACGCCGAGACACAAGCGCGTCGGTGCTTCGAGATCATCGGGCGGGCCCTCGAAGAGGCCGGCGCATCGTTCGGGGATGTCGTGCGTACGCGTATCTACCTCGTCGACGCCTCCGACTTCGATGCCGTCGCTCGCGCGCACGGCGAGATCTTCGCCGACATACGACCGGCGAATACGACACTCGTCGTGGCCGCGTTGCTCAACGCGGCGTGGAAGATGGAGATCGAAGTCGACGCGGTGATCGCTTCGCAGTCAGCGTGAGCTAGTGGTAGCTCGCCAACGCGGCGGCCGCGGCAGCAATGTCTTCTGACTGCGGTAGCACTGCGCGTTCGAGCAACGGCTCGTAGGGAACGTGCGTGTCGAGAGCCCCGACGCGACGCACGGGAGCGTCGAGCGACGAGAAGAGCACGTCGCCCGCCCATGCCGCGATCTCGGCGCCGAATCCACCGGTGACGATGTCTTCGTGCACGACGAGCAAACGATGCGTCTTGCGCACCGAATTCGCGATGACGTCGCGGTCGTAGGGGATGATGGTGCGCAGATCGATGACCTCGACGTCGATCTCGGCCTCGGCCTGCAAGCGGTCGGCTGCCTCGAGCGACTTCTGCACGGTGGCACCCCACGTGACGATCGTGAGGTCGCGTCCTTCGCGACGACACGCCGCTCGCCCGAACGGAACGATGTGGTTGGCGCCGGGATAAGGGTCACGCGCGTACGGTTGGCGCAGCAGATGCTTGTGCTCGAGGAACAACACCGGGTCTTCGCACTCGAACGCGTAGCGCAACAGACCAGCCGCGTCGGCCGCTCGCGAAGGGAACGCGATCAACAGCCCCGGTATGTGCGCAAAGATCGATTCGCCGCTTTGGCTGTGCCAGATCGAGCCGCCGGTGAGGTAGCCACCGATCGCGACGCGGATCACCGTGGGTACGTGGAATGCGCCGTTGGAGCGCCACCGAATCGTCGCCGCTTCGCTCTTGATCTGTTGCATGGCGGGCCAGATGTAATCGAAGAACTGGATCTCGGGACACGGCCGCAAACCCCGGATGGCCTGGCCCACCGCGCGGCCGATGATGTTCGCCTCGGCGAGCGGCGTGTTGTAGCACCGATCACTGCCGAACTTGCGCTGCAACCCGCGCGTCGTACCGAACACGCCGCCTTTGCCTTCGACCATGTCGAGCAACTCGGGCGGCGCATCGGCCACGTCTTCTCCGAACACCCGCACCCGCTCGTCGACCGCCATGATGTCGTGCAACGTGCGATTGATGGTGTCGCCGAAGCCGGCGGGGTCGCCTTCGTTGGCGGGTGTCGTCTCGGTACGGTCCGGCAACACGTAGATGTGGTCGCCGACGGTGAGTGGATCGGGACGCCGCGCCTCGATGGCCCGTCGTGCGATGTCGGCTACCGCCTCGCGGGCGTCGGCGCGGATGCGTTCGACTTCGTCGTCGCTGAGCACGCCGGCATCCACGAGCGTGCGGCCCATGAGCACCAGCGGGTCGCGTCGCGCTTCGTCGGCAAGCTCATCGGCGGGTCGATACTTCGACTGCGCATCGGCCGACGAGTGCGAATACGGCCGCGTGACCTTGGCGTGCAACAACGCGGGCCCTCGCCCCGAGCGCACCCAATCGATGGCCTGCGCGCCGACCCGGCGCACCGCGAAATAGTCGCCACCATCGACGTGGAAGATGTTGAGGCCACGAAACCCGATGACCATCTGATCGATCGGTGCCGGCGCCTGATCGCGAGCAGGGACCGAGATGGCCCATCCGTTGTCGGCGACCACGATCAGCAGCGGCAGCTTGAGCGTGCACGCGGTGTTGAGGCCCTCCCACACTTCGCCTTCGGAACACGCGCCTTCCCCGAGCGACACGTAGGTCAACTCGTCGCTGTGCGCGACACAGCCGGGCAGACCCGGATGGTTCACGATGTAGCGCGACGCTTCGGCACAGCCGACCGCGCCGAGCATCTGGCTGCCGGTGGGGCTCGACTGCGTGACGATGTTCAACTTCGCGTCACCCCAATGGGCCGGCATCATGCGGCCCCCCGACGCGGGATCTTCGGCCGCACCCACTGCTTGGAGCAGCGTGTCGTACGGCGAGACACCGAGCCCCAACACGAGCGAGAGGTCGCGGTAGTACGGGAAGAACCAGTCGTGCGCGGGACGGAGGTGGCGCGCCAACCCGACGCCCAACGCTTCGTGCCCCGCGCCCGAGATCTCGAAGAACACCTTGGACTGCTTTTGCAGGCTGATCTCACGGTCATCGATAGCGCGCGACGTAGCCGCCAGTGTGAAATCAGCGACGGCTTCGTCAGCCGCAATGCCGTGCGGCAGATTTCGGGAGCTCATCAGATCTCGTCCTCCCAATCGCGCTGCACGAGAATGTCACGTACGAGCGCGAGGAAAGCCGTCGCGTAGGCGCCGTCGAAGGCACGATGGTCGAACGACAACGAGAGGTTGCCGATCGGTCGGATGCCCACCGACCAGCCGCCGGCGTCATCGGCCACTGCGCAGGGCCGCATGTGCACACCGTCGGTCGAGAGGATTGCGACCTGCGGATGGTTGATGATCGGCCCGGTGACGACGGTGCCGTAGCTGCCGGCGTTGGTGATGGTGAACGTGCCACCGCGGAGATCATCGGCGCTCAACTCGCGGGCGCGGGCCCGCGCAGCCATCGAGCGGAAGTGATCGGCCAGTGCCGTGAGGCGCAACCCGTCGGCGTTGCGCACGACCGGCACGACAAGGCCTTGGAAGTCGAGATCGACAGAGATGCCGAGATTGATCTCGCGATGGACGACCAACGCGTCGTCGCCGAGCGAGGCATTGACATGGGGGAACTGCCGCAAGGCGTCGACCACCGCTCGTCCGACGAACGGTAGGTACGACAACTTGTTGGCCGTGCGCACCGACTCGACGGCCGAGTAGTCGACTTCGACCACGACCAACGTGTGTGCTGCGGTAGCGAGTGAGTGCGTGAGGTTGGCGGCGATGCGCTTGCGGATCGCCGTCAGCGCCACGACCGTGTCGCCGGCACTGCCGACCGCGGCCGCGGCGGTGGGCGCGGGCGCAGCCGCCGCAACGACGGGCAGGGGCGCGGACGCCGCGACCAGCGCACTTGCGCGCCCGTTGGTCGGGGGGCGCCGAACGAGGGGTTCGCTGCGAGCCGCGAGACGTGCCGCAACGATCGCACGCGTCGTGAGCCCGCCGAGCGCAGTCCCCGCGGGAACCGAGTCGGAAGGTACGACACCGCCCGAGTTCTCAGGCACCGGCAAACCCCCTATCGGCAGTACTGACACCGAGTCTACCGGGCGCCTCGCGCACGACCGACATACTGCACAGTGCCTGCGCCACCGCGACGTCACCCGCACGACGCGGGTACGGTGCGCACCCATGGATCTTGCTCGTTTGGGATTTGCCGACGACGCGGTCGTGATCACCGGCGGCGGCAGCGGCATCGGACGCGCGACAGCGCTCGCATGTGCGGCATTGGGTTTGCGGGTCGCGGTATGGGACATCGTCGCCGACAACGCACGGGCGACGGTCGACGCCCTGGGCGTCGCCGACACACGCGCCCACTTCGTGATCGCAGACGTGAGTGATCCCGCGGCCGTCGAATCTGCGTTCGCAGAGACGATTGCGCACGTGGGCCCGGTGCGTTACCTCGTCAACAATGCCGGTCCGCGCGCGGCCGACCCTTATACGTTCGACGAGGGAATGCGCCTTGGCGCGGGCAGTGTCGAGCTCGTCACGCGTTCGTTCATGGCGACATCGCCGCCCGCCGATGCCAGCATCGTCAACGTCGCGTCGGTGGCGGGCAACCTCGCCGGCACCGACCCGCCGTGGTACGCGGCGAACAAGGCTGCCATCGCCGGCTACACCCGTGCCATGGCGACCGCGCTGGCGCCGCACGTACGCGTCAATGCTGTCGCGCCTTCGCTGGTCAACACCCCGCGCACGTCGAATTGGACCGACTCCGATCTCGGTCGCCATTGGGCCGAGATCAACCCCCTGCAACGATGGGCGGTCGCGGACGACATCGCGCATCCGATCGTGTACCTGCTGTCGCCGATGGCCGCCTACGTCAACGGCGTGTTGTTGCCGATCGACGGTGGTCAGACGTTGGTGTTGTGAAGTAGCAGCGCCAATTCTGTCGGACGCGACAGAAACGGCGAGTGGCTGCCGTCCATGAGAATCGGCTCGGCGCCGTCGAGAATCAAACGTCCCGCTTGTTGTGCCGCGCCGAGCGACACGGCACCGTCGTCGCGTGTGAGGATCACCGAGCGTGCGGCATCGGGCCAGTCCGTGATCGGCCATGGGTCGAGCATCAGACGCGCGCCTTGCGGCCGCAAGCGGGCGATCGCCCACGCAGCTGTGTGGTCATCGCAGTCGCGGTAGAAGCCGTCCCACGCGTCGCGTGGACTCATCAGGCCTCGACCCTGTTCGTCGCGAAAGCGCACCATCGCCCCGAAGCGCGGGGTCACCATCCGCGCCCGCAACTCATCGGCCCTCGGACCACCGATCACCGGCGCCGTGCACAGGAAGACCAGCCGTCGTACCGGCCGCTGCTGCGCCACCAGTGGAATGGTGAACCCGCCCAGCGAGTGCCCCACGACAACGACGTCGGATCCGGCGTCCACGGCGCTGGATCGGCCGGCTGCGCCCGCGGTGTCCATGGCGGCGAGCACGGCCCCGACATATTCGTCATAGCCCGCACCGGGGTCGTCGCAGGGCAGGTCAGGCGCAATCGCGCGGTGCCCGAGGCGCTCGAGCTCGGGCACAAGGCGGCTCCAGCACCATCCGCCGTGGTAGGCGCCGTGCACGAGAACGAACAGGGGCATGGTGACCTCCGAATCGGCAGCGCCCACAATCTTGCACCCCTCTCCGGGCCCGGCGGGACGCCACCCGCTCACGAGCCCGGCTGTTGCGCCAGTAGCTGTACGATCGACGGTGCCCGCCAGCCGAAGAGGGGACCTCATGGCCTCATTTCCTGAAGTACCAAAGATCATCTCGGTCGACGATCACGTGGTCGAGCCGCCCGATCTGTGGACCAACCGTCTCCCGGCGAAGTATCAGGACCGCGCCCCTCGCATCGTGCGCGAAAAGTGCACGATGAAGATGGTCGGCGGCGTGTTCACGTTCGAGCGCAACGTGCCCGAGGGCGACTGGTGCGACGTTTGGCTCTACGACGATCTCGTCTATCCGTTCCCCAAGCTCTCCGCCGCGAGCGGCTTCGCCAACCTCGACAATGAACCGGTCACGTTCGACCAGATCCGACCCGGCGGTTGGAAGCAGAAGGAACGTCTCGAAGACATGGACGCGAACCACGTCCAGGCGTCGATCAACTTCCCCAACGTGTTGCCGCGCTTCTGCGGTCAAGCGTTCCTCGAACGCCAAGACAAAGAGCTCGCGCTGTTGTGCGTGCAGGCGTACAACGACTGGACGATCGACGAATGGTGCGCCGGCGCGGGCCACGGTCGCTTGATCCCCTTGACGATCATCCCGCTGTGGGATCCGCATTTGGCCGCCAAAGAGATCCACCGCTGTGCCGACAAAGGCAGCCACGCGATCACCTTCTCCGAGAACCCGTATCACCTCGGCCTACCGTCGGTGCACGACAAAGATCGCTTCTGGGACCCGATGTTCCAGGCCTGCGTCGAGACCGACACGGTCGTCAACATGCACATCGGCTCGTCGTCCAAGATGCCGTCGACGTCGCCCGATTCGCCGTTCATCGTGAGCTCGATCCTCACCTTCCAAAACGCAATGGGATCGATGATCGACTATCTCATGTCCGGCGTGTTCCAACGCTTCCCCGAGTTGCGTATCGCCTACAGCGAAGGCCAGGTCGGCTGGGTGCCTTACGTGCTCGAGCGGGCCGACAAGTTGTGGCACGAGCGGGGCGACACGAGCTTCGGCACCGACCTGCCCGCGCCGCCGTCGAGTTATGTCAAGGACCACATCTGGTTCTGCATCTTCGACGACGACACCGGCCTGCGTAACCGCAACCAGATCGGCATGGATCAGATCACGTTCGAAGTCGACTTCCCTCACGCCGATTCGACGTTCCCCCACACCAAGAAGGTGGCTGAGGACATCATCGCTCGGGCCAAGCTCAACAAGACCGAAGTGCAAAAGCTGTTCCGCGGCAACGCCATCAAGCTCTACCACTTGGACAAGTACTACGGCATCAAGAAGTAGGGGCCTGGAGAAGGACAGACGGGTCTTCCCAGGCATAGAGGAAGCCGACGACGCTCCCTCCACCCGGGGCCTCTGAGATCTCTTGGCCGACGCGCTCGCCACCACGCGCCTCGTAAAAGGCCTGTGCCGGCGCGTTTGCTTCGAGCACCGCGAGGTACAGACGTTTGAGTGTCCCCCGCGCCATCACCGCAGACGCTGACTGCGCCATGAGTTGCGTGCCGATCCCCGTGCGCTTGATGTCGTGGGCAACATGGAGATTGTCGAGCAGGGCGCCCAGCACGGGGTCCTGATCGAGGATCGTGTGGACGAACCCGATGATCGAGCCGTTCCGTTCGGCGACCACCGTGTCATCAACGGAACTCGGATGGGTCAAGCGCTCGGACCAGACGGCGCGCCGATCGTCAACGACATTGCCATCCAGGAACGCGTCGGAGTACGCGCCGCGGTAGTTGTTGCGCCAACTCTTGGCATGGAGCGCCGCAATCGCCTCGATGTCCTGCACATTCGCTCGCCGAAACTCCATGAAACACCTATGTCGGATGCACGTGCTCGAAGCCGAATCGGCCTTTGATACAGAGGTTTCCGCGTGTGATGTCGTGATCGTGCGGTGAGGTCACCTTGACGATGCGGTTGTCCTGCACGTGCAGGGTGAGCGTGCAGCCGACCCCGCAGTACGGGCAGATCGTGTCGGTGTTGGTCTGCCGCGCCTCGTCCCATGTGCCTGCCGCGCGCATCTCGAATTCGGACGTCGGTATCAAGGCGCCCGTGGGGCACACTGCGATGCAGTTGCCGCAGTAGACGCAGGCCGAGTCGGTCAGCGCGACATCCCACTCGGTCGAGATACGCGCGTCGAAGCCTCGGCCGGCGACGCCGATGGCGAACGTGTTCTGCCATTGCTCGCCGCACGCGTCGACGCACTTGTAACACAAGATGCACTTGGCGTAGTCACGAACGTAGAGCGCGTTGTCGATCTTGGCCGGCTGCTCGACGGTGGCCCGCTCACCAAAGCGTTCGGGCTGCGCGCCGTATTCGGTCATCCACCGATCGACGTTCGGCGCGATCGACAGATCACTGGCGCTCGCCAGGAACTCGAGGACCATGCGCCGAGAATGCCGCGTGCGTTCGGTGTCGGTGCGTACGACCATGCCCGCCTCGACCGGCCGCGAACACGACGGCACCAACGCGCGCGAACCCTCGACTTCGACCACGCACACGCGGCACGCGTTCTTCGGTGTCAACGTGTCGCCGTAGCACAGTGTCGGGATGTCGCAGCCGGCCGACGTGCACGCGTCGAGCACCGTCGAGCCCTCGGGCACGCGGTGGGCGGCCCCGTCGACGGTGACGTCGATCAACCGACGCGGCGCGGCAACCGGTTGCTCTGTCATCGCCGCCGCCGGAACGGCTCGAACTTCACCATCGCGGACTCGATCGCACTACTGGCAGTCTGGCCGAGACCACAGATGGATGCATCGCGCATCGCCCGCGCGATATCGGCCAACAAGATCAACTCCGCATCGACGGAACCGCGGGGCTGACCGGCGGCGAGTCGGGCGAGCAGTTCGTCCTGGCGCACCGCTCCGATGCGGCACGGCACGCACTGGCCGCAGGATTCGTCGCGAAAGAACGTGGTGATGCGCTGAAGGAACGCCACGAGATCGACGGTGTCGTCGAGTACGAGCACGACTCCCGAACCGAGCGACGCGGACACCGCCCGGGTGCCTTCGAACGTGAGCGCCAGATCGATCTCGTCGGCGCGTACGAACGTGCCGGCGGCGCCCCCGAGCAATACCCCTTGCAGCGCGTTCCCGCCGCGTAGACCGCCCGCCATCTCGAGAAGTTCGCGCAACGACACACCGAACTCGACTTCGTAGACGCCTGCGCGGGCAACACACCCCGAGACGCAGAACAGCTTGGTTCCGCTCGAGCCCGCAGTGCCGGACGCCGCGAATGCGGCCGCGCCGTGTTCGAGGATCGGTAACACGTTGACGAGTGTTTCGACATTGTTGACGACGGTCGGCATGCCGAACAGGCCGACATCGGTCGGGAACGGCGGCTTGTTGCGGGGTTCACCGCGAAAGCCCTCGATCGAGTTGAAGATCGCGGTCTCCTCGCCACAGATGTAGGCGCCCGCACCGCGCCGGATCTCGATGTCGAACGAGAATCCGCGCCCGTCGATGTCGTCGCCCAACCACCCCGCGGTGCGGGCGGCGGCAATGGCGTGGTCGAGACGTTCCCACGCGATCGGGTATTCGCCCCGCAGGTAGATGTAGCCCTTCGTGCTGCCCGTCGCGTAGCCGGCGATCGTCAGCGCGTCGATCACCGCAAAGGGATCGCCCTCCATGAGTACGCGATCTTTGAACGTGCCCGGCTCGCTCTCGTCCGCGTTGCAGACGACGAAGTGGGGATGGCTCGCGTGCTCACGGACGGCCTGCCATTTGCGGCCAGTGGGAAACGCCGCGCCGCCGCGGCCTACGAGCCCGCTGTCGAGCACCTCGCGTGCGACACCCTCCGCGCCCAACTCGAAGGCCCGCTGCACGGCACGCCGTCCGCCGTTGGCCGTGTAGTCGTCGATGCTGGCGGGATCGACTACGCCGACCCTGCGCAACAACACCAGGCCATCGGCATCGCGCTGTGGCACGCTCGCCGCGTGCGCCCACGCGGGAGCGATCGCGCCGTTCATCGAGACGCGTATCGCATCGGCATCGACGAACGGCAACGGTGCTTCGTAGGGCGGGTCACCGGCGTGAATGACCAACGCCGCCGGAGCCCGCTCGCACAGGCCGAGACACGGGCTCGGGTGCCACGTGCTCATCGCACGCGCACCGGTCGGCGGTTCGCCCTCACGAAGTTGTTCGACGATGGCGTCGGCGCCGCTCAGCTTGCAGGCGAGATCGGTGCAGACATGTACGACCCGAGCGGGGCTCGGTTCGAGCGAGAACAATCCGTAGAACGACGCGACGCCGTATGCGTCGGCGGGCGCGATCGAGAGGCGCCGGCAGACATAGCCGATGCCCCCCTGGCTGATCCAGCCGGTACTCGATTGCAGCGCATGCAACGCCGGCAGCAAGAGATCACGACCGTGGACATCGTCGTCGCGCGAGAACGACACCCGCAGATCTCGATCACTGCGACGCCCTCCCTCCCACGACGACGCCGATCGGCCCAGCACCGCGTCGACCGCCGCGCGTTCGGCGTCGGTCGCTTCGGCCTCGAGGGCGTGCTCCATCTACAACCTCTCCACCCGCACCGCGGTCGCCTTGAACTCGGCGGTACCGGAACGCGGATCGACAGCATCGATCGTGAGCACGTTGGTGTCCACATCATCGGAGAAGTGAAAGGTCATGAAGGCCAGCCCCGCCCGCAACGCGTGATCGACGCGCGCCGGTGCCACCACGGCACCGCGACGCGAGACGACGCGAACCGGTTGACCGTCGGTGATGTCGAGGCGACGGGCGTCTTCGGGCGACAGGTCGAGGGATTCGCCTTGCCGCAACGGCGACGCGTAGCTACCCGACTGCACGCCGGTGTTGTAGCTGTCGAGGCGACGCCCAGTGGTCAGCCGCAATGGGAAGTCTTCGGTGAGCTGATCGACGGGCAAGTCGTGGACGACCACGTTGAACGGTGCCGGCGGGCCCCTGCGGCCGGGATCGTCGTCCCACAGGCGCCCGTGGAGGAACGATGGCTCGATCGTGTCGTCGTCGTAGCACGGCCACTGGATGCCATCCAAGGCTTCGATGCGCGCGTACGACATGCCCGCATGCATCGGCGACAACGCGCGCACTTCGTTCCAGATCGCTTCGGCGCGCTCGCGGGTGTCGTCGCCGTAGCGCCAGTCGCGACCCAACCTCGATGCGAGTTCCAACAGCACTTCGATGTCGTCGCGAGCGCTGCCGGGCGGGTCGAGCGCCTTGCGCACGCGCTGCACGCGCCGCTCACTGTTGGTCACCGTGCCTTCGCTCTCGCACCACGCCGCGGCCGCGGGCAAGACAACATCTGCCATCTCCGCAGTCTTGGTCAAGAAGATGTCCTGCACGACCAACGTGTCGAGTCCTTCGAGCAGGTGGCGCGCGTGGGTCACGTCGGCCTCGCTCTGCGCGGGATTCTCGCCGATGACGTAGAGCGCGGTGAGGTCGCCCCGACCCATTGCCTCGAACATCTGCGTCAACGTCCAACCCGGTTGGGGGGGCAGGGCGCAATCCCACGCCCGGTCGAACGGCGCCCGGACGTTCGCGTCGGTGAGGTCCTGGAAACCCGGCAGACGAGTGGGGATCGCCCCCATGTCGCCGCCGCCCTGCACGTTGTTCTGACCCCGCAGTGGATTGAGTCCGGCGCCGTAGCGACCGACGTGGCCGCAGAGCAAAGCCAGGTTGATGAGCGCCAACACATTGTCGACGGCGTTGTGATGCTCGGTGATGCCGAGCGTCCAACACATCTGCGCGCGGGGCGCACGGGCGTAGGCATGCGCCACCTGACGGATCACTTCGGCAGGCACGCCGGTCTCCATCGCACCCCGCTCGAGCGTCCACGACTCGACCGATTGCGCGTACACGTCGAAATCGACAGTGGCCCGCTCGATGAAGTCACGGTTCGCGAGGCCTTGGTGGATGATCTCGCGCGCCATCGTGTTGGCCAGAGCAACATCGGTCCCCACGTCGAGCCCGACCCACACGTCAGCGAACTGCGCGGTCGCGGTACGACGCGGATCGACGACGAACAGCTGCGCACCGTTGCGTACGCCTCCCAGCACGTGGTGGAAGAAGATCGGGTGCGCTTCGCGGGCGTTCGAGCCCCACAAAACGATCACATCGGTCGCTTCGATCTCCTTGTAGGACGACGTTCCGCCGCCCACTCCGAACACTGCCGCCAGACCGACGACGCTGGGAGCGTGTCAAGTTCGATTGCACGAATCGATGTTGTTCGTGCCCATCACCGCCCGGGCGAACTTCTGCGCGAGAAAGTTCATCTCGTTGGTGGCCTTCGAGCAGCTGAACATCCCGAAGGCCTGCGGGCCTTTCGTGTCGAGTGCCCGCCGAAACCCGGCAGCCGCACGGTCAAGCGCCTCGTCCCATGACGCCGGGCGCAATACGCCGCCGTCTCGCACCAGCGGCTCGGTCAGCCGTGAGTAGACCCGTGCCGGCCGTCGCGCCATTCGCCCATCGTAAACCGCCGCGGGTGCCCCAAGGCATAGAAGCCCGTTTCGACACAGCTGCCGGCGAACGGGGCAAACTGTGGCGTACGCCGGGGCACGAAGTGGCCCGGACGGTTCCTTCCAGCGGGGACCGGGGCCCGAGCGGCCCTTCAGAGCGGGGGACTTAGGGGAACCATGGCCGACATCGAGATCCCACCGATCATCAGCGTGGACGACCACGTCGTCGAGCCGCCCGACCTCTGGACGAGCCGGCTCCCCGCCAAGTACCGAGATGTCGGCCCGCACGTCGTCTACAAGCCGACGGGTAAACCGATCCTCGTCGGCGGGGGCTACATCGAAGAGCCGGGCACCGAGGGCGAGCCGATCGCGTGGTGGTTCTTCGAGGATCACAAGTACTCGGTCAAGCGGCTCATCGCCGCGGCGGGCTACTCCCCCGACGAGATCGGCCTCGAGGGCGTGACGTTCGAGGACATGCGCCCCGGCTGCTGGCAGCCCAAAGCGCGTCTGGCCGACATGGACGTCAACAACGTCGAAGCGTCGTTGTGCTTCCCCAACTATCCCCGCTTCTGTGGGCAGCTGTTCAAGAACGCCAAGGACAAGGACCTCGCGCTGCTCTGCGTGCAGGCCTACAACGACTGGATGGTCGACGAATGGTGCGGCGACTCCAATGGTCGCCTCATCCCGCTGTGCCTGATCCCGTTGTGGGACGTCGACCTCGCCGTCAAGGAGATCTACCGCAACGCCGCGCGCGGCGTGCGCGCGGTGGCGTTCAGCGAATGCCCGGCGTGGATCGATCTGCCGTCGATCCACTCGGGATACTGGGATCCGTTCTGGGCCGCGTGCGCCGATACCGGCACGGTGCTCTGCATGCACATCGGTTCGGGTACCAAGACCATGACCACGAGCCCTGACGCGCCCGAGGGTGTGACAGCCACCGGCATCTTCACCAACAGCGCGATGTCGATGATCGACTTCTTGTTCTCGGGCGTGTTGGTGAACAACCCAAACCTCAAGCTGCTGTACGCGGAAGCTCAGATCGGTTGGATTCCCTACGTCATCGAACGCATCGACGACATCTGGAACACCCATCGCGGTTGGGCCCACGTGCGTGACAACACCCCCGAGCCACCCTCGACGTACTACTACCGCCAGATGCACAGTTGCTTCTTCAAGGACTCGGTCGGTCTCGATCTTCTCGATCGCGTCGGTGTCGACAACATCATGTTCGAGACCGACTACCCGCATCAGGACGGCACCTGGCCCAACTCCAAAGCAGTCGCGCAAAAGCTCTTCGGCCATCTCGATGCCGCCACGACGCACAAGATCGTGCGGGGTAACGCGGCACGGTTGTTCGGTCTCGACGCGAAGTAACGCTGCGTGCAAACCGAGGAGGCCCCGACCGGTAGCGGTCTGGCGCCCAGGCAAATCCACATCCTGATGATCGCGGTCATGACCGGGATGTTCCTCGCCGCGCTCGACGCGACGATCGTGCACACCGCCATCCCGACGATCGTCGGCGACCTCGGCAACCTCACGCAAGCGCCGTGGATCGCCGTGTCGTATCTGCTGACGCAGACGATCTCCACGCCGATCATCGGCAAGTTGTCGGATATCTACGGCCGCAAGCGCGTTTTCCAGATCAACATCGCCTTGTTCATCGCGTCGTCGGTATTCGCCGCGTTCTCACAAAACATGACCCAACTCGTGCTGTTTCGGGCCATCCAAGGTCTCGGTGCGGGCGGGCTCAACACGCTGCCGATGGCCATCGTCGGTGACGTGCTCCCACCGGCCGAGCGGGCCAAGTACCAGGGGTACATCTCCGGCACGTTCATGCTCGCGGCGCTCATGGGCCCGCTCGCCGGTGGCTTCTTCGTCGATCATCTCAATTGGCGGTGGGTATTCCTCGTCAATCTCCCCATCGGCGCCGCGTCGATGACGGCAGTTCAGCGCTATCTGCATGTAGAGCGAGCGGCGACACGCAGAGCAATCGATTACTTCGGTGCCACCGCGCTGATCGTCGCCACGACTCCGCTCGCCTTCTCGCTGTTGTGGGCGGGTGAGAAGTACGGCTGGGGCGACACCGTCACGCTCTCATTGTTCGCCATCGCCGCCATCGGGACGCTCGCATTCGTGCTCATCGAGTTGCGGGCCGAAGAGCCCATCCTGCCGATGACATTGTTCAGCAACCAGATCGTGCGCACCACGATGGTCGGCGGTTTCATCATCGGCATCGCCATGTATTCGATGAACAGTTACACGGGCGTGTTCCTGCAAGTCGTCGACGGAGTGAGCGCCACGAAGTCGGGTTTGTTCATGCTGCCGATGATGATCGCGGTGACGACCGCGTCGATCACCTCGGGCCGGCTCATCGCCCGCACCGGCAACTACAAGCCGTACCCCATCTGCGGGGTCGCGATCATGTTGGTCGGGGCGCTCCTGTTGAGCACGATGGACGTGCACACGAGCCAATGGGGAGTCGCCGCTCGAGTGGCGATCGCCGGTCTCGGCATGGGGCAGATCGGTCCGTCGCTCACGATCATCGTGCAGAACGCGGTCGACTACCGAGACCTTGGTGTCGCGACCGCGGGGTTCAGCTTCGTCCGCTCACTGGGCGGTTCGGTCGGCTCCGCGGTGATCGGCGCGGTGTACGCGCACCGAGTCGATCGACTGATACCGAAGTACGTCGGTCAGGAGAACATCGATCGCCTGCCCGATACCGCGGCGCTGCGCGGGCGTCCCTCGACGATCCTCGAACTGCCCGAACCAGTGCGCACCGGTGTGCGGCGCGCGTTCGCCGATGCGATCACCGGTTCGACGCGCGTGGTGATCCCCGTTTTGTTCGTGACGCTCGTGGTGTTCTCGATGATCCCGAAGGTGCCCCTCAAACGCACCTTCGACCGCGAACCCGTCGCGGTCGAATAACGCTCGCCGGGTTACGGTTCATTTGACGGCGTAGTCAATTCCGCGGCAGAGCCGCCAATCCGTTGCGGCGGAGCCGCAGAAGAGGTCATCAGGCGGGCGAAGGCGGCGCGCTGGGCGGCGATGCGCGCCGGGTCGGCTTCGACGGAGCGGCTCCGTTCGAGAACCACGCGGGCGATCTTGCCGCCGCCCACGGTGAAAGCCTCACCGGTGATCGCGCACTGCTCGTGGCACAGCCACGCCACTGCTGCCGCGGCGTCATCGGCCGGCGGCGCGGTGCTGCCTTCGCGCGCCATACGCGTCAGGCCCCATGGCAGCACGCAATTGATCTGGATGCCGTGCGGCTCACCTTCGAGGGCGAGCGTCTTCGTCAGCGCCCACACCGCACCTTTCGCGGCGACGTAGTGCGCGCGGCCGGCGATGCCGAAGATGCCTCCTGACGCCGTCGTCACGACGCGGCCGTAGCGGTCGGCCGCCATCTGCGGCCAGGCGGCCTGCACGATGTGGAACGTACTCGCGAGGTTGTGGCGCAGTGCATCGTCGAATTCGGACGCGGTCAACTCGGCGAAGTCGCGGTGCCAAGAGACACCGGCGTTTGCGATGAGCACATCGATCGGGCCGGCCTGCTCGATGACCGAGCGGGCGCTGGCTTCGGTGGACACGTCGGCCGCGATGACTTGCACCCCTAGCTCGCCCGCAGTCGCGTCAGCGGCTTCGTGATCCATGTCGTTGACGATCACCCGGGCACCGCGAGCAGCCAACAGTTCCGCGTACGCGCGACCCAAGCCGCGGGCGGCGCCGGTCACGAGCACGACGCGGCCGTCGAAACGCGGCTCGTCGTTCATGCCAGGTCGATGCCGTAGAGCGCCGCGGCGTTGTCGGTCGCGATGCGTTGGCGCGCCGCGGCGTCGAGCGGCGCCGAGCGATCGGCGAACACATCGCGTGAATGCGGGAACAGGCCTTCGCTGTGTGGATAATCGGAGCCCCACAGGATGCGTTCGCTGCCGACCGCTTGCGCGACCGCCGCGGCAGATGGATCCTCACAGAACTGCGCCCATACGTTGTCGCGCACGAAGTCGCTCGGCAATGCGCCGGAGGCGAACCGGTGACCTTTGGTAGCCCGCTGCGTGTACGTGTAGTCCATCCGCTCGACGAAGAACGGCAGCCATCCGACTTCGTGTTCGGCGGAGACGATGCGCAAGCGGGGAAACCGCTCGAACACGCCCGAGAAGATCATGTCACCGAGCGCTTGACGCACCCAATGGTCTGCGGTCGCGAACGCGGTCTGCGCCGGCTTGGCCGATGCCGACTGGGCGCCCGGGATCACCGGCGCGGCTTGGCGGTCGGGGTTCGCGCGGTAGGTGCCGATGTGCAACGACAGTGGCACGTCGACCTCTGCGGCCGCCGCCCACAGCGCGTCGAACGCCGGATCGGCGTAGGTACGACCGGCCGGCAGACCGACGGGTATCAGCCCCGCGGCCAACCCTCGGCGCACCGCGCGCACGAGCTCTGCCGCGGCCGTCTCGATGTCGTCGACGTTGAGGGCGGCCACGCCGCGTAGCCGTTGCGGATGTGGGCCGGTGAATTCGGCCAACCAATCGTTGTAGGCCCGGCACGTGGCGTCGACGAGCGCCGTGTTGCGCACGGCGTAGTGCTGCATCTGCTGCGTGGGATACAACACCGAAGCGATCACGCCGTCGGTGAGGTTCTCGTCGACGTAGCGGTCGGCGTCGTAGGCGCCGACGCGCACATTCTCGAACCGATCGGCCAGCACGAGCGCGTCGGGATCGGCGAATCGAATGCCGGCCTGCGAGCCACCGGCGAACGAGTTGGTGCGATGGCCGTCGACGTACCACCAGTCGTTGCCGTCGTCGTCGCGGCGCACGTGCGGGGCACGCTCACCCCACTCGCCCTGCAACCGCGCCGTCCAGACGTCGGGCGGCTCGATGACGTGCGAGTCAGCCGAGATCATCACGAGGCCGCGCCACGAAACGAACCCGCAACTCTTCGAACTTCTCGGTCGGTCCGAACGGCTCGCGCCGGATCGGATCGGTCGTCACTTCGAGATCGCCGCAGCGGCGCACCATGATCGGGATCGCCTCGGTGAGGTTTGCTCTCGCCAGTGCCTGGCCGAGACAGAAGTGAGCACCGTGGCCGAACGCCGCGTGACGGTGATCGCCGCGGCGAACATCGAAGCGATGCGGATCGGTGAATCGTGCGGGATCTCGATTGGCCGCTTGGCGCGACACCAGTATCGTTTTGTCGACGTCGAGGTGCACACCGACGACATCGAGCGGTGCGAGCGCCTTTCGTCGCGTGGATCGAAACGGCGGCGCGTAACGCAGGCATTCTTCGATCACGTCACGGTCGATCGACGGATCGTCGCGCACGATCTGTGCCTGGTCGGGATGCGCCGAGAACAGGTACGCGGCGTTGGTGATCGCCGCTTCACTCGAGCCGACCGCGCCACCGATGATGTTGACCACCATCGCCAGCAACTCCTCGGGCGTCAGTCGGTCGCCCGCGGCTTCGACGTGCACGAGCGCCGACACGAGATCGTCGCCCGGATCACTGCGCCGGCGTTGCACGAGCCGGTCGACGTAGTCGTACAACGCGACGATGCCCTCGTTGGCGCGCTTCTTGCGCTCGTCGGTCATGGGCCAGGCAAAGCCCTCGTCGGTGCCGACCATGAACGCCTGTATCTCGTCGCGGTCGTGCTCGTCGATCCCGAGGAACACACAGATGGCGTAGAGGGGGATGTCGTGCGCATAGTCGGCAATGACGTCCATCTCGCCGGCGTCGGCGACCGCATCGAGCAATCGGTGCGCGTGCTCCCGCACCAGTGGTCGCACCCGTTGCACCTGCCGGGGCGTGAACGCGCGGCCCACCAGTGCCCGCAGGCGCGTGTGATCGTCGCCGGGTTGCGCGTTGAGCGACAGCCGCCGCCACTCGCGGAACGGCCCCTCGATGATGCCGAGGCGATCGAGCGCGTCGAGGCCGAGGGGCGCCATCGCGGGGTGACCCGACACGGTCTCGAGATCGTCGATCGACAACGTGACAGGCTCACCGGACTCGCTGACTGCCGTGCGGCCGTGCTCCCGCGCTGCGTCGAGTACCGGGTACGGGTCTTGCCAGAACGCCGCGGAGCGCAACGGCAACGTCATCGCGGACATGGTCAGCGATTGTGATACGAGGGATCGCGTCCCTCGGCCTTGGCTGCCTTGAACTCGCGGTAGTCGTCGGAGTGGTAGATCTGCGCTTCGAGGAGCGCCTCTTCTTCTATCGACTGCTGCACGAGATGCGTGGCGATGCGGCTCAGGTCGCGCCGGAAGAGTTTGACGCTGAAGGCCGGCAACTTGGCGATCTTGTGGGCCATCTCGAGTGCAGTGGCGTCGAGTTCGTCATCGGTGACTACCCTCGACACGATGCCGTGCGCGAGTGCCTCGTGGGCCTCCATCACCCGTCCGGTGAGCGCCATGTCGGCGGCCAGCCCATGACCCGCGATCTGGAACAGGCGAGCGACGCCACCGGAATCGGGGACGACGCCATGCATCAGCTCGGGGAGCCACAACTTGGCCGTCTCGCTGGCGATGCGAAGATCGCACAGCAACGCCCGTTCGAACATGCCACCGATGACCCAACCCTTGAGCGACACGATGATCGGCGCCGGGCAACTGAAGAGCATCTGCGTCCACTTGTGACCGCGCTCGATGTGCTGCAGATGGCTCATGCCGCCATCGCGGGCGCCGCCCAGCTCGCGCAGATCGCGCCCCGAGGAGAACGACTTGCCATTGCCGCGCCAGATGACACAACGGATGTCGTCGCGCAGGTGAAGCTCGTAGAAAACCTCCCACAGCCGCCGGTTGAAGGCGTCGGAGGCCGCATTGTGGACGTCCGGTCGATTGTTGCTGATGATCGCAACCGGCCCGTCGAAATCGAGCAGCACCGGCTGCGGTGACAACTCGTCTTGCACCGCTTTCGGCATGATTCCTCCCGAGCCCCGATCGACGTTACCGGAATCGCCAGAGGACAAACGAGCCGCCGACGACTCCTGCCTCCCTGCTGCGACGCGATAGAAACACCCGGATGCGCAATCGGCTGGCGATGGTACTGGGCCCGATCTTCGCGCTCACCGGGTTCTCTGCGCTCACGTTGCAGGTCGTGTGGCAGCGAGTGATCTCGCTGCATTCGGGGGTCGATCTGGCCTCTACCACCACCGTGGTCGCCGCGTTCCTCGCCGGTTTGGGCTTCGGGAGCTTGTTGGGCGGATGGCTGGCCGACCGCCTCGGTCCCCGCCGTTCACTGATCCTCTTCGCGCTCGCCAACGTGGGCATCGGTGTCTTCGCGTGGATCAGCCTGTTGCTCTTCTACGACCTCTACCGCGAGTTGGTGCCCCATCTTTCGAGCACCTTCGCGTCGTTCTGTTTCAACACCGCGATCCTTCTCGTGCCGACGACGTTGATGGGCTTGTCGCTGCCGCTCGTGGCGCGTGCGGTCACGTCGAGCGTCTCCGACGCCGGGCCGTTGATCGGGCGTATGTACGGCGTCAACACCATCGGCGCCGGCGCGGGCGCGGCCGTGGCCGGCTGGCACCTCCTCGGCACCTACGGCTTCGAGAACACCACGCGCATCGCAGGCACGCTCAACGTGGTCGCGGCGCTGTTGATCTACCTCACGTATCGCGCGGTCGAGGCGACACCATCGACCGCCGGCGCAAACCAACCCGTGGCTGCCGCAACGACGACCGTCGCCGACGACGAGCGCAAGGCCGGCGTCAGTGAAAGTGGCGGGCAAGGTGAGCGCGTCTGGCCGTGGTTCGCCATCTACGGCCTCACCGGCGCGGTTGCCCTCGGTTTCGAGCAGTTGTTCTTCCGTGTCATCGACGCCGAGATGCGCTCCAACTCCTACAGCTTCGCACACGTGCTCATGCTGTATCTGTTGCTCTTCGGGGTGGGCTCGGCCATAGGGGCGCGCCTATTGCAGCGCGGCGGCGATCCGCGCCGATGGTTCCTCTGGATGCAGTTCTCGGTCGGCATCACCGCGTTACTCGCCATCGTCGTGCTCGTTCAGGTCCTCCCGCTGTCGGGTTACCTCGACGAACAGCTCCGCCACTACTTCGCCGGCGAGGGTTACAACGGCGGCTTCGGCACCATCGACACGTTCAAGGAATGGGCAAAGGTGATCGGCGTCTACGGCGCCATCCCGCTCGGGTTGATGGGTGCGCCGGTGCTGCTGATGGGCATGTCGTTCCCCTGCGTGCAGGCACTCGTATCGCACCGTGTCGATTCACTCGGGCGCCGCACCGGCGCGCTGTTGTTCGCCAACATCGTCGGCAACGTCGTCGGCACGTTGCTCACCGGTTTCGTGCTGATCGACGTGTTCGGCACGGCCGGCACGTACCGATTGTTGACTCTCGCGCTCGGCATCGCCGGCGTCGCCGCCGCGTGGCTGGTCGCGCCGCCGCGACGCATCATCGCGGTCGGCGCGGTCATCGTGGTGCTCGCCGGCGTGGTGGGAGTGTCGCCGTCCAATCACCGCCTCTGGGCATTCATGCACGGTGCCGACAACGACGAGATCTTGCTCGCCGAGGACCACGCGTGTGCGGCCACCGTCAAGTTCGAGGAGGAACGGGCAGTGTTGTACATCAACGCGTCGATCCAGAACGGCCATCCCTTCGACGACTTCCACGTGTTGATCGGGCTCGTGCCCGCATTGGCGCACCCGCAACCCGAGAAGGCGCTCGCCATAGGCCTCGGTATCGGATCGACCACGTACGGCATGCTGCGCGACCCTCGACTGCGCGAGGTGGAGACCGTCGAGCTCTGCGGCGGCGAATACGACCTCATCCGCGACTTGGCCGATCAGGGTCGCACGGAGTTCTCGTTGATGCTCGACGACCCTCGCTACATCCAAGGGGTCGGTGACGGACGCAAGTTCCTCCTCGAACGCGACGATCGCTACGACATCGTCACGGTCGACACGCTGCGCTCGACATCGGCGTTCAGCGGCAGCTTGTACTCACGCGAGTTCTACGAGCTCGTCGCCTCGCACCTGACCGACGACGGCATCGTCGCCCAATGGATCCCCACCCCGCGGGTCGCCAACACCGCGGCGCAGGTCTTCCCCTACATGCTCGCGTTCCGCGTCGACGACTACAACGACGGCTCGGTGTTCTTCCTCGGCAGCCACTCGCCGCTGGTCCTCGATCGCGCGGCGATGATCAAGCGACTCGAAAGCGCTGCGGCGGGTTCGTTCAGCCCCGAGCAACTCGGTCGCCTCCAGGCATTCATCGCGACTGCGCCCACGTTTTGTTACACGAACGGCACCGTCTTGACCGGCGTGCCGAGCGATCAGGAAAACCTCGACCTTCGCCCCCGCGACGAATACTTCATCAACAACGCGGCGGGTACCACGCTGCCCAACTGCTGAAGACTGCTACGTTCTCTTGATAATTCGGTGACCTTGGAGGGGCTGTGGGACGCACGACAGGCCTACTCATCTCGTATGTGAAATGCAATGTGCCCGCGGCCGAAGCCAAGTGGGCCGCGTGGTACGACGACACTCACCTACCTGACCTGCTGCAGGGAAACGACGCGCCCTGGGTGGTGACCCGGTGGGAGCTCACACAAAAGCCGCAACCCGGCATGCCCGGCATCGGCTTCGGCTACGTGACGATCTACGAGTTCGATCAAACCGACGTGCTCGCGCAGGTCGAGCGATTGGTGGCCCGTGATCTGCGCTTGCGCAAGGACGGTCGCATCCATCCCAACCACTCGGTGATCGATGCGCACGTCTTCACCGCTCACGGAGCACACCGCGACAAGACCGAGCCGGGACCCAACCTCAAGGGTCACATCCTGACGTATGTGCTGTGCAACGACCCCGAGATCGAGCCCGAGTGGGACGAGTGGTACGACCGCGAGCACGTGCCTGACATGCTCGAATCCGGCGCGTTCTCGGCCATGACGCGATGGGAACGGGTGCCCCGCAACACCTACGGCGCGCACCACATCACGCTGTACGACACACACCTCGACTCGATCCAAGAGGCCGTCGACAAGTCGGCCGTGTCGCTGGCGAAGTTGACCGAGGCGGGGCGCAAGCACCGTTGCCACACGGGTGCCATGACCGTGATGTTGACCGGCTCCGGTCGCTACGGGGGAGCGGGGCTCCACAAGAGCGATCTATGAGCGTGCGGCCATTTCGCATCGAGGTCCCGCAAGAGATCCTCGACGATCTGCAGCGCCGGCTCGACGCCACCATCTGGCCCCAGACACTGCCCGGCGCGGGGTGGGACTACGGGACCGACATCGACGAACTGCGCACGCTGGTCGATCACTGGCGTCATCGCTACGACTGGCGGCGCGTCGAGGCCGAGCTCAACCAGCTGCCGCAATGCATCGTCAGCGTCGACGGTATGGACGTGCACTGCATCCACGCCACCGCCCGCGCCAGCGGGCCAAGCAGTACCGCCCGCGCCAGCGGCGCTAGAAAAGCAGCACTGGTGCTGACCCACGGGTGGCCGAGCACGGTCTACGAACTGCATCGCCTCGTGGGGCCGCTGACCGATCCGGGCGCGCACGGCGCCGACGCCGCGGCCGCGTTCGACGTGGTGATGCCCTCGCTACCCGGCTACGGGTGGTCGAGTGCGCCGACCACGCGGGGGTTCGGGGCCAACCAGGTCGCCGACCTCTGGGTCAAGGTGATGGCCGAGCTGGGCTACGAACGATTCGGCTCGCACGGAGGCGACTGGGGTTCGGCGGTGACGACCGCACTCGGCGCGCGGCATCCCGAGCGGTTGACGGGCATCCACGTCAACATGCTGGCGCCGCCGGTCGACGTCGCGTCGCTGACACCAGAGCAGCGCGAGTGGTGGGACCGCGTGCTCGCGTACCGAGATCGTGAGTGGGGCTACGTCCATCTCCAACGGACCAAGCCGCAAACCGCGTCGTTCGCCCTGACCGATTCACCCGTCGGGCTGGCGGCGTGGATCCTCGAGAAATGGTGGCGGTGGAGCGACATCGACGACGAGCACGGCAACCGGGTGCTCGCCCGCCGGTACACGCTCGACGAGTTGATCACCACGATCATGATCTATTGGGTCACGCGCACGATCGGCCCCTCGCTGCGCATGTACTACGAGACCTTCTCGGCGATGAACCTCATCCCGCAGCCCGCGCGGGTCTCGGTGCCGTTCGGCATGGCCGCGTTCAAGGAGATGAACCGAGCGCCCCGGGAGCTGGCCGAACCGCACTACGACATCCGCCGCTGGACGGTGATCGACGACGGCGGGCATTTCCCGGGCCTCGAAAACCCGGTCGCGCTGGCGCACGAAATTCGCGAGTTCTTCCGCGATTTGAGCTGATCGGCCCCTCAACCCCTCCACCGAAACGCCGATGGCTACCCACTTCTGGCCCACACCCGGCCAGGGCGCCGAGCAGACGGTGGAGAGGCACATGCGACGGTCGAAGCGACTCGCGACGCAGACGAGCCGATTCGGGCCCGTGCCCCTGTCGTTTCGGTTCTTCGATCAGGGCGAATGGGACACGTTCAACAATCTCGTCGGCCGCGAACTCGACGCCCAGGGCTACACCGCGGAGTTCGGTGCGCCCGGCGAAGTGACATTGCCGGAACTGCAGATCACCCTCGGTCTCGTCAATCTCGCGCAGCAATGCCGTCGGGCCCCTGATGTCGAGTGGGCGCCCATCGTGGCCCATCACATTACGCGCATCCCCCGCATCGACGAGATGCCGACCGACAAGCACCAGGTACTCCCGGCACTGCGGGTGCTGCTCGTCCCCGACGACTACCTGCCGAGCGACATCGCCACGCTGCAGATGCCCTATGCCGAGAGCGTGATCGCGACCGTCGTCGCCGACCTGCCGGCGTCGGTCCGGTCGCTCGCACCCACCGATCTGATCGACTGGGACATGAACGAAGCGGAAATCTGGGACCGGGCGTGGGCGAACACGCGCCGCCACCCCGAGCCGATCGATGTCGCCAGCGTCGAGATCGCCGGCGGCCCGATGACCGTCGTGCACGGCGAACACTTCTACACCGCCAGCCGGGTGCGCTGGCTCGAAGATCTTGTCGGCCCGGTCGGTCCTTTCGGCGCCTTGGTCGCCATGCCTCGTCGCAGCACATTGCTCGTGCATGTCATACGCGACGCCGACGTGATGAACGCCGTAGAGCCACTGGTCCTCAACGCGCGGCTCTTGCATCTCGAAGGTCCGCGTTCGGTCAGTGCGCACGTGTACTGGTGGCGTGACGGCGAACTGCGCTGGGTCCCGACGATGTTCGACGAGGACGACGACAGCGTCGAGTTCCACCCCCCACCCGATCTCGCCCAGGTGCTCGCCTTCGTCGCCTAGTTTGGCGACATGATTGTCGTGGACACCACGGATCTCGCGTTCTCGCGACACCCGCACGAAATGCTGCGCGAGGCGCGTGAACGCAGCCCGATTGCCTTCGATGCCTTCGGCACACCGATGCTCTTGCGCTACGCCGATGTCGACGCCGCGCTCAAGGACCCTCGCTTCGTCAACGACTACGACGTGCTCATCACGCGGCACGGCATCACGAGTGGGCCGCTCTACGACTGGTGGAAGCTGGCGATGCTCAACACCAATCCGCCGGTGCACACGCGGTTGCGCAGCCTCGCCAGCCGCGCCTTCACGCCGCGGGCGACCAACGGCACGCGTGAGCGCATGCGGGCGCTGACCATCGAGCACCTACAGGAGTTCGAGGGCCGCGATTCGATCGATCTGATCGACGACGTCACCGAATCGCTACCGCTCACCATCGTCTGCGACATGATCGGCGTGCCACGCGACGATCACGGTGCATTCCACCAATGGGTGGCCGACATCGGGCTGATGTTCTCCGACTCGATCCCCGACGAGAATCGCGCTCGTGCCGAACACGCGATGTTCGCACTGGGCGACTACGTCGTCGCGATGATCGAGCACAAACGGCGCAATCCCGACGAGTCGTTGATGAGCATGCTCATCGCCGCCGAAGAAGGCGGCGACCGACTCAGCTACGACGAGTTGGTCGCACTGGTCGTCAACTTGATGCTCGGCGCGCTCGACACTTCGCGCAGCGCGTTGTCGATCGGCCTGTGGTTGTTGTGGACACGGGGGCTACGCGCGGTCACGCCGGCGCTGATCGAAGAGATCCTGCGCTACGAACCACCATCGGGTGAACTGCGGCGCACCGCCGGCGAAGATTTCGACCTCTGTGGTGTGCCCGTCGCGGCCGGTACGAGTGTCGCGTTGTCGGTGATGGCGGCCAACCGTGATGCGTCGGCCTACGACGAGGCCGACCAGTTCATCGCCGAGCGCTATGAGACCGGCATCGCCGCAAAGGCGACAACCAAACCCCATCTCACGTTCGGGCGAGGCTCACACTTCTGCCTGGGCCAGGCAATCGCGCGAGTCGAGATGCACGAAGTACTCGATGTCATCTTCACGCGCTATCCCGACCTCGAAGTGTTGACCGACTCACCGCAATGGGTGCCATTTCTGCGAGTGCGGCGCTTCGAGAAGTTGCCGGTTCGATTGGGTGATCCGTCATGAACGATGCAGTGGCACAGGCCGCCATGGTCCGGCGCGGCGAGTGCTCTCCCCTCGAACTGGTCGACGAAGCCATCGCGCGTATCGAGGCCGTCGACCCGTCGATCAACGCGGTCATCCATACGCGCTTCGAGCAAGCGCTCCTCGAGGCCAGCCGTCTCGAATCAAGCCACGTCGATGCAAGCCGTGTCGAAGCCAGCACCGCCCCGTTCCGCGGCGTGCCGATCGTGGTGAAGGATTCGACGTGCCCGATCGCCGGCGAGCCTCTGCACGAAGGCCTGCAGGCCGCCAAAGATGCCGACTACCGCGCTCCCGCCAACAGCTGGCTCACCGATCGCCTCATCGCTGCCGGTTTCGTGATCGTCGGGCGCACCAACGTGCCCGAGCTGTGCACGCACGCCACCACCGAGCCCGCGGCGTACGGACCGACGCGCAATCCGTGGGCACCCGATCACAGCGCGGGCGGGTCGAGCGGCGGCTCGGGTGCTGCGGTAGCCGCCGGCATGGTCGCGATAGGCCACGGCACCGATGGCGGTGGCTCGGTGCGCACACCTGCGGCGTTCTGTGGATTGGTGGGGCTCAAGCCGACTCGTGGCCGCATCTCCAACGCGCCAGACAGCGCGGAGCATTGGGCAGGTTTGTCGACCGACGGCTTTCTCACGCGCACGGTGCGCGACAGTGCTGCGGTACTCGACGCAGTGTGCGGGAGCTCCTTCGGCGACCCCTACACGACACCGCTCACTGCATCGCTGGCGGCGGCGCTCGACGGCGAGTTGCCGCGGCTGCGAGTGGGCGTGCGCCTACGCGGGGCCAACGAGGGCATCGACGCGCATCCCGAAGTCGCACGCGCCATCCGCCAGATCGCCGACCTGCTGGCCGCGAATGGCCACGACGTCGTCGAGGCGGCCCCTGTCGCGCTCGACGAGATCGAGGCGGTCGCGCAACAAGGCATCGTCGTGGCCGCCTGCATCGCCGCCGAACTCGACGCATGGTCGGCCCGATTGGGGCGCGAGATCACGCTCGAAGAAATCGAACCTCGCAACCGCATGAGCGTGAGCAATGGACGATTGATCACCGGCGCGCAGTACGTGGCCTCACGCGAGTGGCTCCACGGATGGGGACGTCGCCTGCACGCGTGGTGGAACGACTTCGACCTGCTGCTCACCCCCACCGTGACGCAACCACCGATCAAGATCGGCTCGTTGCCGTTCGACCCGTCGGCGCAAGACATGGCCAACATGCGCCGTGAACTCGGTTGGCTCATGGGCATGTGGAACGTGTCGGGGCAACCGGCGATCAGCGTGCCCGCCATGCAGACCAGCGACGGCCTGCCCATCGGCGCGCAGTTGGTCGCGGCATGGGCTCGCGAGGATCTGTTGCTACAGACGGCGGCCCTGATCGAGCAGGCGCAGCCTTGGCCGCTTGGGCCCGCGTGACCGTCCCGCACGTGCATTTGGCAGGGCCACGCGCCCGGCATGAAGATGGCAGCGGGCCAGCCAAGGGGACACGATGAGCGGAAGCATTCTCGGCACGCGAGTCAAGCGGATCGAAGATCCGAAGATGCTCACGGAGGGCGGCAGCTACATCAACGACCTGCGCCTCGAGGGCGCGCTCTACGTCACGTACGTGCGCTCGACGATGGCCCACGCGCGGTTGCGGTCGATCGATGTCGAGGATGCCCGGTCGGCCGATGGCGTCGTCGCCGTCTACACGTTCCCCGACCTCGGCCTGCCGCCGTCGCCGCCGATGATGGCGTTCATGAACCAGGCGATGCTGCGACCCATGCTGGCGCACGAGACCGTGCGCTTCGTCGGCGAGCCGATCGTCGCGATCCTCGCCGAGACCCGCCAGGCCGGTGCCGACGCCGCCGAGTTGGTGATGGTCGACTACGACCCCTTGCCGGTCGTCGTCGATCCAGAGGTTGCCTGCAACGACGAGATGCTGCTCTTCCCCGAAGTGGGCACCAACATCGTGTGCGAAATCCCGCTGTCGGGTCCCGACGATCTGTTCGCCGAATGCGAAGTGATCGTCGAGGTGCGCATCATCAGCAATCGCCTGGCGCCCGCGCCGATGGAGCCACGCGTTGCCGCCGCAGTGTGGGACGGCACGCGCCTCACGCAATGGGCCGCGGGTCAAGGTGTGTTCGGTGCGCAAGGCGGCATTGCCCGTCTCAACGGTCTCGACATCTCGCAAGTCCGCATCATCACCCCCGATGTCGGTGGATCGTTCGGCGCCAAGGGCGGCACATCGCCCGAGGAGCTGCTCGTCGGCTGGTTGTCGTGCAAGCACGAACGTCCGGTGCGCTGGTTCGAGACACGCACCGAGAACATGACCGCGATGGCACACGGCCGGGCGCAGGTCCAGTACGCCAAGCTCGGTGGCACTCGCGACGGTCGTTTCCTCGCGTACTCGCTCAAGGTGATCCAGGAGAGCGGCGGCTATCCGTCGCTCGGCGCGTTGCTGCCCAACTTCACCAAGCTGATGGCGTCGGGTACGTACGCGATCGAAAAGGTCGCGACCGAGGCAGTCACCGTGCTCACCAACACCACACCCGTTGGCGCCTACCGCGGCGCGGGTCGTCCCGAGGCGACCGCGGCGCTCGAGCGCGTCGTCGACATGTATGCCGCGGAGATCGGCATGGATCCGGGCGACCTCCGTCGGCGCAACGTGATCGCGCCGAGCGCGTTCCCCTACACAACGCCCACGGGCGCGGCCTACGACAGTGGCGAATATGCCGACGCAATCGACCGCGTCCAGGCTGCGGCCGGTTACACCGAACTCCGCGCCGAGCAACAAGCCCGCCGACGCGCCGGTGATCGCAAGTTGCTCGGCATCGGTCTGGCGTCCTACGTCGAGGTCACCAACCCCATGGGCAGCGGCGAATGGGCGAGCTTCGAGGTCAAGAACGACGGCGGCGCAATCGTGCGTTCCGGGGTCTCTTCGCACGGCCAAGGGCTCGGCACTGCGTTCGTGATGCTTGCCAGCGAGCGCACGGGCATACCGATCGAGCGCATGGAATACCACCAGAGCGACACCGACGAGATCCCGCGCGGTGGCGGTACCGGCGGCTCGCGTTCGTTGCAGGTCGGTGGCTCAGCCGTTGCCGGCGCCACCGATCTCGTCGTCGAGACCGCGCGCAAGTTGGCCGCGGACCAACTCGAGGCCAACGTCGACGACGTGGTGCTCGATCTCGACAACGGCAACTTCCACGTGGTCGGCACGCCCGCCAAAGCCGTCGGGTGGGCCGAAATCGCGAGCGCGCAGGACGCACCGTTGGTCGAAGAGTTCGATTTCAAACCGGGGGGCGCCACGTTCCCCTTCGGTGCGCACGTGGCCGTCGTCGAAGTCGACCGCGATACCGGCCACGTCACGGTGCAGCGTCTTGTCGCCGTCGACGACTGCGGCGTCATCGTCAATCCGTTGCTCGCCGACGGTCAGGTGCACGGCGGCCTCGCGCAGGGCATCGCGCAGGCGCTCATCGAAGAGGTGCGCTACGACGAGCTCGGCAACCCGCTCACCTCCAACTTCGCGGACTACGGCATCATCTCGGCGGCCGAGCTTCCCTCGTTCGAACGTCATCCGATGCAGACGCCGACGCCGCGCAATCCGCTCGGCGCCAAGGGCATCGGCGAGTCGGGCACCATCGGCTCCACTCCTGCTGTGCAAAACGCGGTCGTCGACGCGTTGTCGCACCTGGGCGTCCGCCATCTCGACATGCCGTTCACCGCTGAGCGCGTGTGGCGGGCGATCATCTCGAACAGCTGATGCGCATCCTCGTCAGCGAAGCCATCCTGCGCGACCACGGCGACGATCTGCGCGAGGCGGCGCCCCACGCCACCTTTGTCCGGCTGCTGCCCGACGGCACCGTCACCGATGACGGCCCGCTCGACATCGTGTTCATCTCGAACGACATCTTCTACGGCCCGATCAAGGCGTGCATGCAGATCGTGCTCGACACGCCGCAACTCGCGTGGCTGCAATCGGCGGCGGCGGGCGTCGAGGCACCCGCATTCCGGACACACCTCGAGCGCGGCGGCCGCCTCACCCGGGCCCACGTCACCGCCGTACCTATCTCCGAGTACGTGATGCAAGCCGTGCTCGCGTCGTTCCAACAACCGCAGCGTCTCGCCGAACAGCGCGCCGCTCGCGTATGGCAACACGTGCCGTTCCGCGAGATCTGGCGTACGACGTGGCTCATCGTCGGCCTCGGCTCCATTGGGCGCGAGGTCGCGCAACGAGCGCGAGCGTTCGATGCGCACGTGATCGGTGTGCGCCGCACTCCCGACGGCACCGAACCTGTCGACGAGATCCTCACATCCGACCGCATGCTCATTGCGGTGGCCCGCGCCGATGTCGTCGTCATCGCGGCCGAACTCAACGACGGCAATCGACACCTCGTCGATGCAACGTTCCTCGCCGCCATGCGCCCCGGCTCGTGTTTCGTCAATGTCGCGCGCGGTGGATTGGTCGACGAGTCCGCGTTGCTCGATGCGCTCGAACGTGACGCCCCTGCGAGCGCGGTGCTCGACGTATTCGAAACCGAGCCCTTGCCCCCCGACAGCGTCTGGTGGACGCATCCCAAGGTGATCATGTCGCCCCACTCATCTGGCGGAGGCAACGGGCGCCTCGTGCGCGCCACCGAGGTGTTCCTCGAAAACCTGCGGCGCTACCGCGACGGACGCGAGCTGGTACACGAAGTGCGCCTGGGCGACCTACCCGCGCAACCCACCGTCTGGCACGTCGAAAAGCGGTAAGTTGCAAGCCCGCCCGGCCAGTTCTGCGGCTGCGCCGCAACGCGGCGGCGGCTTCGCCGCCAGAACCCATTGGCGGCTCCCGCGCATCGTGATTGCGGCCTTCTTGTGCTTCGTGCGCGGCGTGCGTGCAACTAACGCAGGTCCATCACTTTGTTGAAGTCGTGGATCGCGCCGCCCTCGAGGAACGGGGGCTTGTCCTTGGCGGTCGACATGTACGACGCGTCACGGCGATAGTTGAGGAAGCCGAAGCCGTGCTCGCCGCCCTTGAAGCGGTAGCGCCGGTCGCCAGCGATGCCGATGGCGTCGCCCGACTTGAGAATGGTCTGGCCCACTTGGATCTCGCCCGAGAGCAAGTAGATGATCTCGTCTTCGCTGTGGCTGTGCGGTGACGAAAGGTATGCGTCTTCGCGCGACGTGTACAGCAGTGTGATGCGCGACGTCGGGAACGTGGAGTCGGCGTAGAACTTCGACGCACGTCCCGGTTCGATCAATGCGTACGTGCCACCCGGACCGACCACGTGCACGGTGCGGCCTTCTTCGGCGGGCGGGCCATACGCGCCGGTCGTCGGTGGGTTTGGATCCCACGGACCGAAATGCACGATGGTCGTCGGTTCGTCGGCGCGCACGAGCGCACTCACGCCGGCTTCGAGAATGAGTGTGCCATCAGCGGGGCACACGCGGCCGTCGATCGTCAACGACCCGTTCTTGACATAGACCGCTTCGTCGCCGTGCGTCTCGTTCCACTCGAGCTCGACGCCGGCATCGAGCTCGGCCGTGAGTGACCACAACGGAAACTCGCGCGGCGACATCATGCGGCTCTTGCAGTTACCTCGGGCGACGACAGTCGGCGCGGCGTACCCCGCGCGATAGTCGGCATCTCCTTCGGCGGTGATCCAAAGATCGAGTGTTTCCATGCGTTGAGTGTGCCCGATTCAGCCGGGTCTTGTCGACCGTGAACGGGTCGCGGCGAGGCGCTCGCGCCGCAGCTCGGCCGTCGCGGCAACGACCTCGTGGTCGAGGGGGTCGAGGGGGCCGACGATCATGGCCAGGAGCCAATCGGCCAACGCCGGATTGCGGGCGAGCACCGGCCCGTGAGCGTAGGTGGCGACGATTCGCTCGGCGAGCGCTCCTTCAGAGCGGGAAACTTCGTGATCAGCGCCGTTGCCGACACCTTCGAGCACGCGCCCGAGCGGTCGTGCATCGCGCCCGACCGCAGTCACGCCCTGATGATTCTCGAAACCGGAGATGAGCGGCAGATCGAGCGACGAGTCGGGCTCGATCAGCAGCTCACCGACCGCGCGCGGACCGGCGCCGACCGTCGTGGTGACATCGAGCAGCCCGAGCCCCGCCTCGATGCCTTCGGCGCCCGGAAAGGACTGGCCGACGATCTGGTAACCGGCACAGACCGCAAAGATCACCGCACCTCGTGCGTGGGCCTGGTTGATCGCACCGCTCGCCCGGAGCTCGCGTGCGGCGAGTGTCTGGGGTCGATCCTCGCCCCCACCGAGCAGATACAGGTCGGCGGTCTCGGGGATCGCGGCAGCGTCGGCACACTCGATGCGCTCTGCCGCGATGCCGCGCCACCGCAGCCGGTGTTCGAGCACGATGCCATTGCCGCCGTCACCGTAGGTACCGAGAAGCTCGGGCAATACGACGGCGATGCGTACCGCTGATTCACGCGTCACCGTGCAACTCCCAACGCGCGCCGTACTTCGCGAAACGCCGTGTAGTTGGCGACGACATCACGATCGTCGGCGCGGGCGAGCGCCAGTGCGCGATCGAGATCGGGCTCGGTGACGACGTCGACATCCGCGTAGAGCAGGCGCACGGCGAGGTCGTGACAGCGCCGGCCGGATGCAATTGCCTGCCGGCCCCGCAATCGTTCGAACGGCACGTCCCACAACCACGACGTGTCCTTGCCGTCGGCGATCTCTGCGTTGATGACGATCAACACGCGGCGCGTCGACTGCATCAGCAACTCGATGATCTCGATCCACCCGGCGGGATTCTTCGAAAGATAGAGACGGGCGCTGCTGGTGTCGCCCCACACGAAGTCGTAGCGCCCCTCGATGGCGCGGATCGAGGTCATCGCCTCGAGCGCAGTGCGGATGGGGATGCCAATCGCGTCGGCGGCCGCCAATGCCATCACCGCGTTGGTCTGGTTGTGGCGGCCGGGCACGCCGAGATCGACCCGCACGTCGAGCACGTCCTCACCCTCGACGACGAGGCCACCATCGGCCGAGATCGACCACCGCACGTGAGGGCGCGCCAGATCACACTGCGTACATTTCCATTCGTCGCCGTCGAAATTGATGCGCGCCCCGCAGTTCGGGCAACTGGCGGCGTCGACCTTCCAGTTGCTGCCCGCGGCGACCCACACCGCGTGCGTCGACGCCCGCGCCGCGAACACGACCGCCGGGTCGTCGGCATTGGCAACGACGGTCGTGTCGGGCGACGTGGCGATCCCTTGCCGCCATCGGTCGGCGGTCTTGCGCACCTCCGCGACCCGATCGAGTTGATCGCGCGACAAGTTCAACAGCACCAAGACGTCGACGGTCGCGGCAACCAACAACGCCGGCACATAGCCCTCGTCGACCTCGAGTACCGCAGTCGCGGCGGGCGCGGAGTGGCTGAGCGCGGTGACGATGCCGGCCGGCATGTTGGCGCCTTTGTCGTTGGTCGCGACCGGGCCCCGCGTACGGACGGCCGCCGCCAGCAATGCCGTCGTCGTCGACTTGCCGTTGGTGCCGCTGACAATCGCAATAGGACGGCCGTCGAGTCGTTGGGCCAGCGCGTCGGGGGCAATCGTCTGGATGACACGACCCGCGATCACCTCACCGCTGCCGCGCCCCAGGCGGCGCGACGACCAACCCGCAGTGTCGCCGAGTGCCGTGGCAACGGCGAGGCGCAACCGTCGAAGGCGCTGTTTCAACCGACGGCACCACCCGCACGCAACGCGTCGATCTCGTCCGCCGAGAATCCCCACGCGGCGAGGGCGGCATCGGTGCTGGCGCCGGGCAGGTCCGCGCCGCGGGCAATGGCTGCAGTGGTACGCGAGAAGCGGGGCGTCGGCGCGGGCTGCATGATGCCGTCGACGCGCACGAACGAATTGCGAGCGCTGTTGTGCGCGTCGGTGAGCGCGTCGTCAAAGAGGCGTACCGGCGCGACGCAGGCATCAGTGCCGTCGAAGATGGCAACCCATTCGGCCAACGATTTTTCTTGGATACGCGCCGCGAACTTCTGCTTCATTGCGGGCCACTGCGACTTGTCGTTCTGCGCGGGCAATTCGTCGACCGAGAAACCGAGGCCTCGAATCAACTCGACATAGAACTGCGGCTCGATCGCGCCGACGGCCAGATGTCGTCCGTCGGACGTCTCGTACACGTTGTAGAAGTGCGCGCCGCTGTCGAGGATGTTGGTGCCCGCGCGATCCGACCAGGCACCGATGTCGCGCATGCCCCAGAACATGGACATCATCAAGGACGCACCGTCGACCATTGCGGCGTCGATGATCTGGCCCTTGCCCGAACGCTGGGCTTCGAACACGCCGCACATCATGCCGAAGGCCATCACCATGCCTCCGCCACCGAAGTCACCGACGAGGTTGAGCGGCGGCAACGGCTTTTCGCCCTCGCGGGCCATTGCCCCGAGCGCACCCGACACCGCGATGTAGTCGATGTCGTGCCCGGCCGTCGGCGCCCGCGGGCCGTCTTGGCCCCAACCGGTCATGCGGCCGTAGACCAGGCGGGGGTTGCGGGCGAGACAGACATCGGGGCCGAGCCCGAGCCGTTCCATGACGCCGGGGCGAAACCCTTCGATCAGCCCGTCGGCCTGCTCGACCAGACGCAACACGACGTCGAGGCCCTGTGGATCTTTGAGATCGACCGCGGCCGAGGGTCGGCCCCGATTGAGGATCTGGGCCCGGGCCACCTCTTTTGTCATCCGGGAGCCGGGCCGGTCGACCCGAATGATGTCGGCCCCCATGTCGGACAGAACCATCGCGGCGAAGGGACCAGGCCCGATGCCGGCGATCTCTACGATGCGCAATCCCTCGAGTGGGCCCATGGGGGAACGGTAGCGGAGCCGGCACCGAAAGTCGGACGCGTGACCACGGTTCAGGGTTGTGTGGCGAGTAACTTCTCCCTACCCCGACTTGCTGAGGCTGACGACCCGCCCGTGTCCCGTTTCAACCGCGTACTCATTGTCCTGTTCACGCTTGCGCTCGCCGCGGCGGCGTGTAGTGGTGACGACAAACTCGGACAGTCCACCGACAACTCCACGACCGCGCCCGGTACCGGTACCGGTACCGGTGCGACGACACCGACCACCCCCGCGGTGACCACCGTGCCATCGAAGTTCAAGACGGTGCCCGGCATGCCTCCTGTCATCGACGGCAACAACATCTACAGCGAACAGGCCGCGGGCAAGATGAGCGCCACGGTCAAGAACCACAAGCCGCTCGTGTACGTGCCGAACAATCGCGCCGACAGCGTCGTGGTCATCGACCCGGTGACGTTCAAAGTCCTGCGCACGGTGAAGGTCGGCAAGGACCCGCAACACGTCGTCCCCTCATGGGACATGACCAAGCTCTGGGTGACCAACAACGCCGAAGGCCGTACCGACGGCAGCCTCACCCCGATCGACCCCGTAACCGGCGAGTTCGGCACTGCGGTGCCCGTCGACGATCCCTACAACATGTATTACACACCCGACGGTAAGTCGGCGGTCGTGGTCGCCGAGGCATTCAAGCGTCTCGACCTGCGCGACCCGAACACCTGGCAAGTGCAGCGTTCGATCGCCACGCCGACATGCGGCGGTATCAACCACGCAGACTTCTCGGGCGACGGCACCTACGCGGTGTTCACGTGTGAGTTCGAGGCGGCGATCGTCAAGATCGACTGGATCGCCGGCACCGTCGTCGGTCGCATCAGCTTCGGGCGCGGCCAAGCAGACTCCATGCCGCAAGACGTGCGCGTCGGTCCCGACGGCAACACGTTCTACGTCGCCGACATGATCAAGGACGGCGTGGCCATCATCGACGGGACGACGTTCACGCAAAAGGGCTTCGTCAAGACCGGCGTCGGCACCCACGGCATCTACCCGGCACGCGACGGCTCCAAGTTGTTCATCTCGAATCGCGGACAGAACACCGTCTTCGGCGTGCCCAAGGGCAAGGGCAGCGTGTCGGTCTTCGATCCCAAGACCAACACCGTGCTCGCCACTTGGGTGGTGCCCGGCGGCGGCAGCCCCGACATGGGCAACCTCAACCCCGACGGTTCGCAACTCTGGCTCAGTGGTCGTTACGACGACGAGGTGTATGTGTTCGACACGAACACGGGCGCGCTATTGCAACGCATTCCCACGGGCCAAAAAGCGCCCCACGGCCTCTTGTGGTGGCCGCAGCCCGGTCGCTATTCGCTCGGCCACACCGGCAACATGCGCTAGAAGACGAGGACGCCGCGCGCGAGCTTGCCTTCGTGCATGTCGTGCACGACATCGAAGAAGTCGTCGAGCGGGTACGTCTGCGACACCATCGAGTCGAGATCGAACTGCCCGCGCTTGTAGAGATCGACGATCATCGGGATGTCGTGTTGCGCGCGAACCGCGCCGGCGCGTGATCCGATGATACGGCGATCCACTTGCGTGAGGTGCGTGATGGGCACGGATACGCGCGCCTCGGGGCCCGGTACGCCGACGACGACGGTCGTGCCGCCCCAGTCGGTGATGTCGATGGCGGTCTCGAGCACTGTGGGATGGCCGACGCACTCGAACGACCAGTCGACGCCACCCGCGCCGAACGGGCCTCGTGCCATCTCTCGGGAGTGCGGTAGCAAATCGCGCACGGCCGCGGACACGTCGTCGACCTCACGGGCGTTTATGAAATCGGTGCCGCCCAATTGCAACGCGATGTCTTTCTTCGCGGGGTTGGCGTCGATGACGATGATGCGAGACGCCTGCTTGATGCGCAACGCCTGAATCGCGGACAGTCCGACACCGCCTGCGCCGAACACCGCGGCAGTTTGGCCGGGCTTGACATCGGCGAGGTTGAACACCGAACCGAGGCCCGTCACCACACCGCACGCGATGAGGCACGCGGACGTCAGCGGGACATCGTCGGGAATCGGCACGGCCTGGATCTCTTTGATCACAGTGATCTCGGCGAACGACGACGTCGCGGCAAAGTTGCCGGCGGCGACACCGTTGACGGTGAACGGCTCGGTGCGGTTCGCGATCGACGCACGACACCACGTGGGCTTGCCGATGTTGCACCACTTGCACGCACCACAGTTGGCCACCGTGGCGACGACGACGTGGTCGCCCTTTTTCACCCTCGTGACACCGGGGCCGATGGCCTCGACGATGCCGGCGCCTTCGTGACCCATCAGTGACGGGGCGGGCCACGGGATGGTGCCGTTCATCACGCTCACATCGCTGTGGCAGACACCGGCGGCGACGATGCGTACCCACACCTCACCGTGATTCGGCGCTCGAACCTCGACGTCGTTGCGGATCTCGGCCTGCTCGCCCATCCACACAATGCCCCGCATAACCCCTCGATTCTGTGAGCCGGCCGCCAGTGTGCCCTCAGTCGGCCCGGCACCACAAACCCTTGAG
>JBDSMH010000154.1:0-3797 GCA_039915945.1 Acidimicrobiales bacterium | reverse complement strand
GCCGTAGGCCAAGATGAACCCGCCGGCGGCGCGCAGCATCTTTTGCGGATCCTTGCGGAACAACTTGTCCATGAAGCTGCCCGCGATGGGGATCGACACCAACGATGCGAGCCAAGTGAGCGAGATGATCCAGCCGCGGTCGAACGCTTCTTTGCCGTAGCTCTCTTCGAGTAACTGAGAAATCTGCACCGGTGCAGCAACCAGCGCGAAACCGAGCATGCCGATGCCGACGCAGATGTAATAGAAGGTACGGATCTTCTTGAGCCGAGCGAATGCGGAGGAGATCGACACCGGCAGTTCCTTGCCGATGTTCGCGGGTTCGAGTTCGGCGCCGAGAACGATCAATTGTTCGTTGCGGCCACGCGCCGGTTCCTTCAAGAGCAGCGTGAACAACGCAAGGATGATCGGCGGGATCGAGAACAATATGAACGCCCATCGCCAACCTTCGTCACCCCCCGCGGCGTCGGCAATGAAGCCGGCGAGGAACGGCCCGGCGAGGAGTCCGAGTGGACGCGCCATACCTTCGAACGCGAAGACGCGGCCGCGTGCCTGGACCGGATAATTGTCGGCGAGCAACGCACTATGAACCGGCAAGCGGTTCGACTGCCCGAGGCCGGTGAGCGCCCGCGCGCAGAACATCTGGAATGGGTTCACTGCGAGGCCCTGCAGGACCACCGCCAAGCCCCAGAAGATCGACGCGAAGCCGACGATACGGACTCGCTTCAACCGATCGGCCAGCCACGCGAGCGGTATCGAACCGAGCACGAGTGCGATGCCACCGAAGCTGGCGATGCCGATGAGCACGGTATCGGAGACGTTCAGTGTCTTTTGGATGTCGGGGGCGAGCACGGCGATCGCCACGCGGTCGAACTCCTCGACCATGCCAAGCAACGGAATGAGGACGAGCATGCCCGGCCCCCCCGCACGGATCGCCTCGCGAAACGGCATCCGCTCCGCGCCGACACCCGGCAGGAGGTCATCGGGCAGGACCTGCTTGGTCGACCGGGCGAGTTGTTCGGCCTCCCGCTTGGATTCCTCGTCGAGCACTGCGGACGCGAGCGAGGCGGCGTCTTCTTCTTCACCTACCTGCGTGAACGCAGACGAACCGCTCTCGGGCGTGTCGCCGACCATGTAGGAACCCCCCTCAGGACGAGGACCCCATTGTGGCCGCGAGATTGTGTCCTGCGCCACATTTGTATCGCAACGATGTTGCAACCAGGCGGCAATCCGATTGCGGGTGAGGGTTTGCCGTGTCGGTGACCGGGGTCACTGCTATGGTTGTAGAGAACCAACCCTGGGGGGATTCTTGTGAGACGACGATTCAACCGAATTGTGATCGCCGCGGTCGCACTCGCGCTCGTGGCCGCCGCTTGCGGCGGTGATGACAGTGAGGGCAGCACGGAAACCACGGTCGGCGGAGTAACCACGACTGCGGGTGCCACGACCACGTTGACGCCGGCCAAGATCTATACCGATCCGCGCGGCGGCATCTACGCCGACTTCCAGAAGACATTCGACCGCGGCAAGGATCCCTTCTCGAGCGAGACCGAATTCTGCACGAAGGCAGCTCCGAAAGAAGCACTCAAGCAGACCGAGCCGGGCATCACCGCGACCACCATCGTGCTGGCGCACATCCGCACCAAGCTCGAAGAGCTCGCCGCATTCGGTTTCGACGTCTACGTCGGCAACACCTCTGACATGTTCAGCACCTTTGCCAAGGTCGTCAACGAGCAGTGTGGCGGTGTCAATGGTCGCCAAATCGATCTTCAAAACATCGACGTCACCGCGCTGGGTAGCGCGGCAAAACCAGTAGACCAGGCCCGCAACGAAGCCTGCGTCACGGCGACCGAAGACAAGAAAGCTCCGATCGTCATGAACACGTCGGGCTTCCAGGGCACCGGCATCTTGTGCATCGTCGAAGACCACAAGGCCATCTACATCAGCACGACGAACGGTTCGCAAGAATTCCTCAACCGCTCGGGTGGGCGTATGTTCGGCACCAACCTCGTGCTCGATGACTTCAACACCGTGCTCGTCAACGAGGTCATTCGCACCAAGATCGCCGCCGGCAAGGTCGTCGGCGTCATCGACTCCGATACACCGGGGCAGAACGAAGCGACCAAGAAGAACTTCATCGAACCGCTCGAGAAGTCCGGCCTCAAGGTCGCGTCGTACTCGACGCTCGGTTGCAAGGGCACGACAAGTTGTGCGGACGGCTTGAAAGAGGCAGTGTCCAAGCTGATTGCGGCCAAGGTCGACTTCCTCTACCCGAACCTCAACGTGGTCTCGCTGCCAGGCTTCATCAAGGAGATGGTGGCGCAGGGTGTCAAGCCGGGCCAGGTGCAGTTCATCAACTCGAACTTCAACAGCCAGGCCGGCGATCTCGTCTCGGGCAAGGTTTCCGAGCTCGGCGGCGCCGAGGCCGGAGCGCTCTACAACGGAGCGATCTTCTTCGACCCCGCGCCGACGGGCAACTACCGCCTGACCGACGACCCGACGCCGTTCATGAAGATGTGCAACGAGACCTACCAGAAGTACTCGACGCTGCCCGCGAACGCGGGTGCCAAGTTCGAGTCTGCCGGTAAGGTGTTCAAGTTCAAGGACGACTTCGAGGTCTCGCCGTATGGCATGGTGGGCTCGGTGTGCGCGATCTTGCGCACGACGTTGCGGGCGATCTACCGTGCCGGCGTCAACCCGACCCGTGACGACATCACCAAGGCCATGCAAAACCTCGGTCCGATCGACATCACCTACATGTCGCCGGCGAGCTTCGCTCCGGGCAAGGCGGGCGCTCCGGACGGCCTCTTCCAACTCAAATTCAACTACCCCTGTCCGGGCGGCACCATCAACAAGAGCAACTCCTGCATCACGCAGACTGCGGGTCCGTCGGTGTTGAAGTTGAAGTAAACGATCCGCGCTTCGCGCACGCGACGGGGGCCCACCGGTTGGTGGGCCCCCGTCAACGTTTTGACCTGAGACACCGTGTCTCGAGGCGGAACACTCCTAGGCGGTATAGCCGCCGTCGACGACGATGTCCGCGCCCGTGACGAAGGACGACTCGTCGCTCGCCAGCCACACGGCGGCGGCGGCGATGTCGGCGGGTTCGCCGATGCGACGCACGGGCAGCGTTGCCGCGATCTCTGGTTCGCGGTCGAGGGCGTAGCCGATCATGTCGGTACGGATGGTGCCGGGAATGATGGCATTGACTCGTATCCCCGCCGGGCCCAGATCGATCGCCGCAGCCTTGGTCAGACCGCGCAGCCCGAACTTCGACGCCGTGTAGGCGATGGCTCGCCCATTGCCCCGCAGGCCGTTGGCCGACGACACGTTGATGATGGAACCGCCCCGCTCACGCATGAACGGCACGACCGCCTGCATGCCGAGGAACGGCCCGACGAGGTTGACGTCGAGCGTCGTACGGTACGCGGCTTCGTCGGTCTCGGCGAACGTGGCGAGCCGATAGATAGCGGCGTTGTTGACGAGCACATCGATCTGGCCGAAATGAGCAACGATCGCCTCGATCGCCGAGGCCCAATCACTGGCACTTGTGACATCGAGATGGCGGTACACCGCGTCGTTGCCGATCGTGGCGGTGACGTCTCGCCCTCGATCGTCGAGCATGTCGGCGAGCATCACGCGCGCTCCTTCGGCCACGAAGCGCTCGGCTTCGGCCTGACCCTGCCCGCGGGCGGCCCCGGTGATCAGCGCGACCCGGCCGTCGAGGCGGCCCATCAGTCGATGGAGTAGAGCTTTGCCGCGGTGTCGTGCAGCACCTTGCGCGCCGTGACGTCGTCGAG
>JBDSMH010000109.1:0-8749 GCA_039915945.1 Acidimicrobiales bacterium | reverse complement strand
CGTCGCACCAGCAGTCGCGTGGCGAATGCGGCGGTGCCCGACGGTTCGGCGTGCCATCGCCCGTCGAACGATCGGTCGGTTCCGGAACGATGTCGGTAGATCTGTGCGTCTCCCGCGAGGCCCCACTCGTCTTCGACGTATCCGCACGCATCGAGATCGAAGGTTGCCGCGGCGAACGGCGAGCCGTGCGCTCCACCAATGATGCGTCCGGTGATCATGGCGTGACTCGTTTGCATCGATGCTCCTAGTTCTCGAAAGCTGGGTTCACGCAAGCTGAGCGGCGAGTGCCGCGCCGAGTTCCCACGCGGCTTCGATATCGCGAGTGGTCGGCTGGCCCAGCACCGTCAGCGGCGGTTGCGCCAGCCGCCAACGAAGGCCGGTGGTGATCTTTTCGATCGCCAGCAGCGCGCCCGTCGTGTCGTTGTCGCCGTGCACGTAGACCGCATACGGACGGCCGCGGGTCGCGTCGAGGCAGGGATAGTAGATCTGGTCGAAAAAGTGCTTGAGCGCGCCCGACATGTAGCCGAGGTTGGCCGGCGTGCCCAGGATGTACGCGTCCGCGTGCATGACGTCGAGCGCGGTCGCGGCAAGCGCGGGACGCGCCACGACATCGATCCCCTGGATGCGTTCGTCGCTCGCGCCATCGCGTACCGCCTCGAGCATGGACTGCAACGAAGGCGACGGCGTGTGGTGGACGATCAACAGCGTCTGGACCATCGGAGGCAACTCTACGCACGGCGCGCCGGTGGCTGTTACGGTCCGTTCGGTGGCGCGCACGCGGGGGTGGGGGTTCGTCCTCGCGTCGACGGGGATCGGTTCGTTCGTCACGTCCGCCAACCTCAGCACGGTCAACGTGGCGTTCCCCGACCTGAAGGCCTCGTTCGACGGCCAGTCCCTGGCTTCGCTGGGCTGGGTGATCAACGCCTACACGATCGCCTTCGCGGCCATCCTGTTGCCGGCGGGCCGATTGGCCGACAGCCACGGGCGACGGCGCATGTTCTACGCCGGGTTGACGTTCTTCGCGGTCGGCTCGTTGATCACGGGCTCGGCCCCGACGTTCCAATTCGTGGTCTTCGGCCGCACGGTGCAGGGCATCGGGAGCGCGTTGATCGCGCCGGCATCGCTCGGTCTGTTGCTCGAGGCGTCACCTCCCGACGAGATCACGCGATCGGTCGCGCTCTACGGCGGCATCACCGCGGTGGGCGTAGCGACCGGCCCGACGATCGGTGCATTCGTCGTCGACTCGGCCGGTTGGCGTTGGTCGTTCCTCCTGAGCCTGCCGTTCGCGTTCGCCGCGTGGTTCGTCGGCCGCAATCATCTGTCGACCGCGCGAGGGGCCAATCGACAGCGAGTCGACGCGATCGGTGTCGTGTTGGCGGCTGTCGCGATGGCGTCGGTTTCTCTGGGTATTGCCGAGGGTCGCAGCTGGGGTTGGACGAGCCGCGACATACTTTCGGCCTTCGCCGTGGGTCTCTTCGCGGGCGTTTGGTTCGTGCTGCGCTGCCGGCGCCATCCCGATCCCGTGCTGCCCATCGAATTGTTTCGGGTGCGGGCGTTCTCGCTCTCGACCAGCGGCACGGTGCTCTTCGGCGTGGCCACCGGTGCGCTGCTGCTCTCCAATGTGCTCTTCTTGACCCAGGTATGGCACTACTCGATCGTTCGAGCGGGTCTCGCCATGTCACCGTCGCCCATCGTGGCCGCCTTGGCCGCGCCGGTGGTGGGTCGCTTCGGCGCGCGGCTCGGTGAACGCACCATCGGCGTTCCCGGCGCGCTGATTCTCGCGTCGGCCGTGTTGTGGTACCGCTTTCATGTCGACGTCGAACCGAACTATTGGGTCGATTGGTTCCCGGGGACGATCATGGCCGGCCTCGGCATCAATACCGCGTTTCCGATGCTGCAATCAGCCGGCGTGCGCGACGTTGGTGCGGCCCGCTTCTCGATCGCGAACGCGTCGACGCGCGCCGCGCTGCAACTCGGTACCGCAGTCGGAGTCGCGATCCTGGTGTCGATCCTCGGTGACCGCACCAACACACTCAGTGATTTCCGGGCGGCGTGGTTGATGATGTCGATCGTCGCCGTGGCGACCGCACTGCTCATCGCACCGATTCGACATGTTCCACGAGTGAGGCCGACGGGCCAAGACCACCCTGTCCCACCCGTTCTGGCAGTCAAACGTCGAACATAGTTCGACGTTTGACTGCGACAACGATGGTTTTTCGGGTTGGCGTCCGCGCGGGGTTGGCGTCCGGCGCGGGGTTGGCGTCCGCGCGGGGTTCGCGCCGGGTCAGCGTTTGGGGGCGCTGAGTTCGAGGACGAGGCCGTCGGGATCGCGAATGCGCGCGTTGTAGCTCACGGCCTCTTCGAACACGTCGCCTACTTCGATACCGCGGGACAACAAGTCGGCGCGCATCTGGTCGAGCGCGGCGCGGTCGCTCACCGAGAACGAGAGGTGATCGATGGCGGTGGTCTGTAGTGCAGCGGCTTGCTCTGGCGTGGCGGTCTGCATGCCGACCACGAATCGCGCGGTCGGGTGGCGTAGCCCGGCGTAGGGACCCGAGGCGATGGTGCCTTCGACGAATTGTTCGAGACCGAGCACGCGGCAATACCACGGTGCACTCACGGACACGTCGCGCACGACCAGCTGCACGTGCGAGAATCCCTGGATCACGCTGCGACGGTAGCAGTCGGCGCCATAGGGGGCACAGAATGAGGGAGCGATTCCTCGACGGCATCACTGCTGTCCTTGGCGATCTGCGTGACCGGGCGCGCGAGATCGAAGACCTGCGGCGGGTGTCGGACGAGTCGATCAAGCAGCTGGTCGGCACCGGGGTGTTCCGGGCGCTGCAGCCGACGCGCTATGGCGGTCTCGAGCTCGACGCGATGGTCTTCTACGAAGCGGTACGCCGCATCGCCGGCGCCTGTGGCTCCACCGGTTGGGTGGCGTCGATCATTGGTGTGCACCCCTGGCAGCTCGCACTGTTCCCCGACCAGGCTCAGGCCGACGTGTGGTCCGCCGACCCCGACACACTGGTCAGCTCGTCGTACGCGCCGACGGGGCGCGTCGATGCCGTCGACGGTGGCTATCGCGTCAGCGGTCGGTGGAACTTCTCGTCCGGTTGCGATCACGCGCAATGGGTGTTCCTCGGGGGAGCGGTGCTCGACGCCGCGGGCATGCCGATCGATTTCGGCACGGTGTTGCTGCCGCGGGCCGACTATGTGATCGACGATGTGTGGGACACGGTTGGCCTGCGGGGGACCGGCAGCAACGACGTCGTCGTCAACGACGCCTTTGTGCCGGCGCATCGATTCTTGAGCTTCATGGACACCGCGCGGTGCCAGTGCCCTGGCCAAGCCGTGAATACGGCGCCGCTCTATCGGCTGCCGTTCGCGTCGGTGTTTTCCAACACCATCACCGCGCCGATCATTGGCATGGCGCAGGGCGCGTACGACGCGCATGTTGCGATGACGAGCGAGCGCCTGCGTATCTCCTATGGCGGCCAGCGCGTCGTCGACGACGGGTTTGCGCAGACGCGCGTTGCCTCCGCCGCAAGTGAGATCGACGCCGCATGGTTGCAGTTGGAACGCAACATCTGCGAACTCACTCGCTATGCCGTCGACGACAACAAGATCCCCATGGAACTCAGGGCGCGCACGCGGCGCGACCAAGTGCGCGGCACCGGGCGAGCGATCGAGGCCATCGACACGTTGTTCGAGAACTCGGGTGGCCACGCCTTGCGCAGGGGCACACCGATCGAGCGCGCGTGGCGCGACGCGCACAGCGGCCGGGCACACGTGATCAACGACCCCGAGCGGGCGCTGGCGATGTACGGCAAGGTCGCCTTGGGCTTGTCGGTCGATCAAGAACCAATGGTGTAGACCCGAGCGGGAAACAGGCCCGAGCGGCCTTTTGAGCGGAGAACAGGCCCGAGCGGCCTTTTGAGCGGAAACTAGGAGCAGAGAATGAGCGACGGCACGAACCCGGATCCTTTCAGCTTCGACGCGACCAGCCGGCGCGTCGAAGCGGGGCCGTATTCGTTGCACTATCACGACGCGGGCAGTGGGCCGGTGCTGTTGATGCTGCACGGCTCAGGGCCGGGGGTCAGCGGATGGAGCAATTTCCGGGGCAACCTGCCCGTACTGGCGCAGCACTTCCGGGTGCTGATCCTCGATCAGCCCGGCTTCGGTCTCAGCGCCAAGCCGATACTCGACCAGAACTACATCGCCATCGCCGCCGACGCGGTGCGCACGTTCCTCGACACGCTCGCCGTCGAACAAGCCAGCATCGTCGGCAACTCGATGGGGGGTGGCGTTGCCACTCGCTTCACCTTGGACCACCCCGTGCGCGTCGACAAGCTGGTGCTCATGGGACCGGGGGGCGTCGGTGTCAGCATCCTCAGCCCCGAGCCATCCGAAGGGATGCGGTTGCTCTTCGCCTTCAATCAAGATCCGACACGCGAGCGCATGGAGGCGTGGGTTCGCTCGATGGTGTCCGATCCCAAACTGGTGACCGACGAATTGCTCGACGAGCGCATGGCGAACGCGCATCGCCCGGGGGTGCTCGAATCGATACGCGAGATCTTCGCGACCTTTGCCAACCCTGAGTTCAATCGCATGGCGCCGCTGTGGAGTGAAGTGCATCGGTTGCGCACGCCGACGCTGTTGATGTGGGGCCAGGACGATCGGGTGGTGCCGGTCGAACAGAGCCTTCTGCCGTTTCGCCGCATCCCCAATGCGGACCTCATGGGGTTCGCCCGCTGCGGTCACTGGGTGCAGATCGAACGCAAGGCCGACTTCGAACGCCACGTCATCTCGTTCGTCCAGAGCTGAACCGGCAGCCAGCGACCGAGACGGTTGACACATCTCCGTAGTAATGTTAGACATTAGAACGATTCAATCACCACCTGTCCAGGAGCGTTTATGGAGTTCGGCGTCTTTGTCAACGGCTACATCCCCGGGCCGGCCGCCCACATCTCGGAGCTCGAGCACAAGGAGCTCTTCCGGGAAGCCGAGTACGTGATCTTCGCGGACAAACACAACTGGAAGTACGCCTGGTTCGGCGAGCATCACGCGTTGACCGAGTACAGCCACTTGTCGGCGCCCGAAGTTGTCATGGGCTACGTCGCCGCGCAGACGGACTACATCCACCTCTCGACCGGTATCACGAGCCTGTCGCCGCGCAAAGAGCACCCGGTGCGCTTTGCCGAGCGCGCCGCGATGCTCGATCACTTCACCAACCGTCGCTTCGAGTGGGGCACCGGCCGCGGCGCCGGCGGACACGAAGTCGCCAGCTTCAACATCATGGACAAGACCTCGACCAAGGTCGAGTGGGAAGAAGTGGTCAAAGAGGTTCCCCGCATGTGGGAACAGGTCGACTACGAGTACCACGGTGAGCACTTCACGGTTCCTTATCCCCACAACATCCTGCCGAAGCCGTATGGGCAAGGTCACCCGCCGATCTGGGTGGCGTGCGGCAACCCGCCGACGTTCAATCGCGCCGGCGAGCTCGGTATCGGCGCCATCGCGTTCAACTTCGAACCGATCTTCGCGTTGCGCGGTCGCATCGAGGCCTACAAAGAGGGCATCGCCAACTGCACCGACCCCATCGGTCAGTTCAAGAACGACAACGTGATGATCACCAACTCCGTGATTTGCTGCCAGACCCGTGAAGAGGCACGCGAGATCGCGTTGCGCAAGGGTCGCGGCTACCTCGTGTCGATGGTGAACCTCTATCACGACACGATGCCGAAATCGATGGACGCCATCACGTGGCCCAGCACCCCGATATCTCTACGCGACATTGCCGCTGGCGACACCGACGCGCTGCTCGACGGTCTCATCGAGGCCGGCTTCATGCTCTTGGGCACGCCCGAGGATGTGTGCGAGCAGATTGCGCGTTGGGGCGACGTCGGCATGGACCAACTTGTGTTCGGTCTGCCCATCGAGGGCATGTATCACGACGAGATCCTGGCCACGCTCGAACTCTTCGGCGACAAGGTGATCCCCGAATTCGACAAGGATCGCACGCACTCGACCGACTACTACCGTGCGCAGGCCAAGCCGAAGCACGGCACCTTCTCCAAGCCGCTGCCCGACATCGAATGGCCCAGCATCATCCCGGTGAGCGCTCTGGCGCCGCTGGCCTGACGAGGCCGCGTTCCCGCTCGTGCCTCGCGACGCCACCGCCACCAAAGCGGTGCTCCTGCGCGAGGCCGAGCGGTTGTTCGCGCGTCGGGGCCTCTATCAGGTCACCGTCCGCGAGATCTTGCAGGCTGCCGGCCAACGCAACGTCTCCGCGATCAACTATCACTTCGGCTCGCGCGACGGCGTGCTCAACGAGATCCTCGTCCGTCACGGCGACCCGACCGACGTTGCCCGCGGTGAGCTCCTGGCCCAATGCGGGCGGGGTGCGAAGTCGCGCGATCTGATCGCGGCATTGGTGCTTCCGTACGCGGCGCACCTTGCCACGCCGAGTGGCCGTGACTACCTTCGCATCGTCGCGCAGCTGTCGGCCGTTTTCAGCACGTGGCGCGAGCCGAACCCGGGAACTGGCCCGTGCGTGCGCGAGATCCTCGGCATGCTGGAGAAGCGTCCGAAGGGTCTGGCGGCGGCCATTCGCCGCGAGCGGGTCGTAGAACTCATCATGCTCATGACGGTGGCCATGGCCGAGCGGGCGCGAGTGATCGAGGCCGGCCGCGCGGTCGAGCTCGACGAGGCGTCGTTCAACGCAAACCTGACCGACGTGCTCGTCGGCGTCCTCGAGGCGCCGCTGCATGGTTCGCTGCCGCCGTCGCCGATACTTTTGCCGCTCTGCTAGCAAAGACCCCGGGGGGACGCCATGGCGACGACGGTCGACGACGGTACCGAGCGGATCAGTGAGTGGCTTCGGACGAACGTCGGTGGCACAGTGGTGCGTATCAACCGCCAGCCGCGTTGGCGCCCGGTGTGGTTCGCCGATGTCGAGCGTGATGACGAGATGCTCGAGTTGTGCGTGCGCGGCGATCGCACCGACATGCCGCTGATCTTCCCGCTCGATCACGAGATGCGGTTGCAGGCGACGATGCACGATCACGGGATCCCGACCGCGAAGGTCTATGGCTGGATCGACGAGCCGATGGCCTACGTGATGGATCGCGTGCCGGGCCGCAACGACTTCGAACAATCCACTGACGCAGAACGACGTGCCGCGGTCGATAACTATCTCCAGATCCTCGCTCGGCTGCACTCGCTCGACATTGCCCCGTTCGTCGATGCCGGCATCATGCGGGCGCCGACGCCGCAGCAGTCGGGCACGTTCGGGCTGAGCCGCTACGAGAAGGTCTTCCGCTCGATCAAGGTGCACCCTGATCCGTTTATGGAGTTCTGCCTCGCGTGGCTGCGGCGCAATCCGCCGGACTCCAAGCAGCGCGAGTCCGCGATCGTCTGGGACTCGGGGCAGTTCCATCATCAAGGCGGCCGCATAGTCGCCGTGCTTGACGTCGAGATCGGCCACATCGGCGACCCGATGATGGATCTTGCGGCGTGGCGCATGCGCGACACGATCATCGGGTACGGCAATTTCGCCGAGCTCTACGATCGCTATAGCGAGCTCACGGGCGAGCCGATCGATCTCGACGCCATCCAACGCCACCACTTCGCGTTCACGCTCACCAACCAGTTGCCGCTCGGCGCCGCGCTGCGTGAGCCCGCCCCCGAATCAGACCTCATGACGAACTTGCAGTGGTGCTGTGAGACCAACCTGTTCGCGACCGAAGCGCTGGCCGAGTTGATCGACGTCGAGTTGCCGACCGTCGAGATGCCGACGCCGCGCAACACGCGGGCGACGCCCGCCCACGAACATCTCGTGCGGGGTCTGCGCACCGTCGACACCGAGGACGAGTACATCCGCTACAAGCTGCGCACGATGTTCCGCCTCGCGCGTCACGTCGCGCGTGTCGACGAGATCGGTGATGCCGTATCAGAGGACGACCTCGATGATCTGCACCAGTTGCTCGGTCATCGACCGGCGTCGTGGCACGAGGGCGAAGCCGAACTCGAGCGTTTCGTACTTGCCGACGCCGACACCGGCCGCCATGACGAAGCACTCGTCGCGCTCTTTCACAAGCGCAACTTGCGGGCGCAGATGCTTTTGGGCCCCGCGGGTTCGGCGATGGCGCGGCACTTACCGATTCAGATGTTCCGAGACTGAGGAAGGCTCAATTGCTCGACGATTTGAACAGCATATATGGCGCAGATTGTTCCATTTCAGTGCGTGCCAGTCCTCAGCCAGTCCTCAGCCGCTCCAAGAGACGAGTCGACAATGTTGCGTACGCGGTCCTCGTCAGAGCGGATGACGTGAGCGTACGTGGACAGCAGCGTGCCGATGTCGTGTCCCAAGCGTTCGGCCACCAACGCAGGCGACACGCCCGCTGAGAGCAGCACGGAGGCGTGATGGTGGCGCAGGTCGTGCCACGTGGCTTTCACGTCGGCCTGCCGCGCGATGTCCTGGAATCGCTTCGCGGGGTTAGAGCGCTCCACTGGTTTCCCCGCAAGGTGGAATAGAAGACCGTCGTTGCCGAGTCCGTGCGTAGCGATGTGTGCGGACAGCGTCTCGAGCACGACTGACGGCAACGCAATATTTCAGGATGACTTTGTTGCCGAGGGCTTCGAGTTGCGCGACGAGTCGTCGTTGGTGTGCGATCGACGTGCGTCGTTTGTCGAAGTAGTCGCCGCCGAGGTCACTGTAGGTCTCACCCGTTGAGAGCAGGTGCCA
>JBDSMH010000087.1:0-6307 GCA_039915945.1 Acidimicrobiales bacterium | reverse complement strand
CAGCTGGCCGAGCGAGACGATCTCGTGCGTGCCGTGTTCCTCGGCGGCGAGGAGGGCTGAGATGGTCCTCGGCTTCGAACTCGCGTTGTCCACGTTCGTCTTTGGCGCGATCACCGGCCTCACCTATGCGGTGTTCGCGGCGGGCTTCGTGCTCGTCTACCGCTCGACGGGGGTGCTCAACTTCGCGCAAGGTGAGATCGGCTCGTTTGCGATCCTGCTCATGGCGTTGCTCAAGCTCCAGTACGGAGTGCCGTATTGGTTCGCGTTCGCGCTCACGACATTGGCGTGTGCGGTCATCGGTTTGGTGATCGAGCTCGCTATTGTGCGCCGCCTTTTCTCGGCACCGCGGTTGGTCTTGCTCATTGCGACTCTCGGTGTGGCGCAGCTGTTGCAGTTCGCCAAAATCGAGATGCCCGATCTCGACAAGGGCGGTGACTTCCCCCTCCCGTTCAAGTTCGACAATCCACCCAAGATCAACGGATTGCCCTTCACGGCGTCCGAGTTGTTGGTGCTGATCATCGTCCCGATCTTCATCTTGGCGTTGGCAATCTTCATCACGCGTACGAGGTTCGGCCTGGCGGTGCGGGCCACCGCGTCGAATCCCGACACGGCGCGCATCTACGGCGTGAGTGTCAAGCGCACGTCGAGCATCGTGTGGGTGATCGCCGCTGCCTTCGCCGCTGCCTGCGGAATCTTGATTGCCCCATTGCAGAGCATCACCGCCAACAACGCCAAGACCACGACCGCGTTGTCATTCGCATTGCTGAGCCGCGCGTTGCTGGTCGGACTCATCGCGCGCATGCGATCGCTCCCACTCACGTTGGTCGGTGGCGTGGGCGTCGGCATCGTCGAGAAGATCATCCGCGACAACGTGCCATCCAACGATCGTGACATCGTCGAGATCTATTTCTTGGTCGCGATACTTGTCATCGTCGTCTTCACCAAATGGGCACGCTCCGAAGAAGCGGGCTGGTCACTCTCGCCCAAGTTGCGGCCCATACCCGAGCGTCTCAAACACCATCGTCTCGTCAGGTTGATGCCCGCCGTCGGGTTCGTGCTCGTGTTTGCCATCCTGACCTTCGTCCCGCTCATCAAGAACGAAGCTGCGGCGTACACCACCTGGACCCGTGTCGTGCTTTTCGCCATGCTCGGTCTCTCGCTGTCGTTGTTGACGGGGTGGGCCGGCCAGTTGTCGCTCGGTCAGTACACGTTGTTCGGGATGGGCGCGCTCACGACGATCGCACTTCGCGCCGGCAACGACATTCCGGTGCCCTTCGACTTGTTCGATATTCCCAGGCACCGCTTCGGTTGGCTACCCGCAGTCGTCCTCGCAACCGCGTTCGGCGTGGTTGTCGCGTTCGTGATCGGATTGCCGGCACTACGCGTCAAAGGCCTCTTCCTCACGGTGGCGACGGTCGCATTCGCGGTCGCCGCCGGCGGATGGATGTTCAAGCAGTCGGTGTTCCTCGGCCGCAAGGGAGCGTCGGCCACGCCGCGTGTGACGCCTCGGGTCGAGGTCGCAGGGGTCGAGGTGTTCAACCTCAGCGTCACCGGGCGCAAGCACTTCTATTACGTCTGTCTGGTATTGCTTGCAGTCGTCGCGGCGATCGTCGCCCGGTTACGGCGCAGCGGAATCGGGCGTTCGATGATTGCCGTGCGCGACAACGAAGATGCCGCGGCGGCGAGCACGGTATCGCCCAACCGACTCAAGCTCGTGGCCTTCGCTCTCTCCGGTGGCATCGCCGCATTCGCTGGATCGTTGTTCGTCACACAGGCCGGCATTCTGCAGCCCGAGAGCGTGTTCTCCGCCGATAAGAACATTCAACCCATCGCGACCGCGATCATCGGAGGATTGGGTTCGATTGCTGGTCCGATCATCGGTTCGGTATGGGTGACCGGTCTTCCCTCGTTGTTCAACGACTCTGAGCAAGTGCAGTTCCTGTCGAGTTCGATCGGCCTCCTGGTGCTGCTTCTCTACTTCCCTGGTGGTCTGATGCAGCTCGTCTATCAGTTGCGTGACGCGGTGCTGAGTGCCGTCGACCGCCGCATGGCCCAGGCGGGCGTCGCGCAACCGATCCCGACCATCTCCAAGGCGGTGCCTACGCGCGGCAACCGCACCGTGACCATCGGCGCGGACGAGCCGTGGCTCAAGACCGACGGGGTCAGTGTTCGCTTCGGCGGCAACCGCGCGGTCAACAACGTCAGCATCGAAGTCTTCACCGGCGAATTGGTCGGGCTCATCGGCACCAACGGTGCGGGCAAGACGACGCTGATGAACGCCATCTCGGGCTTCGTGCCGTCGACGGGTCACATCAGCGTGCTCGGCCACGCCATCGAGGGGATGCCCTCGTACCGGCGGCACCGGTTGGGTCTCGGTCGCACATTTCAAGCGGCGCGTCTGTATCCGGACTTGACGGTGCGCGAAGCGCTCATGGTCGCGCTCGAGGCCCGCGAGAAGTCCTACTTGTTGCCGTCGCTGCTCGGCCTCCCGCCCTCGCCCGGCGCGGAAAAGCGCAAGCGTAAGGAGTCGAGTGAGCTGATCGACTATCTCGGCCTTGGTCGCTACGCCGATCATCTCATCGCCAACCTGTCGACCGGCACGCGCCGCATCGTGGAGCTCGGCAGCCTCATCGCCGTCGACGCCAAGGTGTTCCTGCTCGACGAGCCGACGGGTGGGGTGGCGCAAAAGGAAACCGAAGCGTTCGGACCGCTCATCCAGCGCATCCAGCGCGAGCTCGGCGCCGCCGTGTTGCTCATCGAACACGACATGCCCCTTGTAATGAGCATCAGTGACCGGGTGTACTGCCTCGAAGCGGGCGAAGTGATCGCGCACGGCGTCCCGCACGACGTCCGCAACAACCCGCTCGTCATCGCGTCCTACCTCGGCACCGACGAGCGCGCGATCATGCGGTCCGACGCCTAAAATTCCTGCTTCTGTTGGTGTTTTACTGGAGTCGACACCGGTAAAACACCAAGAGAACGGGGGATCAGCAGGGGGACGAGGGCCGATGACGCCACGGTGGGACACCATCGATCGCTACATGATCGTGTCGGCCGACGGGCACGCCGGCGCCGATCTGCGCGACTACCGGCCGTACCTCGCGGCGCGCTGGCACGAAGAGTTCGACGCGTGGGCCGACTCCTATGTGAGCCCGTGGGGCGATCTCGTTCGGCCTGACGCCGATCGCAACTGGAGCCACCAACGGCGCAGCCGCGAACTCGACATCGAGGGGGTCGCCGCCGAGGTGCTGTTCCCCAACACCACGCCGCCATTCTTTCCGGCCGGCAGCTTGTTGTTGCACCTGCCGACGACACGCGAGGACTACGACCGGCGGTGGGCCGGCTTGCAGGCGCACAACCGTTGGTTGGCCGAGTTCTGCGCGGAATATCCGGGCCGGCGCGGCGGCATCTTCCAGATCATGTTGAATGACGTCGACGACGCGATCGCGGAGATCCGGTGGGCCAAAGAACAGCCCGGACTCAACGGTGGCGTGCTGCTACCGGGCGTCTCGCCCGACCATCCATCGGTGCCGGCGCTCTACGACGATTGCTACGAACCGCTTTGGCAAGTGTGCGCCGACCTCGACGTGCCGATCAATCACCATTCGGGCGCAGGACTACCGCAATACGGCATGAAGCCGGCCGCGCGTGCTGTGCAGCTCGTCGAGATACCGATTTTTTCGCACCGCGCGCTGTGGCATTTGATCTTCGCCGGCGTGTTCGAGCGCCATCCCTCGCTCAAATTGATCTTGACCGAACAAGGCACGGGCTGGATACCCAACGGTCTCGCCAGCCTCGACTGGTTCATGGGTCGGATGACGAAAGCGGGTTCAGCCGAGTCGATGTTCGGCGGCGAGGCAGCCGCGAAATTGTCGATGTTGCCGAGCGAGTATTTCGCCCGCAATTGCTTCGTCGGTGCGAGTTTCATCCGGCCGATCGAAGCCGATCTGCGCCATCTCGTGGGCGTCGATCGCATCATGTGGGGAGCGGACTATCCGCACAGCGAAGGCACGGCGCCGTATACGCGCGAAGCGCTGCGGGCGAGTTTTGCGCACGCCGAAGTCGACGAATGCCGGCTCATGTTCGGCAAGACCGCGGCGGATGTCTACGGCTTCGACGTGACACAACTCGCGCGCGTCGCCGCCGAGATCGGCCCCGAGGTCGCGGAGATCCATCGGCCGCTGCACGAGTTTCCGACCGACACGCATTGCGGGGCGTTCGACCTCGACGCCATCGTGCGCTCGTGGTGAGGCCCTGAGAAGCTGCGGGTGTGGTCGGGCCCGTTCCCCCCGAAACGGGCCGACCACATTGGCAGCAAGTAACCGCTGCCGGTTCCCCCGTCGCGAGTACGGCTTCACTGTGCCATAGATGGTTGTACCGCGCAAAGATCGGCGGGCGAAAAACGGGGGAAAAGCCGGTTGCGCCTGGGCTGATACCTCACGGAGAGCGGTCGCTGTTACCCTCCAGGAACGCTCGTGGCCGCGGGTGCATCCGTCGGAGAACCCGAGGAGACAGCGTCGGTGAGAATGCTTCGCTCGCGTAGCGAAAGGATCGCTGCGGTAGCGACCGTCGTCACTACAGCCCTGGTCGCACTGGGGTTGGTGTTGTTGCGTGACGGTGATTCCGGTGAGCGTACGGCCCAGGAATCGTCGCTCGAGGAGCCCTCGGGGACGCTTGGGCCCGCCAATGGATCGAGCCCGACCTCGACATTGTTCGCGTTCCCGCCGACGACAGCCCAATCCCTCGCGACGTCCACGGCGTTGCCCCAGCCGATCGCGTTCGGCAGCGCGCCCGATGCGTTTCCGAGCAGCGTGTGCCGTCCCGCGGCCAATTCAAAATACGTAGCCACTACCGGGAATGACAGCAACCCGGGCACCGGCACGCAGCCGTATCGCACGGTCGCAAAAGGAATAGCGTCGGTCGGTCGCGGCGCTTCTTTGTTCATCCGTGCGGGCGACTATTACAACAAGGCACCGGACGGAACGCAGGACGGTCTGCTGAGGATCAACAACGTGGCCGGCGGTGGCGCCGAGTCGTGGATTACGGTGTGCGCGTTCCCCGGTGAACGGCCGCGCCTGTATGCAAATGACAACGACCGCGGCGCGGTATTCATCACGGGCACCAGCTATGTGCATATCGAAGGGCTCGAGCTGATCGGCTCCGCATTCGCTGTGACGAAATCGCCGGCGCGCGGTCACGACGCCGCGGGTGTCCGTGTGGGCAACTTTGGCTCGCCACGCGCCGAGGCCCACTACGTACGAGTGTGGAACAACCTCATCCACGGCTTCGGGGCGTCGGGCATCCAGCTCGACGTTTCCAACCGCATCGATATTCGGGGCAATTTGATCTGGGACAACGCACACTGGTCCGAGTTCGCGACCTCGGGTATCTCGTCGTTCTATCAGTCGGCTGCCCCCGGCAACGACGGGCTCGCGTACGGGGTACTTATTGTGGGCAATCTCATCTGGGATAACTACATGAGCGACGCCATCTACGACCCGAAATCGCCGTACGGGTTGACTGACGGAAATTGCATCATTCTCGACGAGAACGCTACTTTCACCGACGCCGGCCGTTCACGAACTCTCATCAGAAACAACATCTGTGTTGCCAATGGCGGGCCTGGCGTGGCGGTGACGCGTTCCAAGAACGCAGACATCGTCAACAACACCTTCTATCGCAACAACCGCACGTCGTTGCCCACTGTCGTCAATCACGGCGAGTTCATGTGCCAGAGCATGGACCAGAGCGCGACGATCGAGGGACGCACGGTCTTCACACGCTGCGAAGATGTCGTCTACCGCAACAACGTGATCGTCGGCCGTCCCGAACGCACAACACTCGTGGCCAACTTTGGCACGACGAACGTTGAATCGACCGGCAACGTGTGGGTACGCACCGGCTTTTCGTCGCCATCGGGCGACGTCGTGTTGCCCGACGGCACCGTGGTCGTCGCATCGGCAAACGACTCCAATCCTCCGAATGGTGATTGGCGCACCGTCGGCGGCGCGAGCGGCCGCGGCGCGCCCTGGCCCCTCGTCGTGCAATAGCGCGCGCATGGCCCTGACGGTCATGAGCGAGGCTACGGTGGGCGCGTAGTCTCCCGCTCTGAGGGGCCGTTCGGGCCTCAAGAAGGACCCGTCATGCAGATCGCAACTCGTCAAGGCCCGGCCTACGGCGTCGCCCGACTCGGGCTCACCGCCGGCGAACAAGTACGGGTCGAGGCCGGCGCCATGATGGCCATGAGCACCGGCGTCGTGCTCGAGGCCAAGGCCGAAGGCGGCGTGCTCAAATCGCTCAAACGAGC
>JBDSMH010000039.1:0-5637 GCA_039915945.1 Acidimicrobiales bacterium | reverse complement strand
GCGTCGCTGAGCTGTGGTGCGATCCCGATCGCGGGTCGTTCCGGTGCCCAGCCCGGATGATCGATCAACAAGTCGTCGACCGTGACATAGAGTCGGGTCGCGAGCGCGTCCAGGTCAGGGTTCATGCCAGCAGGTCCTCCAAGACGATGGCGTGTGTAACGCGCTGATCTTGGACGCTCTCGCGCTCAACGTGGCAGATCCTCGCGCGGACCGCGCGAACCCCTTGGAACTAATCGTCTAGAAGCCGGGGGCCCTCTTGACCCGTTCTCGTGGTGATCTTTACGTGTATATACCTATAGAACACCACAAGAAGCGAGGGCGTGGGCGGCGAGGCGGCGGGCCGCCAGCAGCGTGGGGCCGACCGCGAGCAGGAAGGCAGCGTTGGGGGCGAGGGGCATCCAGGCGGCGCGCGAGCCGTCGTCGGGGTTGGTGGTCACGGAAGGCGTCGTCGGGGCGTCGGGGCCGACCCGCAGCGTGCTGATCAGTGCCCGCGCGCCGCCCATCACCGCGGCGCTGTCCCACCCCGGTGAACCCGGCCCGAGATCGAGGTCGTGCGCGAGCACGATGGCGCCGTCGCGCGTGACGCGACAGCGCACACGTATGCGGCCAGACGCTTCACCGGCTCGACCCAGCACGATCTCATCGACGAGATGTAGTTGCGCCGAAGCGGCCAACGTCACCGTCGTGTCGATCAGATGGTCACTGCCGCGCACCGAGACGAGCGGCTCCGGGTGCCAGTCGAGCGTGGCCCCGTCGGCAACGGTGAACCGCATCGTGGTGCGCGACGGCGCGCAACCCGGCCCCGGCTGGGCCAGCGTCGCCGCCGCGCTACGGACTGCGAGACACGCGCCGTCACCGACCGCAAGGTCGAGCGTGAGATCGTCACCGCCGAGCGGTCCCGCAGCGCCGCCGACGAGATACAACGCGTCCGGCGTACACCGCATCACGAGCGGTGCCTCCGACCGGAGCTCGACCAGTCGCGTGCGGCCGCATACGTGTTCGGCGCGCGCCGATGCGTGCGCTCTCAAGGCATCGCGAGCGCGCGTCCGCGCCACAACGCGACGCGCTCGCGAATCCAATCGGCCACCGCTGCCGCGCCCGCAGAGTCGACGAGCGACGTGAACTCCATCGGCAACGTACCCCGTCGCGCGACCGCGTCGCGTTGCATCACCTCGAGGTCGGCGCCCACGAGCGGCGCGAGATCGGTCTTGTTGATGACCAACAAGTCCGCGGTCGTCACGCCGGGCCCACCCTTGCGCGGCACCTTGTCGCCGCCGGCGACATCGAGCACGAAAATCTGGTGATCGACCAACGCGCGACTGAACACCGCAGTGAGATTGTCTCCGCCGCTCTCTACGAAGGTCACGTCGACCGGACCGTGCAACGCCTCGAGGTGCTCGATGGCGTCGAGGTTGGCCGAGATGTCGTCACGGATCGCGGTGTGAGGACAGCAACCGGTCTCGACCGGCACGATGCGATCGTCGTCGAGGACGCGCATCCGGCGCAACGCTTCCGCGTCTTCCCGGGTGAAGATGTCGTTGGTCACCACCACGATCGAGAGCTCGGGGGCCAGCAGTCGGCACAGCGCGGCGACCAACGCCGTCTTGCCGCTGCCGACGGGCCCGCCGATACCGATGCGCAGCGCCCGCTCGCGCGCGTCGCCGGGCGCGGGATGGTCATGGTCGTGCGAGTCATCGTGCGCGTGGCTGTGCGAATGACCGTGCCCGTCGTGTGAGTGTTCATGAAGCAAAGAGTCGTACCTCCCAGGTTGCGTGATCCTCCGCGAGGATCTCGACGAGCGGTGCGCTCGTTGCCGGCAATGTGTCGAGCGAATCGTGCGCGCACGCGGCCGCCGCCGCCGCGATTTCGTCGATGATCGGCGCCAACGCCGCCAGGCGCGCGTAGACGTCGAACGGATCGAGCCCGAGCAGCCTCAGCGCCGATGTTGCGACAGTCGATGCGAGGTGATGCAGCGCGGCGGTGGCCGCTTCGATCTCGTCGAGCTGTGCGGCGCGCGCCACCGCGCCGAGTGCCAGCGGATGATGCGCGCCTTCGGGCGGCGCCGCCGCTCGCAGCGAGTCGAGCACCGTACTCGGCCACACCCGTTGACCGCTGCGCAACAGCTGCCGACCGAGCGAGCGCGATACCGCCCGCAGCCGCGGCGAGACCGTGCGCGCGTCGTAGGCCGCGTCGAGTTCGCCCCAACCGTGGCGACCCCCGCACGCAGCGGCCGCGAACGCGGCGTCGACGCGCCCCGTGCTGTGGAGCCGCCCGAGTGCGAACGCCTGCAACGACGCGCCATCGACCACACCGCCCGTTGCACACGCAGCCTCGGTACCCGCCGAGTGCGCGTGGCTACCCGAAGGGAATCGCCCGTCGGCGAACAGCAAAAGCGCGGCTCGAGTCATGGCGTCAGAACAGGAAGTAGCGCTGGGCCATCGGCAACTCGGCGACGGGAGCCTCTTCGATGAGTTCACCGTCGACGCGCACCGCGAACGAATCGGGATCGACTTCGATACGCGGTCGAGCCCGGTTCTCGGGCATGTCGTCTTTGCCCAGCGAGCGCGTGTCGCGAGTGGCAACGAGCCGTCGGTTGATGAGCAGTCGGCTGGCAAGGTCGGCTTCGATCGCGGCCGGTGCCACGAACGTGACACTCGTGCGCGCCGCCGTGACCGGGGAGGCGCCGAACATGGGTCGCGGCCACACGGGTTGTGGGCTCGGTATCGATGCGTTCGCGTCTCCCATCTGGCTCGACGCGATGAAGCCGCCCTTGACTACGACGTGCGGTCGCACGCCGAAGAAGCGCGGGTCCCACAACACCACGTCGGCGAGCTTGCCCACCGCCACCGACCCGACTTCGTGGTCGATACCGTGCGCGACCGCGGGACAAATCGTGTACTTCGCGACGTAGCGGCGTGCGCGGGCATTGTCGGCGGGGCCGTCGCCGGGTAGCGCGCCTCGACGCTGCTTCATCACGTGCGCCGTCTGCCACGTACGCAGGATCACTTCACCGACACGACCCATCGCCTGCGAATCGGAACCGATCATCGAGATCGCGCCCATGTCGTGCAACACGTCTTCGGCAGCGATCGTGCTCGGTCGGATGCGACTTTCGGCAAAGGCGAGGTCTTCGGGCACCGAGGGGTTGAGGTGATGGCACACCATCAACATGTCGAGATGCTCGGCCACCGTGTTGACCGTGTGTGGTCGCGTCGGATTGGTCGACGATGGCAACACATTGGGGAACGAGGCCACCGTGATGATGTCGGGCGCGTGCCCGCCGCCCGCGCCTTCGGTGTGATAGGTGTGAATCGAGCGGCCGGCTATCGCGGCGAGAGTCGAATCGACGTAACCCGCCTCGTTCAACGTGTCGGTGTGAATCGCCACCTGCACACCGAATTCGCCGGCAACGGTCAAACAAGCATCAATGGCCGCGGGTGTCGTGCCCCAGTCCTCGTGCAGCTTGAAGCCGGCCGCGCCGGCACGCAGTTGCTCGCGCAACGCCTCGTGCGACACGGTGTTGCCCTTGCCGAGCAACACGATGTTGACGGGATACGGATCGGTGGCCTCGATCATGTGCGCGAGGTTCCACGCGCCCGGCGTCACCGTCGTCGCCTTCGTTCCCTCAGCGGGGCCGGTGCCGCCACCGATGAACGTCGTGATGCCCGACGCCAGGCCTTCGTCGATGATCTGCGGGCAGATGAAGTGCACGTGACAGTCGATGGCGCCCGCGGTGAGGATCTTGCCGTTGCCCGAGAGGATTTCGGTCGATGGACCGATGACGAGCGCGGGATCGATGCCGTCCATCGTGTCGGGATTGCCTGCTTTGCCGATGCCGCAGATGCGACCGTCGCGCACGCCGATGTCGGCTTTGATCACGCCCCAATGGTCGAGGATCACTGCGCCGGTGATGACGAGGTCGGGCGCACCCTCGGCGCGCGTCACCCGTGACTGTCCCATCGACTCGCGGATGACCTTGCCGCCGCCGAAGATCACCTCGTCGCCGCCGAAGCAGTGGTCCTGTTCGACCTCGATGAAGAGGTTCGTGTCGGCCAGGCGGATGCGATCGCCGCGGGTGGGCCCGAGCAGGCGCCGATACGACGAGCGGGAGAGCTCAGCCATCGACCACGCCTCCGAACTCACCGCGGAAGCCGGCCATGAAGCGCGTGCCGCCGTACGCCACCAACGTGACCTCGATCTCGATGCCCGGCTCGAACCGCACCGACGTGCCGGCCGCGATGTCGAGGCGGTGCCCACGCGCCGCGACCCGGTCGAACGCGAGCGCCGGGTTGGTCTCGGCGAAGTGGTAGTGCGAACCGACCTGTACTGGCCGGTCGCCCGTGTTCATCACGACCACCGCGCAGATGGGCCGACCGACGTTGAGCAGCAGCACGTCGTCGGGGCCGAGGATCTCACCGGGGATCACACGCCGCTCCTGAGATTGGTCGTGGTCATGGGCCGTGCTCTCGTCACGGAATCGGGTGGTGCAGGGTCACGAGCTTGGTGCCGTCGGGGAAGGTGGCCTCGACCTGCACCTCGTCGATGAGCTCGGCGATGCCGTCCATGACGTCGTCGCGGGTGAGCACCGAGCGACCGGCCTCCATGAGGTCGACGACGGTGCGGCCGTCGCGTGCCGCCTCGAACACCCAGGCGGTGAGGATCGCGACCGCTTCGGGGTAGTTCAAGCGGACGCCGCGCGCGTGTCGCTTCCACGCGAGGTCGGCCGCGACGTGCACCAGCAGCTTGTCGCGTTCATGAGGTGACAGGAGCACGGTGCCTCGGTCTTTCGTGCCTGGTCAGGTCGGATTGCGGGGGGATACTACGAGCCCATTCGCGTGTGAACCGCAGTCGTCGTGTGACGTGCGCGTGAACGATCTGCTGCGTTCAGACTTTATGCATGTTGCATTGACCGGGCCGAAACCTGTTGGTAAACCGGGCGAAACGGGTCCTTCCTAGAGTGCGCCGCCACGTACCCCACGTAGGAGGATTCATGCAAAATCGGAACTGGCGGCGCCTTGCGTTTGCCCTTGCTGCTCTGGCCCTGGTCAGCGCAGCTTGTGGCGATGACGGAGGCAGTTCCACGAACACGGCATCGAGCGGCGGAACTGGCTCGACGTCCGCGTCGACCGGCACCTGCGTCGTTGGCGAAACCGTCAAGCTCGGCTTCCTGGGTATCGACCGCTGTGCCGGAGCGAAGCTCGCTCACGGAGCGCCAGCGTCGGTTGCTTAATGTGCTCGCCGATGAGGATGAGCGATCAAGCGCCGAGCTTGCGCAGGCGATTGGCGAGCCGATCTGGACGGTGCAACGCGACCTCAACGCGCTGATCGGCGAGAAGAAGGTTGTCGCCGTCGGCAACACTCGCTCGCGCCGCTACCGCCGCGCCGACATGTGATTTGTTGTCAATTGCAACAAGTGGTTTGTTGTGAATTGTTGTGAATGTCGTGAATTGTTGCGAATTGTTGTGAATGTCGTAAATGCGCGGTAGTAATGGAAAAACTGTCGTGAATGTTGTTGCTATTCCTATTGATTTTTCGAGCGATCAGTTGGTATGATAGGGGCTGTAATGGAGGGAACCGCAGCGAACTCTAAACGAGCATTAGTCCGATAAACGACGAAGCGCCGCTTGTGGCGGCACC
>JBDSMH010000015.1:0-19313 GCA_039915945.1 Acidimicrobiales bacterium | reverse complement strand
GTTGCGCGCTTACCTGCGCACGGGATGGCTCACATGTTGTCTCCCCCGAGAAGCACGCCCCGGAGTGCGGTGTTGCGCTGCGACGAAAGCATCGTGCGCTCCTCGGTTTGGTGGGTAGACATCGGGTAACCCGATCAGCGCGAACTATAGCGACCTTTAGCCTTTACTCCGCAACCGCCCCCAGGTGAAATGATTGCGGTTTGATTGCGCTGACGTAACACTCGGCTCAGGGGGGCAAACATGGCGAGGCAAGACGACACGTTCCACGTCGGTGTGGTGAATTTCGCGCCTGTCATTCGCGACAAGGCGGCGACCCTCGACAAGATCGAGGCCAGCATCGTCGAGGCCGCCGCGCAAGGCATCGATCTGCTCGCGTTCCCCGAAGAAGCGCTCATCGGCGCCGCGGCGTGCGACGACTGTCGCTCGGTCGGCGGGGCGTGCGACGACCACGTAGGGCTCGCCGAGACGGTGCCAGGGCCCGCGACCGAGCGCGTCGCGAAACTGGCGGAGCAACACGACATGTACGTGATGTTCGGTTTGGCCGAACGCGATCGCACCGAAGCACGACGGCTCTACAACGCTGTTGCCGTAATCGGCCCCGACGGCATCCAGGGCACCTACCGCAAGATCCACCTCGGCAGCCCGCCGTGGGTGACCGAGGGCATCACGTTCGCGCCGGGCAATGCGCTGCCGGTGTGGAACACACGATGGGGGCCGGTCGGCGTACTGATTTGCTACGACTTCTGGCTGAATCCGGAGCTGTCGCGCATCCTCGCGCTGAAAGGCGCCCAGCTCATCGTCAACTGCTCGGCGTCGTTTGCCGGCCCCGGCAAGCGCGAGTACTTCATGCACACCACCGAGGTGCGGGCACTCGAGAACCAGATCTACACCGCGAGCTCCAACTTCGTCGGCGGCGATGCCGACAGTGGCAACTACGGCGCCGGTGGGCTCGACAAGCCGCGCGTTGCACATTGGGGCGGCTCGAGCACCATCGCAGGGCCGGCATTCCCGCGCTTCAACCACGTCTATGCGTCGGCGAGCGTCGAACACGAAGAGATCGTCAGCGCCTCGTTGTCGCGACAAAAGCTCGAGCGGTGGCGCGCCGTGTACCCGTGGCAGCAATGGCGTCGAGGGCACCAGCGTGAGGTGTCCAAGCTCATTGCCCGAGAGTTCGACGAACTCGCCCGCGACTAGCGGCCCTCGGCGGCGGGATCACCGTCGGGATCGAGTTCGCGGAAGCGGCGCCCGATCGCGGCATCGGGGTCGACGTCGAGGTAGTCCTGCTCGCGATCCATGAAGATCACCTGACTGCCGGCGAATTCGAAGCGGAACGGCACGTACACCAACTGCTGTAGCGCCTCGCGAATGGCGCGGTGACATTCGGGCGGTGCGAACACCAGGAAGAACCCACCACCGCCGGCACCGAGGAGCTTGCCTCCGGTAGCGCCGTAGCGGATCGCGATGTCATAGATGTCGTCGACGTCGGAGTTGGACACTTGCTCGGACAAGCTGCGTTTGGCCTCCCACGCTTCGTGCAGGAGAAACCCGAATGCTTTGAGGTCGACGCCCGAGTTGAGGATCGTGACCGCTTCGTCGGTGAGATCTTTCATCAGCCGCAGCTGGCGCCGCTTGGACTTGATGTCGTCGACGTAGCTGCGGGCGACGGTTTCGGCGGTACGTCGGATGCCCGTGTAGAAGAGCAACAGATGGTCGTTGAGCTCATGCACCCGTGTGGTGCCGACTGGGACGGCCGTGACGACGGGGTCACCGGATTGGGGGAAGGTGATCAGGTTGAAGCCGCCATGCGCCGTCGACGCCTGGTCCTGCGAACCCACGGTCTCGCGTAGCACCTCTTGCTCGATGTGGATCGCTTCACGAGTGAGCTCGTGCTTGCCGACCATGCGGCCCTGCAATGCGTACAACGCGTGCAAGAGGCCGACAGTGAAGGCCGAACTGGACCCTAGCCCGCTGCGCGCCGGGAGATCCGCGTCGTGGTGGATCTCGAGGCCGCGATCGATGCCGAGATAGCGGATGACCTCGCGCGCCGACGGGTGTCGGATCTCGTCGACGGTCTGGCAGTTCTCGATCTTCGAGTAGATGATGCGGATCTTGTGCTCGAAGAACGGGGGCAGATAGCGACAGGTGAGGTAGCAGTACTTGTCGATCGTGGTCGCCAGCACGGCACCACCATGCTCGCGATACCAACCGGGATAGTCAGTGCCGCCACCGAAGAAGGACACGCGAAAAGGTGTACGGCTGATGATCATTCCCAGCTCCTCCCTTTCGAGTGTAAAGGTGACCGCGGACGGCCTCCAAGGGTCCTATTACTCATCCTCGTACCCGTAGAGCTCGCGTTCGACCAATGCACAGATGATGTGCTCGACGGACAGGTGGGTCTCTTGGACCAGCATCGTCGACGAGCTCGGCACCCGGATCGCCACATCGACCATCGACGGCAACACGCCGCCCGACCCGAGCAACCCGACGGTACGGATCCCTTGTGTGCGGGCCTGCTCGACCGCTCGCACCACGTTGGTCGAATTGCCGCTCGTGCTGATGCCGAGCAGCACGTCGCCCGGCTTGCCGAGCGCTTGCACTTGGCGCGCGAACACGTCCTCGTAGTTGATGTCGTTGGTGAACGCCGTCAGGAAAGAACTGTCGGTGGTCAGCGCGAGCGCGGGCAGCCCGGGCCGTTCGTACGCCATCGTCAGCCGACTCACGAGCTCGGCCGCCATGTGCTGGCAATCAGCGGCCGAGCCGCCGTTGCCACAGAGCATCAACTTGCCACCGGCGCGAAACGACGCGGCGACGAGATCGACCGCAGCGACGATCGACGGCACGCACTCATCGAGGGTCTGGCGCGTGACCGCGATGCTGGCTTCGAGGTGGAGGCGCGCTCGGGCGAGTTGGCGATGCTGGGTCATGTCGTCAGTCCTGTCGGCAGGAAGCCTGCCGATAATTACCCGTGCCGCGTCGCGAAGATCGTCGACCACGAAATCAGCGGCCGCGTCCCCTGCTTTTTCGTGGGCGGCGCCGTAGCCGGTGCGCACCAGAATGGTCGTCGCCCCGAGGCCCCGTCCCAGATCGATGTCACACGGCTTGTCGCCGACCACGACGACGGTCGCCGGATCGAAGCCGAGGTCGACGCCCGCTCGCTCGATGAGCAGAGGCCCGGGCTTGCGGCACCGGCAGCCCTCGTCGGGGCGATGCGGGCAGTGATAGATCGCGTCGAGGGTGACACCGTGCGCCGCGAGCAACGCCCGCAGCCGGTCGTGGATCGTGCTCAGGCACGCTTCGTCGAAGTAGCCGCGGCCGATCGCCGACTGGTTGGTCACGACGACGAGACGGCAGCCGGCTGACTGCAACGCGCGAAGACCCTCGACGACGCCCGGCAGCAACTCGACCTGATCGGGACGCGACAGGTAGTGCACCTCGACGTTGAGCGTGCCGTCTCGATCGAGGACGACGACCGGACCGTCGCGGTTGGTCAACGCCGGCTCCGCAACGCGCGCTCGTACACATCGATGTGTTGTGGACCGATGACCTCGGGCGCCCATTCGCGCTCGAGCTTGTTGCGTCCGGCAGCACCCATCTTGTGCCGCAGGTCGTCGTTTTCGAGCAGCGTGACGATCGCATCGGCGAGTGCCCGTTCGTCGCGCGGCGGAACCAACAGACCGGTGACACCATCTTCGACGACGGACGGCAACCCGCCGACCGACGTCGCAACGACCGGACGGTTGAACGAGTAGGCGATCGGAACGACACCTGATTGCGACGCGTCGATATACGGCAACACGACCACGCTCGCTTCACCGAAGTGCTGCGCTACCCGCTCGTCGGGAATGAGCTCGTTGTCGATCACGAACCGGCTCGGATTCACCATCATGCGGCGGTACTTGCCGAAGTCTTCGCCCCGACCGGCGATCACTATCTCGACATCGGGGATACGCGCCGAAATGAGTGGCTCGGCCCGGATCAGGTATTCGAGACCCTTGTACTCCCAGATGCGCCCGAAGAACAACAACCGTTTGCCTCGCTCCGCCACGGTCGAGTCGGGCCCGTCCGACGAGATGGCGACGTGAGGAATCACGGTGATGCGGTCGGCGGGCAAGTGGATGTCGTCCACCAAAACGGACTTGAGTTGCTCGGCGTGGGTGATCAGCTGATCGGCGCGCCGGTAACCCCAGTGCACCAGCCGCTGCGGCGTGCGCGCCGATTCGGTGTCGCCGACATGGTGCACCGGGTCGTGCACCGTGATGACGAGCGGGTATTTGCGCAACGTGGGCAGCCACAAGCTGAACCACAGATGGACGTGCTGCACGTGCACGACATCAGGGCGAAAGCGACTGATCGCCTTGCGCAGTTTGGTCATCGCCAGGAGCTGTTGCGGTGCCTCGCGTATGCGGGGATTGTCGAAGAAGTAGGTCTCGATCTTGGGGTTCAACTTCGACGCGTACGGCTTGATCGGGTCTCGCGGGCCCAACAACAACACTTCGGAGTGGTCGCATATGGCATTCGCCACTTGGACGCCATACTCGCCGGCGTCGAACGAAACCATGGCCACTCTCATCAGCGATTTCTCCCAGGGAACGAGAACGCCCTCTGGCATACCACGGACGATGGCAATTCGCTTGAGTTGACCGACCTAGTGAACAACATTCTTGCCGGTAGGTTCCGCGGACCGTGCCCCGGGGTACGGGCCTGCGGGCACGACAGGAACAGGCGATGACACGACAAGTTCTGAGGAGCGCGACCGTCGACATCAACGGCGATCTGGCGCAGCGCTATCTCCACGTGCGGGCGGTCACCGAGTCGCTCGCCGCGGCCCTGTCCGCCGAGGACCAAACGGTGCAGTCGATGGCCGACGTGTCGCCGACCAAATGGCACCGTGCCCACACGTCGTGGTTCTTCGAGACCTTCTTGTTGAAGCCCCAACAACCGTCGTTTCGCGAATACCACCCGCGTTTTGGCTACCTGTTCAACTCGTACTACGAAGCGATCGGCGAACGCCATCCGCGGGCGGAGCGCGGCAACCTGACCCGGCCGAGTGCGGCCGAGGTCGGCGCCTACCGTGCCTTCGTCGACAGCGCCATGGTCAAGTTGATTCACGGCACCCGCCCCGACCAGACACCGCTTCGCCAACTCGTCGAACTCGGCCTTCAGCACGAGCAGCAGCACCAAGAGTTGCTGTTGATGGACATCAAGCACGTGTTCTCGCGCAACCCGCTCGCGCCGGCCTATGACGAGAGGCTCCCGCACGAGGCGGCGACCACACCGTCGCCGTTGCGCTGGACCTCGGTCGACGGCGGGCTGGTCGAGATCGGCACCAGCGACACCGATGCGTTCTCCTTCGACAACGAAAGCCCACGTCACAGAGTTTGGTTGGAGCCGTTTCGTATTGCGGATCGACTGATCACGTGCGGCGAATGGATGGACTTCATTGCCGATGGCGGCTACCGCACGCCGGCGTTGTGGCTTGCCGACGGCTGGTCCACCGTCGATAGAGAACAGTGGACGGCCCCGCTCTACTGGCAACGCGCCGACGACCAATGGCAACTGTTCACGTTGGGCGGTCTGCGCTCGATCGATCCCGCCGAACCCGTCGTGCACGTCAGCTTCTACGAAGCAGACGCGTTCGCTCGATGGGCGGCCGCGCGGTTACCAACCGAGACCGAGTGGGAGCACGTTGCTGACGCGCACGCGCAACCCGGCGTGGGCAACTTGTTGTCGAGCGGCCGGCTACACCCTGCTGCAGCCACGCCCGGCTCCGGCGTACAGCAGTTGAGCGGCGACGTCTGGGAATGGACAGCGAGCGCCTACCTCGCGTATCCCGGTTTCACTCCCGGCGGAGGAGCCGTCGGCGAGTACAACGGCAAGTTCATGAGCGGCCAGATGGTGCTACGCGGCGGGTGCTGCGTCACTCCGGACGACCAGGCGCGCGTGACCTACCGCAACTTCTTCTACCCGTCGCAGCGATGGATGTTTTCCGGCGTCCGCCTCGCGGCGCAAGCCTGACCACGAGAGGAATCATGAGTACGTTCGTTGCCCCCGTCATCGACGTCTACCTGCACCCAGAGGACTTGCAGCGCGCGCTCGCACAAGACGCGCTCGAAGGCTTGTCGGCCACGCCCAAGGTGCTCCCCCCGAAGTGGTTCTACGACGCCCAAGGCAGCGAGCTCTTCGACAAGATCACCCGGCTGCCCGAGTACTACCCCACCGAGGCCGAACGGTCCATCCTGGCCGAGCAGGCCGATGCCATCGCCGATCTCTCCGACGCCGACACGCTCGTCGAGCTCGGCGCGGGCAGCGCCGACAAGACGCGCGTCCTGCTCGACTCGCTGAGGGCACACGGTTCGCTCGAGCGCTACGTGCCATTCGACGTCAGCGAAAGTGCGTTGATCAGCGCGTCGAAGATGATCGCCGACAGCTACCCAGGGCTCACGGTGCACGGCGTGGTCGGCGACTTCGACCGGCATCTCGACGTGATCCCGAGCGGCGGGACCCGCATGATCGCATTGCTTGGTGGCACGATCGGCAACTATCAGCCGGTCGACCGCACGCGCCTCCTCGAGCGAATCAGCGCGCAGATGCACTCGCACGACACGTTCCTTCTCGGGGTCGACCTCGTCAAGGACCCGGCGCGCCTCGTGCGCGCGTACGACGACGAGTCGGGCGTGACCGCGGCCTTCAACAAGAACGTGCTCGCAGTGCTCAACCGCGGACTCGGCGCGTCGTTCGACCTCGATCGCTTTGAACACGTGGCCCGATGGGATCCGGTCAACGAGTGGATCGAGATGCGATTACGTTCGATCGAACAACAGCGCGTGACCGTTCGCGACATCGGGCTCACGGTCGACTTCGCGGAGAACGAAGAAATGCGCACGGAAATCAGCGCCAAGTTCCGGCGCAACGGCATCTGCACCGAATTGGCGACAGCCGGCCTCGAATTGTTGGCGTGGCTCCCGGACACCGCCGACGACTACGCACTGGTCTTGTCGCGCAAGCCGTGAAACCCCCGGTGGCCCAGCTTCCCGCTCTGCAGGGCCGCTCGGGCCACTAGCCTCCGAGCAAGAGATCCGAAAGGCGGGGGCATGGGCCGACTCGAGAGCAAGGTTGTCATCATCACGGGGGGCGCCCGCGGTCAGGGTGCGAGCGAGGCTCGGTTGTTCACCGACGAAGGCGCCACCGTCTACATCACCGACGTACTCGCCGACGAAGGCGCGAAGAGTGCCGCAGACATCGGTTGCACGTTCTTGACCCACGACGTCACCGAACCCGGCCAATGGCAGCAGGTGATCGCTCGCGTCGTCGCCGACCGCGGCCGCATCGACGTGCTCATCAACAACGCCGGCATCTTGCACTGGGAGCCCATGACCACGACACCGCTCGATGTCTGGCAACGCGTCATTGCGGTGAACCAGACGGGCGTCTTCCTCGGCATGCAAGCCGTCGCACCGGCCATGAAGGAACAACGCTCAGGGTCGATCATCAACATCTCGTCGATCGGCGGGATGCGCGGCGGTTCGCCCTGCTTCGCGTACGCGGCCACCAAGTGGGCGGTACGGGGCATGACGAAGGGCGCTGCGCAAGAACTCGGCCCGTTCAACATTCGCGTCAACTCGATCCATCCGGGCATCATCGATACGCCGATGATGGCCGACAAGCCGATCGATGACATGGCCACGCGGGTGCCGCTCGGGCGTTACGCGTCCCCTGACGAAGTCGCCAAGCTCGCGTTGTGGTTGGCGAGCGACGACAGCGCGTATGCGTCGGGCGCCGAGTTCATCCTCGATGGTGGTATGACCGCGTAGCGCGGCGTATCAGACCGAAGTCTCGATCACCGTGCCGCGGAAGAAGTCTGGGTTCGCGGCGCAGAACATCTGTACCGGATTGTCGAAGGCAACCGCGCGGAACTGATCGGCGGTGAGGTGACCCTGTTCGACGAGCTCGTACGAACCGGAGACCACGCCGGCGATATCGGTGACATCCCAGTGGCCCATGTCGCTGCCGAGCACCGGCTTCAACACGGCGCCTTCGGCGTTCCACGGTGCAAACGCCGTGGCGATGCCGCGATCGTCGGCTTCGCAGCCGAAGTACATCGAGTCGAAGAGCGACACGATTTCGTGTTCGTCCTTGACGCCGACGTGTATGAACTCGTCGGGCTGTTCGGGCGCCTTGCCGTGGATCGGCAGGCTCTGCACGTAGTCGTAGGGGTCGCCGCCGAGTAGCTCGGCGAGACGGCCGCCGTACTTGTCGAAGTACGTCGCCAGCTGTTGCTTGTCGAGGCGCGCCGGGTTGTACATCTCGAGCGCATCGATGTTGCGCCGTTCCCAATGTTCGATGGTGTCGCCCACCATCTGCACGGCCCACGAGACGCCGCACTCCAAGAACACGAACGGAAGGGTGGGGAATCGCCGGGTGACGCCGCCCATGACGAGGGCTTTGCAGAGCGGATACATCTCGGCCATGAACTGGCCGATGTGGTTGGCCGCATAGCTCGTGATCGACCAGTGGATACCGGGCCGCACGTTGAGACCACCATGGAAGGTGACGGCGAAGCCGAGATCGAGGCATGTCTGCCATACGGGGTCGTAGTCGTAGAGGCTGTCGAGCGCGAAGCAGTCAAACCATTGCCGTTGCCCCGCGAACAGCCACGGTGATGGCGAGTCGCCCGCGGGTTGCGACAACGGACGCAACACGCCTTCGGGGAAGCAGGCGACCTTGATGCCGAGCTTCTTCATGTGATGCAACTCGGCGATTGCTTCTTCGGGAGTGTGCATCGGCACGATGCCCGCAGGCGTGATGCGATCGGAGAACGGCCCGTAGACGTCGGCATAGAACGCGTTGAAGCCGGCGCACAGCCCGCGCCGCAGTTCGGGGTCTTCTTCGGCCGGGGTCAACAGGGTGTTGGTCGGGTACAGGATCGTGAAGTCGATGCCGAGCTCGGGCAGGCGTTCGTACAACAAGGCGGGCAAGGTGGCCGTTGCCCGGTCGAGCACGTTGACGGTGTGCGTACCCCACCAGGCGCCCTGCGGCGTACGGGAGTCGCGCCGCTCGGCGAGGGTCATCGGTGCCTGCGCGCGCTTGATGATCGTGCCCCTGTCGAGCCACTGCTGGAACAGCGCGGGCCCGAGTGCCTCGCGGACGTGGGGATGCGCGGCATCGATCAACTCGAGCATGTGGCCATCGGCGTCGACAATCGGATGCCCGACGCGCTCACGTACCCCGGCGCTCGTGAGCTGGTTCTTTCCCGACATTCGTTGCTCTCCTTCTCGCCCTCGCAGATTGCTTCGGGCCGGTTAACACGCTGTTCACAAAGCGCACACCATGCCGCAATGCGGCGTCAATACGTTGCGCGCGCGTCCATATGGAACATTCTGGTTTCTCTAGCGACATCGTCGCCGCGGCCCAACTGATCCACCGTCGCGCCGCGGGCACATTAGCGGTCGATCCGCTCCGCTTCACGCGCCGACGGCGGCGGTTGGGTTCGAGCGGCAGGGTGACATTTTCACCCGATTTTGAGCGCCCGCGCATCCCCTGCGAGGGAGACGAGTGGGGGCGTGGCAATGAAGCCCGCTCCCACTCGCACAAACCCCGAGGAAAGCGAGGCGCAACATGAGCATTGTTCATGATGACGTAACAATGTCGCAATCGCAGCTGCGTACGGTTCCGTTCGTGGAAGTCGCTCTCGTTCCGTGGCCAGGCGCAGAAGAGCGGCGAGTGACGCTGCGCGACGCAGGCATGCCTCGTTTGTTGCTTGTCCCCGAGGATTGTGACCCGCCGGTCACCGACGACGTGCTCGAGGACTGGGTCCGCACCCCTGCGGACCCTCGAGAAGTACAAGCCCGTGTGTCGACGTTGCGGCTGCGGGCGACTCGCGGTTTGCATCCGCGGCTCGACGACAACGGCCGGCTCTACGTCGGTACGCAATGGGTCGCATTGTCGCCGATCGAGTGCCGCCTCATCAGCGCGCTGCTCGACCGATTCGGTTCGGTCGTCAGCCGGGCGACGTTGACACGATCGGGCTGGCCGTCAGGCGAGCCTTCGCGCAATCAGCTCGATGTCCACGTGCTTCGGCTGCGGCGGCGCGTCGAACCTCTCGGCCTGTCCTTGCGCACGCTGCGAGCACGGGGCTATTCACTCGACCGGTCCACCAACCTCTGACCGACGGCAAATCGCTCGAACATCTCGCATCTGAGATGATCGGGCGGTGGAACACGTTCGTCTCGGTCGTACCGGCCTGCAGGTGTCGAGGCTGTGCCTTGGCACGATGACCTTCGGCTATCAATGCGACGAGCCGACAAGCGTCGCAATCTTGAACGCCGCCGCGGATGCCGGCATCACCTTTCTCGACACGGCCGACGTCTACCCCCTCGGTGGTGGTCTCGACACGGTGGGGCGCACCGAGGAGATCATCGGCCGTTGGCTCGTCGGTCGGCGCGACAACGTGGTGCTCGCGACCAAGTGTGTCGGCCGCATGGGCCCGCAACCATGGCAACAAGGCGCGAGCAGGCGCCACATCCTCGACGCGATCGAAGGATCACTGCGGCGACTCGGCACCGACTACATCGACCTGTACCAGATGCACAGCCTCGACCCCGCTGTCTCCCACGACGAGACGCTCAGCGCACTGGACCAACTCGTGCGAGACGGCAAGGTGCGTTACATCGGCTGCTCGAACTATCTCGCGTCACATCTCGCACGCGCGATCGGTCGTAGCGAAACGCTCGGTCTCGCGCGCTTCGATTCGACGCAGCCGCGCTACAACCTGCTGTACCGCAACTGTGAACGCGAATTGTTTCCGCTCTGCCTCGATGCCGGCGTCGCCGTGATCCCCTACAACCCGCTTGCCGGTGGATTCCTGACGGGCAAGCATCGACCAGGCGCACCGACCGAAGGAACGCGATTCACCCTTGGATCGGCGGCACAGAACTATCAGAATCGTTACTGGAACGAACGCGATTTCGCCACGGTCGACGCGCTGCGCGACCTCGCCGCCGATGCGGGGATGAGCCTCGCGCAACTCGCCGTCGCGTGGTGTCTGGCGCAACCCGCGGTCACTTCACCGATCATCGGCGCGAGCCGTCCCGATCAACTCGCCGAACCGGTAGCGGCGCTGGATCGCCGGCTCGATGCCGATGTTCTCGAGCAGCTCGACGCGCTCACCACCGACTACCGTCACCACCCTGCACAACGCTGACCGTCGTCGTCAGGAGACCGATGCGACTCGCACACTTGCGGCCAGACGAGCTCACTGCCGAACAACGACAGCTCTACGACACCATCAACCAAGGCCCGCGGCGCGCCGCGCACCAGGGGTTGGTGTCACCCGTCGGCCTCGTCGATGACGAGGGCCGAATGCAGGGACCGTTCAACGCCATGCTCTTTCATCCGGTGATCGGTGGGGCGCTACAAGAGCTCGGTCGCACGCTGCGTTTCTCGGGACAGCTGCCACCGCGCTCGCGCGAGATCGCAATCTTGATCGTCGCCGAGTCCGAGCGCAGCGACTTCGAATGGGTCGCTCACGCTGCGATCGGCGCGAATCTCGGTTTGAGCGACGCGGCGATCGCCGCCCTCGCACGCGCGGACACCGTCGAATTCGATGATCCCATCGAGCAGATGGTCGCAGAGACGACCCGTGCGCTCGTGGCCACCGGCGACCTCGACGATCAGACCTACCGCGGTGCCGAGGCGGTACTCGGTGCTGCCGGCCTCGTCGAGCTCACCACGCTCATCGGGTTCTACCGCACGCTCGCGCTCCAGATGCGCGTGTTCCGTGTGCCCGCGCCACCGGGGCCCTGGGTGCCCTAGTTCGACAGCGCGGTTCAGCGAGCTTCGTGCAGGCGACCGGGTCGCCACCCGAAGCGCCGCTCGATCCAGTCGAGCCCGATCGCCTCGATCGCATTTTCAGTCGCCGAAATATCGGCGGCCGCGAGCGCTGCGGCGCGCAACCACCGTTGCGTCACGAATGCGATCTGATGATCGAGACCGGAAAGGTGGCGTCGCAGCGCCCCGCCGTCGAGCCACGCTTCCCACTCATCCGGGTGATAGGTGGTAGCCATCGTGCGCAGGCCGATTCCGAGAAACATCTGCCTGCGGTCGACTTTGATCTCCACGCGCAACGTGGGCGAGATCCACTCGGCGTAGTCGTCACTGGTTACTTGCCTTTGTTGCGAGTGAGTCTGCCGAAAGTCGTTCGCCATCAGCCATTGTTCGAGAACGCGCCGCGACACCTGCGCGTTCGAAATGTCGATCAATCTCGCCCTACAACGATCTTGAGAAATTCGATTTCTTAGAAGATCACACCTCAGATGTAGTTGACGCGGACGAGGCGCTCGCCTCGTGGCGACGCCACGTGAACGCGACGAGTGCACCGATGATGATCGGTGGCAGCACCGTCAATGCCCTGAACAGCAACACCGCGGCGACGACTTTGGCTTCTTCGCCGCCGAACTGGGTGAGTGTCCCGACGAGGCCGAGTTCGGCGATACCAATTCCACCCGGCGTCAACGGCAGCGCGGTGAGCAGACGTACGAGGGACCACGCAGTGAACGCTTCGATGATCGTGACATCGCTCGTACCCACGCCGGTGACACGCAACGCGACGACCATGACGAGGAACACCGTCATGGTTCCGACGACGACGCACAGGATCATGGCGAACCAGCGGCGGCGGACCAAGTCGATCGAGTCCTCGCGAAAGCGCGCAATCGCAATACCGCTACCGCGTACCGGCCCTCGTTTCAACGGTCGCAACACGAGCGAGGCGACGCTGTCCCACACCCGACCCGCGCGCAACGCCTGCTTTTCGCTGGCCATGATCGCGACCAACGAGCCGACACTCGCGACGAAGACCACCGCGCCGATGGTCGCGGCGCGTGTGAGGAATGCGTTGTCCTGACCGGTCGATGCCAACAGCACGATCGCGACCAACGGATAGCCGACGTTGAGCAGATTGTTCGTGATGCCGTTCAAGATGAGAGCACGCGCGACCTCACGACCCTCGAATCCCCATTCACGGAACATTTTCCAAGAGATGGCGAAGCTCACTGCTCCACCTGCGGGCACCACATTGGCCACGGCAGTCGACGCCATCGTCACCTCGAGTGCTTGACGAAAGCGGAGGCCCGGCAACAACACCATCCAGTCCGGCGCGAACGTCAACACGTTGAGGGTGGCCGCCGCCAACAGGATCGCGACTTGCCACGACTTCAGCGAATTGACCGCGTCCCAAATCGCGCCGTAGTCGGCAATCTGCGGCACGAAGACCGCGAAGGTCAAGATCATCATCACCAGGCCCAAGCCCAGTTGAATCATCTTGAACCTGCGACCGCGTCCCGTCGCGGGTGCCTCGGCAGTTGGCGTTGCTGCTTCCACGATGGGTTAGGCGCGTCGTCCGAGGAGCGCGAGCAACTTGGTCTGGTCGTCGGCCTCGGGCGCGGCGTCAACCGATGGGCCACATACACCCGGCGTGTGCAACGCGTCGCCGAACGCTTCGGCAGTGACGCCCAACTTGACGACTTCGGCCGGCGTAATCGTCTCGTCGAGTCCGACTGCCCTCGCAAGATCCCAACCGTGCACGACGAGGTCGAAGCAAATGAATCGGTCGATGGCATCTTCGAAGCTCATACGCCCGAAGAAGCCATCGAACATCGCGCCCGCGCGTGCCGGATCATCGAGCTCGGCTTGGGTCTGCGTCATCACCTGTCGCAGCGCGCCCTCGGTATCGTCTTCGATGCTGACTGTCCGCTCGAACGGTCGATCTACGAGTTTGAAAAAGATGCCGTGGGCATCGACCACGTGAACGACGACATCACGCGCGGTCCAACCCTCACACGGCGACGCCGCGGACCACCGTTCGGGTGAGACTTGCGACACCTTGTCGACAAAGGCGCCGGACAGTCGCCGGTACCGGTCTGATATGTCGCTCATCGCTTTGTCTCCCTCGCTCGAATACAGGTGACCTTCGCCGGGGTAACCCACATCTGCCCTACTCGTCGGGCCCGTGAAACACTACGATCGGCGATGCCCCCTCGTACCACTATCCAAGATTACGAGGCATTCTGGATGAACGATCTCCGTACGCAACTTCGTGACACGTCGTGGCGGCGCCGCCGGCGCACGCTACCGACAAGGCTCATCGACGTCACAGTTGCGGCGGTGTTCGCGATGATCGTCACTGCGCTCACGATGCGTGATCCCCCGCGCGCCCCCGATGTAACCATCGACAACGAAACTCCCTACGATCTCACGATCAAAGTGAGTGACGGGGCGGGCAAATCCTGGATGGCGTTCGCGCTCGTCAACGCGCAATCGCAGACCGTCGTTCGATCACCGATCGACCAAGGTTCGCAGTGGATCATCAGCTACGGCCTCGGCGGCGAATTTCCGATCGATCGATCCGCGCTGCAAGACGCCGGCTGGCGCATTCACGTGCCCAACGTCGTGCCCGAGCGCCTCGCCGCAGCCGGCGTCACCGCGTCGCCACGACGAAGCAAGCCCTGATCGCTGCGGCATCTACACTGCGCTCCGTAGCCGGACCGGCAGGTTCGTAGGTGTCGCCCGGCCTTGCCCTCGTAGCTCAGGGGATAGAGCAACCGCCTCCTAAGCGGTAGGCCGGCAGTTCAAATCTGCCCGGGGGCACATTTGTTGTCGGAGGTCGGACGCTTCGCGATGGCCTGGACGACTTGATTCGAACGGGTTTGACACTGCCGTCGCGTCACCTGGTTTGATGCCCGTATGTTCGGAACCAGCACGGTTACTCGGCTCGGCCGGGTTTCAGTTCGCACGCTGCGCTACTACGACGAGATCGGTCTGCTTCGACCGGCGTGGACGGACCCGGGCAGCGGGTATCGCTGGTACGAACCCGAACAGCTTGGCCGGCTACACCGCATCGTTGCCTTGCGCGACTTGGGAGTCCGACTCGTCGAGATCGCTCGCATCCTCGACGAGCCGGTCAGTGCCGAGGCGCTGCGTGGGATCCTGCTGCTACGACGCGCCGAGGCACATGACCGCCTCCCTGCCGCAGCCGAACGTCTCGCGAGAGTCGAAGCCCGCTTGTCACAACTGGAGGAACCGACGATGAGCAACTACGACGTGGTGGTGAAGAACACAGAAGCGGAGTGGGTAGTCGCCATCACCGAGGCGGTGCCGTCGCTCGCCGGAATTGGTTCGGTCCACGCAACGCTCTGGCCGCGACTGCATTCGGTCCTCGACACGATGGGGGTTGATCGACGGCCACCCTCGATCGCCGTTGAGCGAGGCACGGACCCGATCGAGTTCACGGCGGCGATCCCGATCCCTGACGGCCTGACGTATGTAGGTGACGATGATGATGCAAAGACCTTCGTCTTGCCTGGTCTCCAACGAGCGGCAACTACGGTGATGTACGGCGACGATATCGATGAAGGCTTCGCAGCCTTGCATGCCTGGATCGAGCAGGCTGGCGAACTCGAAGCGGGCGAGTTTCGCGAGGTGTACCTCGACTGCGATGGGCCGAGAGCCACTTGGGTCGTCGAACTGCAAGTCGCTCTCACAAGCGCCAGTAAACCGACCGAGAACGGGTCAGGGCGAGGGCGCCTGGTCGACCGAGCTGATCGCAGTGATCACGTCCTGAGTCGCGGCGATCACGGGCATCAGAACGTGCTGCGCTCGGCCCCAGAAGCAATCTTGCGGCACATCGGCAACGGCGGGGCCGGCGGTTCCCAGCACATGAAACCGGACGCAGTTGTTGTTGGGCACGTGGTCGTTGCGCCCTGGAGGAAGTGGTCGAGTTGCGCATCGATCGCGACGAGAAGGCGATGGGTTGCGCTCGCCACGTGCGCGTGGGTGCCCGCGCCGATCGTTCCGCCCCCGGTGCTCGTGTACAGACTGGTCGTATCGTCGCCCATGGCAACGACCGTCGCGATGCCCGCGGTCGAGGGAACGTCGACGACCACTCCGGCGACTCGAGGATGATCGGGCGTGCCACTCACTGCACCGGCGTCGAAGGCTTTCAGCGCCATCTTTCGCAAGCCGACGTAGCCACTCTCTGAAATCGAGTCTGCGGGACCGCTCTGCTTCTTGCGCCCGAACACGTCCATAGCATGCATCACCCGGCTCACCGATGGACGGAACGTCGGGACGCGATGAGCCAATCAATCGTTGGGCGAGCGACCGAGTACCTCGCCGTTGCGCAGTACCGAGACCGGACCGTCGTCGCTCACGGCGATCACGGTCGCGTAGGGATCGTCGCGGCTGTAGCGACGGCCCGAGGTATGGCGCGTGCCGCCGAACGCTTCGACGGTCTCTTCTGCCACCGTGCTCGGCACGAGCCGCACCCCCAGCTGACGAAGCACTCCTTGTGCATCGAAGACTGCGGCGCCGTCGATCTGCGTCAGCGCGTGGCGCAGGGCCGCGAGGTGCGTTGCCCGATGGATGCGCAACGGCGGCGGCGTGGGCAACCGTTCTTCCACCACCGGACCCGGCTCATCGCTCGGCCGATAGATGAGGAGCGAACCGATCCCCATGGATCCGAGGTCGTGCACCGCGAACTCGAGCATCGCCATGAGCACTTTGGGGTCGCCGTGCGCATCGCACGCGATGACCGCGTCGATCCAACTCGCAACCGGCGGTTCGTGATGCCACGTGAGACCCTGCCACCGCAGCACGCCGAAATCCCCGACGACTCGTACCGAGCCCGACGGATGACGTTGCACGATCGTCGCATCGAGGACCGCGGCCAGGACCACGAGGTCTCGTTCGGAGCCCGCGGGGCGATCGAACACCATCCACTCGGTGGTGCCGTCACTTCGGCGCAGCAGCCAGCTCGAGAGCCCGTCGGCGAAACGCCGGGCCGCCGCGAGCGGCTGCTCATCGAGTGGCTGCCGCGTGATGCCGAGCTGCGTGCCCGACTCCCACGTGGCCGGGTCCGACCGCGGCTCGAGGATCGTGCCGCCGGACGCGACCCGACGCTCGTGTACGGGCGGACGAAGGGCCTGATCGATCTCTTCGATCATCATCTCGCGGAATGCCTCGGTCCCTTCGAGACGCAAGCCGCACTCTTCGAGCTCCTCGGCAAGTCGGCGCAGTCGGCGCGCACCGGTGTCAGACATCGACCGGACGATACCGTGAGCCGGTGGACGTGATGGCACCATTGCGAGACCACGGCATGCTGCTGCAGTCCGCGCGCGGCCCGATCCCCAATGTCGCCGAGCTCGTCGTCGGCGAGGGGATCAAAGGGAGTTGGTGGTCTCACCCGAAGAGCCACGAGATCTTCACGGCCCTCGGTTTACTCGATGACTCACCCGATGTGGTTCGGGTGCGGCTGGTGAACGGCAAGGTGACCTTCGTTTACCGTCGAGTGTGGCCGGCACTCGTTCGTGTCGTCGAACGATTCACGCCGAAACAGCTCGCCGCCCTGCACGAAACGCACACCGCATCAGGCGCTCACAAGGTCGAGGAGCAACCGTTCCCCGGCTGGGTGCCCCCCGACGTGCTCGAGGCCGCTCAACGGCTCTCTTTCGAGCAGGCATTGGCACAGCTGCCCGAGTGCCTCAGGAAGTCTTGACCACTAACCAGATGTTCACAGGATGTTCTGCGAGCCGCGGCCCGTTTGGCGAGGCGGCCCGGTACCGTCGTCATATGAGTAGCGACGTCATTTCCGATCGGTGGTCGGTCGATGTCGCCGCTCGCCCGAGGTTTCGCGGCCATCTCCACACGTGGACTGCCGCCCTCGCACTACCCGCCGGCATCTTGTTGATCTTGGCCGCACGCTCGGCGTCGGCGCGCGTCGGTGCATCGATCTACGCCGCGAGTGTGCTGGCGCTCTTCGGTACCTCGGCGAGCTATCACCGACTGGCCCACTCCGCGCGAGCGCGTCAGATCCTGCGCCAACTCGACCACTCGATGATCTTCGTGCTCATCGCCGGCACGTACACACCGATCTGCCTTCTCGCCCTTCCGCGGTCGTGGGGTATCCCCGTGCTGTCGGTCGTGTGGTCCGGCGCGGTCCTCGGCATCGTGCTCAAGACCGCAGCATTTCATCGCTTCCCCGTCTTGCGTCACGCGCTCTATCCCATCCTCGGATGGACCGCTGTCGTCGCCGCGCCGGTTCTGTACCAACGAATGAGCACGACGCAGTTCGTGTTCATGATCGCGGGCGGGCTCATGTACACCATCGGCATCCCCGTGCTGCTGCGCCGCCGACCTGATCCGTGGCCGGCGACATTCGGCTACCACGAGGTCTGGCACGTCTTCACCGTCATCGCCGGCGCGTGCCATTTCGTCCTCGTCGGTTTGCTCGTCGTCTGAGTCTGCGCCTCAGTTGCCGTAGCGCTCCGGTTGTCCGATACGCACGGCGACACCCGGTGAATAGTGCACGAGTGGATCACCGCGCGGGGTAGACAGGCCGGCTGCCTCGACGAGTTCGTCGTGACAATCGAGCACCGTTGCGTGATGCAGCGGCCACGGCGCGTGCCAGGCGCGTGCGAACCGTCGACGGCGTCCCGACGCGCTGAACAAGATCCATTTGGCCGTCAAAAAATGATCGAGATCGCCGAGTTCGTTCGGCTCGTAGGGCGCGCCGATCTCGACGGAGACCGCACTCTTCGCGCCGACCGGGCCGGGCCGACGACGGCGGCACCAGTAGTCGATGCGATCTTCGCTCCACTCGACGCGCATCTGCGACCAGAAGTACGGCAATCGATAGGTGGCTCGGGCAACCGCCACCGCGCCGAGTCGAGCGGCATCGAGCGAGAAGAACCAGATACCGACACGCCCGTCTCGATCGTGGACGTAGGTGCGCACATTGGTCTCGCAGAAGTCGGCCGCCCACGGCACCGACCGACCTCCCCTGGTGGCGACATGCATGACGAAAGGAACGAGCCCTACCCACGCGCGTCCTTCGAAAGGCTCGACCGTGAGACCGGGCGGTAACAGCCGTTGCACTTCGGCCGGCTCGTAGGACCAGTGCAGGAACGTCAGTCGTTCCCAGCGGTGCAGCATCACCGCCCGTTCGACCTCGAACGGGCAAAACGCCAGATCCGGTTGCATCGCTGCCACCCTACGACTCGTCAACCCTCGGGAACCCGTCGGCAACGCCGAGCTCGATCTCCTGTCGCAGCGCCGCGATCTCGGCGCGCGAAGCGCGCCATCCGACAACTTCGCGCGAGATTTCGGTGCCGTCGATGCTCGTCGCCACGACGATCCAAGGCCGTCGCAACAACACCCGCGCCACGAGACTGGCGAAGAAGACTACGACAACGACAAGCGCGTCGAAGACGATCAGCAGCAGCGGGATGACGGCGAACCACAACAGCAAGAGAAACGCGACA
>JBDSMH010000213.1:0-71746 GCA_039915945.1 Acidimicrobiales bacterium | reverse complement strand
GCGGTCGACGAGTTCGTCGTCGACCGGTGCCGACACGACGGTGAGCACCCAGTCGGCGTGGGCTTCGCCCACCCATCGGGCGACCGAGCGCGCCATGGCCAGCGACGCGGTCTCGTCGCTGTCGACGGACAGTCCGAGCATCTCGAAGCAACCGAGGCCGTGTTGTTGCAACGCGCGTGCCGCAGTGCCCGGTGCGATGCCGAGCGCGTCGAGCGAATACATGTCGAGGCCGACGAACTGGAAGCCGGCATCAGTCGACGCGGCGAGCAGATCATCGAGCGACGGCACGCTCGTGGTGCCCGCGTACGGCGAGTACTGGAACAGGTTGAGACAGAGCGGATTACTCGTCACTTTCGGCGCTTCGCGTCGCTCTCGGCATGGGGCAAGCATGGCCCAAAAATGGATCGGGCGGCCTCCGAAGAGGCCGCCCAATCCGCCGATCGATACCAATCGTTACTTGGGAGGATCGATGAGCTTGTAGCACTTGAATGGCACTGCCGAGACGTACTTGCCCCCCTTGACCTGCACGATCGCCGCGCATGGTGCAGGGTTGAAGTGGCCGTCGGGGTACTTGATCTCGCCAATTCCCCCGTCGACCGGCTTGTAGGTGAAGCCAGCCTCCGCCACCTTCCGGAAGTTGTCCGCTGTGATATCGCCGCTGATCGCCTTCAGCATTTGGATCATTAAATCGGTCGACCAGTACCCGACTGATCCGCCGAGCGTGACGAACTCTGCCTTGCCGATGGCCTTCAGGTCAGCAGCAATCTGCGCGGTGCCCGCCTTCCCGTCCTCGGACGGGGGGATTTGGGTGTTCGAATACCCGCCCTCGAGAGCAGCCGCCGTGTCCTTAGAGGCATCCAACAGACCCGGAACATAGGTCGTGTAGTCGTACACGATGCCTTTGTATCCGCCGGCGATGATCGCCGCCTTCAGCTTGACTGCCGTTGCGAAGTCGGTCGATAGCATCACTGCGTCGGGGCTCTTGGCTTTCACGATGTTGACGTACTGCGTGAAGTCGGTTACGCCCTTCGTTGGCACGAACTGTTTGTCGAGCACGTTCTTGAACAGCGCCGTGTACTGCAAATCGCCCGCTTTGCCCGCGTCGTCGTCGCTGTTGAAGTAGACGATCGACATCTTGTCGGGGTCCTTCTTGACGATCTCCGCGATGGGGTCGAGGAGCGAGCTATTCAGCTTGGCGCCGGGCACCGTAACGGTCTTGCTCTTGTCGAAGGCATACCCACTCAAACAGCCATTGAACCCGTAACCCCACGACGCTGCGCCGCAAAAGCCCGGCATGAAGCCCCACCCGAAGTAGGGGACTTTCTTGTCCGCGAGGTAGTTGGTGGTCTGGGGCAACATCACTGCCGAGGTGTTGATAAGAGCGAACACCTTGTCACTTTCAACAAGGCTCTTGTTGAGATCGAGGTTCTTCTGCGGATCGCTGGCGTCATCCTTCATACCGACGAATTCGAGCCTGCGGCCCTGGATACACGTCTTGTTCTCGCGGGCGATACGGGCGTTGATGCCATCTTCTATCCCGCCGAAGTTCGCGACTTGCGCGACCCCACCGATCTTGATGGACGGCTTGGACGTATCACAAGCTGCTGCGGTCGTCGCACCCGTCGCCGCGGTCGCCGCGGTCGCCGCGGTCGCCGATTTTGCCGTGGTCGTCGTCGCGGAGTCGGAGCCGCTGTCGCCGCAGGCGGCGGCAATCAGCCCGACCGCCGCGACGGTCACGGCCACGCGTACAAATCTTGGTCTCATGAATCCCCTCTCTGGGCCGGGCGTGCCGGTCAAAAATGAATGGACGCCGGGGTGTGCCGTACGACACGGCCCGGACTATAGCGCGTGGCCCGGATCACAGAGCCACATCGGCTAGCGCTCACCAAGGTATGCGGCCGCCAAACGATCGGCGTCGACCTCACTCCGCGGCCCATACCACGTAATTTCGCCGAGGCTCAAAAACGCCACCGAATCGGCGATCTCGAGCACGTCGCGCGCCTTTTCTTCCACCAGCAACAAGGCCACACCTCGTTCTCGTAGCTCCACGAAGATGCCCATCACCTGCTCGACGATGAGCGGCGCCAAACCGAGCGACGGCTCGTCGGCGATCAATACATCTGGTGGTCGAACGAGCAGCGGAGTCAACGTGAGGATCTGCTGCTCGCCCCCGGAAAGATTGCCCGCCGGCAGATTGCGCCGCTCGCCCAAGATCGGGAAGCGTTCGTATGCCTGTTCGTGCTGCGCAGGGTCGGGCAACCACAGCGACAGATTCTCTTGCACCGTGAGACCGGGGAAGATGCCCCGCGACTCCGGGGCCATCACCACGCCCCGTCTGGCCCGCTGATGGGCCAACAGCGGCGTGATGTCGGTGCCGTTTTGATGGATCGTGCCACTCGATGACCGCACGAGTCCGGCAAGCGTCAGACACGTGGTGGATTTGCCGGCGCCGTTGGGGCCGAGGATGGAAGTGATGTGGCCCTTCGACAAAGCGAGCGACACGCCGTGGAGCACCTCGACGAGGCCATACCCGCTGTAGATGTCGTGCGCAACCAGCGCGATGTCGGCACCGGGCGCGACCGGCGCGGCCACGACGCGCTCGCGCGGAACCGCCGCGACGGTCCCCTCGGCAGCGTGAGGCACTGGCGCTACCCCGTGCCGCTTGGCGCGTCGCTTGTCGCGCTTGGACCGGTTCTGAGCAGCCGTGATCGCGAGCACACCATCGGGCTGGCGCGCTAGTTGGATGGCCCCGATGCCGAAGAGCGCGCTCTGGATGTAGGTCGCGGTGCTCGAGCCGAGACCGTCCCAGTGCAAGAACGACGGAAGGAAGAAGAAGTGAAAACCGCGGGTGAAGATCTGCGCCGAAGTTGCGGTGACGAGGCCGCCGAGGATCGCTCCTTGCGGCTTGCGGATGCCGAACAGCACTACCGAAGCCAGCCACGCAAGACCGGTCTGCGTGACGAACGTACCGTCGGCGATGGCACCGTTTCGTGTAGCGACGAGCACGCCGCCCAAACCCGCCACGGCGGACGACAACGCGAAGATCGAAAGCTTGGTACGCGGTATCGAAAGACCGGACGTCGCAGCCGCCGGTTCTGAATTGCGCACCGCAGTGATCGCGCGGCCGCTGGCGCTCTTGTGCAAGTTGTGTACGAGGACCGTAAGCAGACCCACGATGACCATCAAGGCGATGAGCGCCGGCTTCTCGTTGCGGAAGTTGATGCCGAAGAACTTGGGTGTCTTTGCGCGATAGTCCCAACCACCCTGGCTACGCCGCAGCCAGTTCCACTTGAACAAAACCTCGTCGCCGAGGAATCCCAGCGCGAGTGTGGCCAACGCCAGCGGCAGGCCGCCGAGGCGCAATGCGGGCAACGACACGATCATGCCGAGCACCATCGCCACGAGCATGCCGACGACCAACGCGAGTATCCACGGCCAGTTGTACTCGATCATGAATCGACCGGTTGTGAATGCGGCCACCATCACGAAGGCGGCTTGGGCGAGCGACACCATGCCGCCCTGGCCCGTCACGATGACGAAGCTCATGAAAACCACCGCTAGTGCGAGGCCGTTTGCGAAAAGTCCGACCCACACGTCGTCGACGATGAACATGGAGAAGATGAAAAAGACGAGGGCCGCAATTGCCCAGGGCAACTGCACCCGCCAACGAGGAAGATCGTCGCTCCAGTCGATCGGTGGTGGCTGCGTGACGACGGTGCCGCCGCGCCGATTACGGTCGCGGTTGATCAGCAACAAACCGACGAGCAGCAAGACGAACGGCACCGAGTTCTTGAACCCTGGGATGTCCTTCGCAAACGGCAAGGAATCGGTCGCGTACTTCCCAACGAGGTTCTGCGCGACGCCCAAAAAGAGCCCTCCCGCGAACGCCAGCGGTACCGATCGCAAGCCGCCGAGCACTACAGCCGCAGCCGCGATGAACATCGCAATGTTGTAGTTGTTGATCTCGAGGCTGTTGAGCACCGGCGCGCCGACGACACCGGCGAGGCCGGCGAGAACCGTACCGATAACCCAAGCGACCGCGGAAGTGCGACCGTCGTCGACACCGCGCAAGTTCGCCAAGTCGGGCTTGTCGACGACCGCTCGCATCTGTAGGCCGAGCCGCGTATGGCGCAGGATGTACCACAACGCGACCGCGACGATCCCCGCGACCACGAGCACTGCGATCTGATTGCTGTTGAGGTTCACGTCGAACCAGAAGTGCGAGACCGACGCCGGCGAGCGCCATATGCCCGGTGGAAGTTGCACGGTCTTCGCGTCGGGAATACCCCAGCCGAACGTCGAGATGCCACCCTCGACGATGTAACGACCGATCGCGGGGAGCGCGACGAGCAGACCAACCGTCGCCATGATCTTGGCGGCGTCAGGCGCCGTTGCGAGCGGTCTGAACACGGCCACATTCAACAAGAGACCCAGCAGCGGACAAAACACGACGATGACGAACAAGAAAGCAAGGATGATCGGCCAGCCGAGGCCGGTGTTGAGCTCGTAGTACAGCAACGCCGAATCGAACGCGATGGCGCCGTACGCGAGATTGAAGATGCCCGTCGCAGTGTACGACACCGAGAGACCGGCGGCGATGAGCGAATAGATTGCGCCGGTCGCCGCACCGGCGATGACAAGTTGCAGGAACTCTCTCATCGACCTCTCCTTAGCCCAGGTACGCGGCGCGGACGACGGGATTGTTGGCGACCTCGTGCGTGGTGCCTTCGGCGATGACCTCACCGAGGTTGAGCACGGTCACGCGGTCGCACAGATTCATCACGAACGGCACGTCGTGCTCGACCAGCAACACTGCGGCTTCGCTTTCCGTGCGGAATTCACGCACGACGGCGGCAAAGCGTTGTGCTTCGTATTCCTCGAGGCCCGACGTGGGCTCGTCGAGCAGCAGCAGTCGTGGTTCGTCGACAATGGCACGGGCCAATTCGAGCAGGCGGATCTTGCCGATCGACAGCTTGCCCGCGGCGACGTCGCGGACATCCGAGAGGCCGCAGCGCTCAATCACCTTGCGGGCGCGATCGCGGCGCTCTGCCTCGATGCGGCGGCGAGTCGGGAACGCAACGATGTCGCCCAGCAACCCGCCACCGCCGCCGTGATAGTCGAGCGCGACCAACACGTTGTCCTCGACCGAGAGCCAACCGAACGGTTGTTGGCGCTGGAAGGTGCGCCGGATGCCGTTGCGGCTGCGCCAGACTGCGCTGCGGCTCGTGATGTCGAGCCCGTCGAAGGAGACCGAGCCCGACGACGGTGGCCGCATGCCGGTGATCGTGTCGAACAAGGTGGTCTTGCCGGCACCGTTGGGCCCGATGAGACCCCGGATCTCTCCCGCCGGCACGGCCATGGATGCCCGATTGACGGCGATGACGCCACCGAAGCGCACGGTGACATCCTCGACGCTGATCAGCGCACCGTTTGTGGTCGCCATACACCCCCCAAGTTCAAGCGACAGACGGTACACAACCGCGAGCCATCGGTCACACTGAGTTCAGAGAATGACGTGTTGCTCCTTGAGCAGGGCGATGTCGTCCCAGGCGAGGCCCAACTCGAGCAGCACCTCCTCGGTGTGCTCGCCGTGCTCGGGGGCCCGGCGCGACCGCACCGGTGTCTCGTCGAACTGCGCCGGTGGCGCCACCAACTGGTAGCCCCCGTCACCGGCCGGGCCGAGATAGCCGTTGGCCACGACCTGCTCGTCGTCCGCGAGCTCGCTCACGCGCTGGAATGGCTCCCACGGCCCGTCGAAGCCCGCCAAGCGGGGCAGCCACTCAGCGTAGGTACGCGCGGCGAAGACCTCGTGGAGGATATCGAGCAGGGCGTCGGCGTTGGCGTTGCGAATGGTCGCCTCCCGAAAGCGGGGGTCATCGATCAGGTCGGCCCGGTCGATGTGCTCGCAGAAGCTGGCCCAATAGCGATCGGGTTCGAGCAACACGAAGGTGAGATGGCGGTCGTCCTTCGTGCGAAAAGTCGACGTCAGCGGGTTCCAACCCGAGGGCCGGGTCGGCGCGCGCCCGAGGTATCCAGGATTGCGCGCCGACAGCACATCGAACGCAAGGCTCCACATCGCAGTGGCCAACAGCGACACGTCGACGACCGATCCCTCGCCGGTGCGCTCCTTCTTGAACAACGCGGCGGCAATGCCGAACGCGAGGTTCATCGCGCCTTGGTTGTCACCGAACGCCGGTCGCTGCAGTATCGGGTCGCTCACGTCGGCCGGCGTCAAGGCCAAGCCGACGCCACCGCGCGCCCAATACGCGGACGCATCGAAGCCGGCGCGATCGGCACCCGACCCGCGCACTCCGAACCCATGACCCCGCGCGTAGATGATGCCGGGATTCGCCGCGCGCACGTCGGTGACATCGAGGCGGGCCGCCCGCAACGCACGCGGTCGCAGATTGGTGACGAACACATCGGCTCGCTCGACCAGTCGCAAGAGCAGCGCGCGACCCTCGGGGTGCTTGATATCGAGCCCGATGCTGCGCTTGCCCCTGTTCGAATGTTCGACCTTGACGTTGACCGAACCACCGTCGACACCGAGTGTCGCGGTGTGCAGGTGGCGGTACGGGTCACCGGTGACCGGATGCTCGATCTTGACGACCTCGGCACCGAAGTCGCTCAACACCGCGGCCGCCGATGGTACGAACACGTGCGTCGCGACCTCGACAACTCGCACTCCGTCGAACATCTCTATCTCCCTTCTGGCGCAGACTCGGCTCAGAGTTTGGTTTTCGCGAACTCGGTTATGACCGGTGCGAATCGTTCGATGGGCATCGTGTCACCCAGATCGGCGAGGCTCAACACCGCCATGTCGACGCCGGCATCGGCGAGGCCTCGGTAGCGGCCGATGTGATCGTCGACCGTGCCGGCATTGACCCGCGTCGACCATTGCTGCGCATTGACGTTCGGCGGTCGTAGCGCCGCGACGGCGTCGTCGATATGGCGACGATCGTCGACGACGAGCACACTCGACAATTGCGTGATGTCGATCTCGTCACGAGCGCGCCCCGCCGCGTCGCAACGACGATGCAACACGTCGACCTTGTGTCGGATGACGTCGGCCTCTCCGAACAAATTGCACGCATCGGCATACTGCGCGACGAGCTTGAGTGTGCGCCGTTCACCCGAACCACCGACCAGTATCGGAATGCGTTCCTGCAACGGACGCGGGTAGCACATCGCCTCCGGAACGCTGATGCGCGCGCCGTCGAAAGCCGGCGCGCCCGGGCCCCACAGCAGCGGAAGCAGTCGCAGCGCGTCCTCGAGGTAGGCGTAGCGTTCGGATAGCGACGGGAACGGCCATCCGTAGCCAAGGTGCTCCTGCCGGAACCACGCCGCGCCGATGCCACACCATGCCCGCCCACCCGAGAGCACGTCGAGCGTCGCGATGATCTTGCCGAGGTGCGCGATGTTTCGATACGTGACGCCCGTGACCATCGTGCCGAGCGTGACTCGCCTCGTCGCCGCGGCAACGAAGCCGAGGGTGGTGTAGCTGTCCAACATCTCGTGCCAGTCGGGGCCGACGATGGGGATCTGGCGGAAATGATCCATGACCCAGATCGACTCGAATCCCGCATCCTCGGCAGCTTGCGCGATGTCTCGCAGGCGCGGACCGATCTCCGGCGCGCCGCCCGGCCACGTGAAGCTCGGGATTTGCAGACCGAATCGCAACGTCACCGGATGCTCCTTCTGTTCTCGCGCCCGCGTCAACGCGTCGACGAATTGTGGGGGCACGATCTCCGCCTCGCCCGGATCGATGACCACGCCCGTGAACCCCTCGTCAACCAGACGACTACGCACGTGACGCCAGCTGTCGAATTGTTGTTTCAGCACCGAGGTGGGAACCGTACGACCGCGTGCTCGAAGGCGCGCCTTCGCCTCGTTCGGAGTGACTTCGAATCCGATCGCGAAGCAGGGCATCTTGTACTTCATCGCGTCGCGCAGCCACTTCGCGCGCCGATTCTCATCCATACCCAAGGTATCGATGACGGTTGTGAGCCGACGCTTCATTCGCCGCTCCACAATGGTGTCGAGCACATCGAAGGCATCGGCGCTGGCCCGTAGGTCGTGCTCGCCGGTGCCCACCATCGCGCGCAAGCGATCACTCGACACGATCGAGTCCGGGGGCAGGTTGGTCTGCGCCCACGTGGACTTCCCCGAGCCCGACGGACCGACCAGCACGATCACGCATGGGCCGGGCAGACGCAACACGCCCTTTGTCTACTCTGTGCTCACTCCGCCACGCACTCTCCACCACGGTCTCTTCGCCACGCACTGTTTACGATGGGCCCGGTGAGAGCACCGGGGGATGTCGCGGTGGAGGCTCCCCCACTTCGTCACGTCGTGCGGGGCCGTGACCGGGCGGCGATCGAGAGCCATCCCCGTTACGAGTCCGCAGTCATGTTCGTCATCATGGCGGGCGTCGCGGCGAGTTCGTTCGCGAACATGTTGTTGGTCGCGGCGCTGCCGACGATCTCCGAAGATCTCCACAGCCGCACGAGCGTCGTCGCCTGGGTCAACATCGCGCCGGCGATCGCATTCGGCGTCAGCATGCCGTTGTTCGGCAAACTCGGCGATCTCTACGGTCATCGGCGCGTGTTCATCTGGGGATGGACAGTGGCCACCGTGCTGGCATTTGCCACGGCGTTTTCGCCCAACGTGGCGTCGCTGATCGTGCTGCGTACGGCATCGCAACTCGCCGGTGCATCGACATCGCCCGCCGCGTTCGGCATCTTGGCGCGCGTCGTCGCGCCGGCCGACCGGGCGCGCGCCTTCGGCAAGGTCGTCACGGTCTTGTCGGCGTCACCGGTCATCGCGATCGTGGTCGGCGGGCCATTGGTCGACTCCCTCGGATGGCGCCCGATGTTCATCGGCCAGGCGGCCATCGCCACCGTGGCGGTGATCGCCGCGGTGCCGCTGCTCCCCGAGACTCCGCGCCGACCCGACGTGCGCTTCGACGTCGCCGGGGCAACGACACTCACTATCGCGGTGGTGGGACTGCTCTTCGCCCTCAATCGTCTCGGCGACTGGGGTGTCGAACATGGCGCGGTGCAAGTGGCGACGGTCCTCGGCGTGGCCGGGCTCGTGGCATTCGGCTTCGTCGAACGCCGCGCCACCGAACCGCTGTTGCGACCCTCGTGGTTGACGCGACGCGACGTGGGTGCTCCGGTCGCCACCAATATGTTGCTGCACATCACGTTGATGGGGCTGTCGACGTCGGGCGTGTTCATGTTCAATCGCGTCTTTGGTTACGGCACCGGCACGGTTGCGCTTCTGTCGGGACTACGGCCTGCCGCGTTCTCGGTGGCCGCGAGCATGTCGGCCCGGCATGCGCGCAGCATCGGCACGCGCTGGGTGTTGATGTCGGGCAACGCCGTGCTGGTTGCCGGCTGTGCCATCACCGCGGTCGGGGTACTGCAGCACTCGATCGCGTTGGTGGTACTCAGCATCGTGCTGACCGGGTTCGGGGTGGGCTACGGGCGACCCGGGTTGGTCACCGCCGTTACCAACGCGGTCGACGACGGCGACGCGGGCATCGCCAACGGTGTGCTGAGCATGGCCGGCCAACTCGGCTCGAGCATCGGTCAGACGCTGCTGATCGCTATCATCGGTACGAGCGCGTCTGCGGGTGGCTTCGCCAACTCGGCGTGGGCGGCCGGCGTTTCGGCAGCGCTCGCGCTGGCGTTGTCGACAATGATCATCTACGGCGACGCAACGACCTGAGCGCTCCGGCCCGTCACGCGCACGACGTGCGCGGGCCGATCCAACAGAGCCATCGTCAGCGCGACGGCGAGAACCAACGCGGCGGTGACCCCCCACGCGATGCGCATCTGGTCGAGCATCGCATGCCCTTTCGCATCGCCCAGAATCGCGATCACGAGCGCGATACCCACCGCGTTGCCGACTTGCAGGGTCATACGGTTCGCCGCGCTTGCCACCGACAAGTCGGCCCTCGCGACACCGCGCACGCAGGCGGACCCGATCATCGGGTACGTGAGCCCCATGCCCAGGCCGATCAACGTGCCGCCGGGCAGCCACTCGCGCACGAACTCGGGATGCGCGCCGACACGCCACGCGAACCACCCCATGCCGGCGGCGACGATCAGCGATCCCGGAACTGCGACCGCCCGCTCTCCGTAACGATTGCCCAGGCGTCCGCCGAGCCAGGCCGTGACCAGTGACGCGATCGCCAACGGAAGAAGCCCGAGGCCCGCTTGCACGATGTCGTAGTCCCACACCTCCCGCAAGAACAAGACCGTGGCGAACAGAAGCGCGCCCGTTGCTCCTCCATAGAGCAGCGAGGCGATGTTCGCGACCGCGAAGCTGCGGATGCGGGTGAGTTTCATCGGCAGCACCGGTACGGGGTGCACGCTCGAGCGGCGCCAGAACCACACCGCGGTCGCGACGGAGAACGCGAGCGCGCCGACGGTGCGCTCGTCGGCCCAGCCCCAATCACGCGACTGCAACACGCCGAGCGAAAACGCCGACAGACTCACCACCAAGAGCAGTGCACCGATCAGGTCGGGCAACGGGCCCGACTCGACGCGCTTGGTGTCGGGCAACGAGCGAAAGCCGGTGATCCACGACAGCACGGCGAGTACCGGCGCGATGAAGAACGCCGCCCGCCAACTGGACTGTTGGATCAACAACGCGCCGACTGTCGGCCCCGCGACGCCGCCGACCGAGGCCAACACGCTGTAAAAGGCCGTGACCGTGACCCGCTGTTCGCTCGGCACGGCGTCGAGCAAGAGTCCGAGCGTCGACGGCACCAGGCACGCTGCCGCGGCGCCCTGGCCGACGCGTCCCAAGATCACCACCCACACCGACGGGGCGAGGCCGGCGAGCGTGGACGACACCGACATGATGCCCAATCCCCACAGGAAGATCGTGCGCCGGCCGAGGTGATCCGCCAGACGGCCGGCCGGTACCAACAGCGCCCCGAACACGATGGTGTACACCGACAGGACCCAACCCATCACACTGAGTTCGGTGCCGGGAAAGTCGCGGCGCATCGAGTCGAACGCGACGCTCATCACCGTGAGGTTGATGGATACGACGAGCGCGCTGAGCGCCGACGAGATCCATGCGAGAGAAGTGCGCGTGCTGCTCATTCGGCCCCGGCGCAGACCGTACACAGTGCCTTTCCGGCGTGGCTAGTGCCCTGACCACATACTTTCGCGCGCTAGTTGGTTGCGGTTGGACCGAACGGTCCAGCTACCACTCGGCTTTGCCGCGTGAAGAGGACGATGCTCACGATCAACATCCAAATCGGGAACGCCAGAAACGCAATGAATCCCGCGGGGCCGGCAAAGCAGAGAACGCCCAGGAAGACTGACAGCCATGCGAGCCATTTCGGCAGCACGCCGGAGCGCACGCAGTGCCATCCCGTCGCGAGGTACATCACGGTCATACCGATGAGGGCGGGCATGAAGTTGTCGTTGTCGATGATGTTCAACGCCTGGGCCACCTGTTCCTCTCCCAGTTCGGAGGCGTCGACGAGCGCAATTTGCATCATGCCGAAGATTCCTAGCGCGACCGACGTCACCACCGCGCCGCCGAATGCAGTTGTGGCGATGGGTTCCCAGCCGGCCTCGCGCAGACGAGAGCGCAACACTCCAGCGAAGAACATCAATCCCACCGCGGCGATCAGCAGCAGAATGAGCAGAATGTAGGCCTTCGCTTCGTCGTCGTATTTGGCGATGACTTCGGCACCAGAGGCGTCGACGTCGACCGGTTCACCGGAAATGAGGAAGGCGGCGGCGAAGAACACCGCGAACACTGCGCCCGTCAGCGGAAGAAGACGCTCCAAACGTCCGGATTTCATCTCTGTCTACCCCCTTGCATAAACCCAAAAAGGGTTTCCTTGCCCCGAGCAAGTAGCGCGCACGATAGTCACCGCCATCGCGCGTAGCGAAACGACCCGCCAAATAAGCCGCATGACCCAAACGCGCGAACCTTTGTGGTCAGGGCACTAGCCAACACCCCCGAACTGGCAGTCAATCGTCGGACATGGTCCGACGTTTGACTGCGAGAACGGAGTGTTTTGTGGTCAGTACGGCTTGTCGCCCTTGATGACGACGCGATGCATACGCCGCCGCGCCGTGTAGTCGGCGACGGCGTAGTGCTGCACGAGGCGGTTGTCCCAGAACGCGACCGAACCCGGCCGCCACTGGAACCGGCACTGGAACATCGGATCACGCGCGTGATCGAACAGGTAGGGCAACAACATTTCGTTCTCGCGCTCGGTCAAACCGACGATCCGCGAGGTGTAGTTGCGGTTGACGAACAGGACCTTGCGACCCGAGTCGGGATGTGTACGCACCACAGGGTGCTCGACCGGCGGATTGACCTTGGCCCGCTCTTCGAGCTTGCTCGGACCGTTGACGGGATCGGTGCGGAAGAGCTTGGGCGCGAAGACCCGGTAATCGTGTAGCGCCGTGAGGCCGTCGAGCATCTCGCGCAACGGCGCCGACAACGCGTCGTACGCAGCGCTCATGTTGGCGAAGCACGTGTCGCCGCCATAGGGAGGCAGCACGACAGCGCGCAACACGGTGCCCAACGGCGGCGTGGGAATGAACGTCACATCGGCGTGCCACGTGTCGGCACCTTTGCCTTCGGCGTCGGTGGCCCCGTCGAAGTCGATCACGTGCACCGCGGGCGCTTCGGCGGTCGGACGCTCGCCGAAGGGAAAAATGTCGGGTTCACCGAAGCGGCTGGCAAACCGGTTCTGCGCGAGGTCATCGATCGCTTGGTCGCGGAAGAAGATCGCTCCGTAGTCGAGCACGGCGCGGCGAACCTCGAGGTAGGTCGCGTCGTCGATGGGGTGCGAGAGATCGACTCCGTGGATCTCTGCACCACAGGTCGCGGTGAGCGGCCGGACCTCGACCGAGATGGCAGACTTCGTCATGGCCGCACACTATCGCTGTCATCTCAATTGATCCCGGGAGGAACCGTGCTCGACCGCACCGAGGTGTTATTCGATTGGATCGATCAAGCCGACCCGGCGCGTGCGGCGCTCATCATGGTCGATCTGCAGAATGACTTCGTCCACGCCGACGGATGGGTCGCTCAGCAACAGGTGCCGGGCTTCATGGGCGACACGGGTATCGACTCGGTGCTCGATCGATCGAAGGCACTGCTCGACGCGGCTCGCCGGGCCGGTGCGATGACCGTATTCGTCCGCATGCTCGGCGACGACAAGTACCTGTCGCCCGCGCTCTACGCCCAGTACCGCCGCAACCACGGACACGAGCGTCCGCCGTGCGTGATGGAGGGCACCTGGGGTGCCGACTTCTATGGCGACCTCCGCCCCGAAGGCCGCGCGAAGGAGTTCGTTCTCGACAAGCATCGCTACAGCGCGTTCATCGGCACTCGGCTCGACCAATTGCTGCGCAGCAATGGCGTACAGACCATCGTCGTTTGTGGCGTGGCGACGACCGGCTGTGTCGAATCGACCATTCGTGACGGCTTCATGCTCGACTACTACGTCGTCATCGCGCGTGACGCGTGCGGTGACTACGAGGCAGCGCGGCATGCCAACGCGCTGAGCAAGCTCGACCTTTCGTTCGGCACCGTCGTCTCCGTGGCCGACATCGAGCAGCGCTGGACCGCAAATCCGGCGGCGAGCGCGTCGAGCAACGCGGCGTGACGCGCGTCGGCGTCATCGCTCCGCACGCCGTCGCACTCAGTGATCTCCCCTCGTTCGCGGTCGAGTTGGCCGACGTCGGCTACAGCGACTTCTGGGCGGGAGAAAGTGACCGCGCGGACGGCATCGGTCCGCTCGCGATCGTCGCAGCCGCCGAGCCTCGGCTGGCGCTGGGCACCGCGATCGTTCCGGTGTACACCCGCGGCCGTGCGTTGCTGGCGCAGACCGCGGCCGCGCTCGCCTCGGCCGCCCCCGGCCGGGTCACGATCGGCCTCGGCGCCTCGTCACCGGCGATCGTCGAGGGGTGGAACAGCATCTCGTTCACCGAACCGCTGGCGCGCGTTCGAGACACGGTTCGCTACCTGCGACGTGCGCTTGCCGGCGAACGGGTCGACGGCGGGTTCCGGCTGGGTCTGGTGCCCGACCCGGCGCCGGCGCTGGCGATCGGTGCACTGCAACCGCAGATGTTGCGCCTTGCCGGCCGCGAAGGCGACGGCGTCGTCCTGACCTCACTCAGCGCGGACGACGTCGCCCCGTTGCTCGAACAAGTCGCTCCGCTGCGCCGCGAGTTCGCGGTCATCGCATGGGTGACCGTGTGTGTTGTCGATGGCCGCGCCGAGACCGAACGTGCGCTCACGGTCGCGCGCCGCCGCGTCGGTCGGTACCTGCTGACACCGACCTATGCTCGCTATCACCTCGGACTCGGCCGGGGCGATCTACTCGACCGCATGGGTACCAACATCGACGATGCGCCCGAGCAACTGATACGCGATCTGGTGGTCATCGGTTCGCCCGAGGAGTGCCGCGCACAACTCGAACGGTTCGTTACCGCGGGCGTCACGACCTTGTTGTACGAGGTGTTGCCCGGTATCGGCGATCTGGCTGCGACGCTGCGGGTGTTGCCGACTAGCTTCCGAAGCGATGGACGCTCGATACCCTCCTGAAGCGGTTGCATTCGGACAAGAAGTGCGGACGTGGATACGCGACAACCTTCCCCAGACCACCGACCGCGAGGCGTTTCTCGCCGAGTGGACGGGCAAGCTCTTCGAGGGCGGTTTCGTCTGCGCGTCGTGGCCCAAGGAGTACGGCGGCCGCGGGCTGTCGGTCATCGACCAGGTGGTGTTGAACGAAGAGTTCGCACGGGCGAAGGCACCGATGCGGGTGTCGTCGCTGGGCGAGATCCTCGTCGGTCCCACACTCTTGCAATGGGGAACCGAGGAGCAGAAGCACGAGTTCTTGCCGCGCATCCTCAAAGGTGAGATCGTGTGGTGCCAAGGGTTCAGCGAGCCCGACGCCGGCTCCGACCTTGCCTCGCTGCAAACCAGTGCTGTTCGCTCGGGCGATGACTGGATCATCGATGGAACGAAGATCTGGACGAGCGAAGCCGAAGACTCCGACTACATGATCCTGCTCGCTCGCACCGATGCCGAGATCACTCCGCGCCATGCGGGCATCACGTTCTTCTTGCTCCCGATGCGCCAACCGGGCATCGAAGTCATCGCGCTCCCCCAGCCCGACGGCACCAGAGGCTTCAACCGCGTCGAGATCAAAGGGGCGCGTTGTCCCGATACCAACGTGGTGGGCGGCATCGGCAACGGATGGAAGGTGGCGATGACGACGCTCGGGTTCGAGCGCGGCACCAGCGCGGCGTCGAGCTACGAACGCCTGAAGAGCGAACTCGAGGACATGATCGTCAGCGCCAAGGCGCAGGGGCGTACGAGCGACCCGATCGTGCGCCAACAGTTGGCGTGGGCGTGGAGCAAAGTCGAGATCCTGCGCATGTCGAGCCTGCGCATCCTCACGGCGGTCGTGCACAACCGACACACGCGCGAGACGGCCGCACTCGAGGCCATGAACAAGCTGTATTGGACCGACTACGACAAGGTTGCGCAGAACCTGGCCATCGGGCTGCTCGGTCCCGCGGGGCAGATCCTCACCGGCAAACCCGACGACGAACGTCGCGCGGCCGTCGGTCTCGGGCGCCGCGAGCCGATCTACCACTACCCCGTCAGCCCCATGCAGTCGTCGTTCTTCTTCTCGCTGTCGCAGTCGATCTACGGCGGCACGTCGGAGATCCAACGCAACATCGTCGCGGAGCGAGTGCTGGGCCTGCCCCGATGACCCGCCCCGAGCCCGACGCGTATGAGCGCGGGACCTCGCTGTGGGATCTCATCGAGCGTCGGGCCGCCGCCACGCCCGATCTCGTCATGGCGGTCGACGAGATCCGCCGCAGCATCACGTTCGGCGACTATCGCCGGCGCGTGCTCGAGACCGCGGCGGGCCTCGCGGCTATGGGGGTGCAGTCGGGCGACGTTGTGTCGTGGATCTTGCCCACGTGGATCGAAGCCACCATCGTCACGGGAGCGCTCGACCGACTCGGCACGATCCAGAACCCGATGCTCAACATCTATCGCGAGCGCGAGGTCGGTTTCATCGCGGCGCAGTTGCGTACGAAGTGGTTCATCGTGCCGGGGCATTGGCGCGGGTACGACTACGCCGCGCTGGTGCGCCAATTCTGCGACAACATCGTGATCGTCCAACGCGATCAGCCACTACCGGCGGGCGATCCGGCAACCCTGCCACCACCACCCACCGACACCGAACGCGTGGCGTGGATCATGTACACGTCGGGCACGACCGCCGACCCCAAGGGCGCGATGCACCGGCATTCGTCGGTCGCGGCGATGACCCACTCGATGTGCCATCGCCTTGCGATCACCCCCGCGGATCGCAGCGCGTTGGCGTTTCCGTTCGCACACCTCGGCGGCATCAATTGGTTGATGGCGACCCTGATGAGCGGATGCCGCATCATCCTCATCGAGTCGTTCAACGACCCCGACGCCATACCCACGCTCAGCCGTGAAGGAGTGACCCTCGCCGGGGTGACGACCGCATTTCATCTGGCGTATCTCGCCGCGCAACGCGCGCAACCCGATATCCCGCTGTTCCCCCACGTGCGCGCGTATCCGGGTGGCGCAGCACCCAAGCCGCCGCAGTTGCACTACGACCTCGTGCGCGAGGTGGGCGGTGTGGGCATCGTCGCCGGCTACGGGCTCACCGAAGGCGCGATGCTCGGCATGTCGGCGGTGTGGGATCCACCCGACAAGCTGGCCCACACCGAGGGTCGCGCCGCCGACGGCATGGAGATCGTGGCCATCGGCGACGACGGTGCCGTACTGGCGCCGGGCGTCGATGGAGAGTTGCGGGTGCGGGGTCCACACATGTTCGTGGGCTACGTCGACGCGGCGCTCACCGCCGCGGCGTTCGACGAGAACGGCTTCTTTCGCACGGGCGACATCGGACATCTCGACACCGACGGCTATGTCGTCATCACCGGCCGCCTGAAGGACGTCATCATCCGCAAGGGCGAGAACATCAGCGCGAAAGAGGTCGAAGACCTCCTCTACGAACACGACAAGGTCAGCGACGTTGCGGTCATCGGGTTATCCGACGCAGCAAGCGGCGAGCGCGTGTGCGCGGTGGTGGCGTGTGTTCCCGACGTCGCGCCGCTCACGATGGACGAGATGCGCCGTCATCTACTCGATCGCAAGCTCATCACCCGCAAGCTGCCGCAACAGCTGGAGATCGTCGACGCGTTGCCGCGCAACGCCGCGGGCAAGGTGCTCAAACACGAACTCCGCGCCCGCTACGGCTCGTAGACGAGCGCCGCGGCGTCCCTGAAAGCGAGACGTCCTTCCCGCGGCGAAGCCGCCCATCCGGTGCGGCGGAGCCGCACTGGCTAGCCGGGCCAGCGTGAGATCGCATAGGCCGAATCGACAACGGCGATGTGCGAATACGCCTGCGGGAAGTTGCCCAGCGCGCGGTCGGTGCGGGGGTCATAGCCCTCGCTGAGTAGGCCAGTGGGGCCGGTGAGGGTCAACATCTGCTTGAACAAGTCGTAGGCATCGTCGAGTCGGCCCGAACGCACGTAGGCCTCGATGAGCCAACCGGTGCAGAGGTGGAACCCCGAATCGTGGCCGGCGATGCCGTCGTCATAGCGGTATCGGAACACCGTTGGTCCGTCGCGCAGCGCCACTTCGATTGCTCGCAGCGTCGCTCGCGCGCGTTCGTCGTCGGCGGACAGCATGCCGCTCGACACGATCTGCAACACCGACGCGTCGAGCTCGGGCACGCCGTACGCGACGACGAAGCTGCCGACCTTGTCGTCCCATCCGTTCGTCAACACGTCGTTGCGAATCTCTTCGCGCAGCGCAATCCATTCGGGTCGGGCTTTGCCACCGTTGCGCTCGCTCATGGCGATCGCGCGGTCGACGGCCATCCAACACATCACCTTGGAGTGGACGTGGTGGCGAGGGGCGATGCGCACTTCCCAGATGCCGTGGTCGGGTTCGTGCCATCGGCGGCTCACGGCACCGACCATCATCTCGGCCACCGCGAGTTGGCGGCGATCGAGCACGACCCCGCTCTCGCACAGCTCGTAGAGCAGATCGAGCACCGGACCGAACACGTCGAGTTGCACTTGATGCAGCGCGGCGTTGCCGACTCTCACGGGCCGGCTACCGGCGTATCCGGGCAGCTGGGCCAAAACCGCTTCGACGCCCAACTCGGAACCGTTGACCGAATACAACGGCATGATGCGGTCGGCATCGGGGACTTTCTCGAAGACGGCCGCCAACCACGCCACGAACTGCAACGCCTCTTGGTTGCTGCCGAGGCGCACGAGCGCGCGTGCCGAGAGCGCGCCATCGCGCAGCCACGCGTAGCGGTAGTCCCAGTTGCGAACGCCGCCGAGATGCGCGGGGAGACTGGTCGTCGCGGCGGCGAGGAACGCACCGGTCGGGTGGTAACAAAGGCCTTTGAGCGTGAGCGCGCTACGACGCGCCGCGTCGGCCTCGATGGCGGGCAGCCGTAACCCTGCCGCCCAATTGCTCCACGCATCCTTGGCCCGCTGCCGCCGCATCGCCTCGGGGTAGTAGTCGTCGGCGAGGTCCCGCGTGCCGCACCGCAATTCGAACAGCACGGGCCCGTTGCGTAGGTCTATTTCGGCGGTCGCCGTCATGTGCACGCCGTCTTCGCGCAAGGTCCACTCGACCCCGGGCGCACGCAATGCGATCGGCAGCGACGACCCGGACGCAACGAGGCCGATGGGCCGGTCGTCTGCGTCGCGCTCGACGCTCATGCTGACGGGGCCCATCGAGTAGTCGGGCCGAGGGGCGAACGTAACTCGCGCGACCTCGCTGCCGGAAAGACAGCGCAGCAAACGCAGCGGCGCGTTCTGGTCTTCGCGTTCGGCCGGCGGATCGTCGAAATAGTCGTGCACGGTGAAACCGGGCCAACGCGTTTGCACGATCATCGAATCGCCCACGTAACGCTGCGCCAGCGGCACGGCGTTGCGGGCCGATGCGACGTCGAAGTAACCCGCAGGCTCCCCGCCGACCAACTCGGCGAACAGCGCCGGCGAATCGGGCCGCGGGAAACACATCCACACGATGCGTCCTCGGGGATTGACGATGGCCGTGTGCTTGCCGTTGGACAGCAATGAGTGGCGCTCGATGGGCAGTGCGCCCGTGCCCAACACCCAATCGCGTCTCGCCTCATAGAGCTGTGCGAGTACCTGCGCGACCTGGTCGGTGCCATTCAGCCGGAGTGACGCATGGGTCTCGCCTTCACCGACCTTGATCCCGAGATCGGGCCCGGACAAGGTGACGAACGCATCTTCGTCGGTGACGTCGTCGCCGAAATACACGACCGCCGACGCACCGACCTCTTGGCGCAACCGTTGCAGGCTGTCGCCCTTGTTCGCGTGCACGACCGCGAGTTCCACGACCATCTTGCCGTGTTTGACGTAGACGCCTTCGCGCGCCGCCGGGCCTTTGAGTACGGCGTCGACGACGGCAGAAGCCGTCTCGCGGTCGGCGGTCCGGTAGTGCAACGCGATGCTGGCCGGCTTGACTTCGAGACCGATGCCATCGTGGCCCTGGGCCAACTTGTCGAGCTCGCGGCTGATGTCGGCGAGTCGCTCACGGGCGGCCTCGTCGATATCGATCGAGATGCCGACATCGAACTCGGAGCCGTGGCTGCCGACGAGATGGACTTCGCTCGGCAGGCGACTGAGCAGCGCGAGATCGCGCAGCGAGCGTCCGGACACCACCGCCACGTGCGTGTGGGGCAGCCCCGCCATCAAGCGCAACGCGCGCACCGAGTCGGCGTTGCCCAAGGCGCGTGCGGGATCGTCGACGAGGGGCGCCAGCGTTCCATCGAAATCACACCCGACCAGAAGGACTGCAGCGCGAGCCAGTTCGCGTACACGATTGTCGAGCGCTGCGTCCGTTTCGGGCATCAGCGCACGGCGCGAAGCGCTCCGAGAAAGGACTCGGTCCAGTGGTAGACGTCGTGGTTCTTCACCGAGTGGCGAAGCCGTTGCATCCGGCGAGTGGCCAGCGGTCGGCTGCGGCGCAATGACGCCGTGATCGCGACCTTCATGTCTTCGATGTCGTGGGGATTGACGAGATCCGCGGCACCGAGCTCGCGCGCGGCACCGGCGAATTCGGACAATACGAGCGCGCCGCCCTGATCGACGCGTGACGCGACGTACTCTTTGGCCACGAGGTTCATGCCGTCACGCAGCGGGGTGACCAACATGACGTCGGCCGCGCAATACAGCGCGACGAGCTCTTCCATCGGAATCGACCGGTGGAGGTAATGCACCGGAGTCGTGCCTACGCGAGCGAATGAGCCGTTGATCTCGCCCACCATACGCTCGACGATCTCCCGTTGGCATAGATAGTCGTGCACATTTTCGCGGCTCGGCACCGCGATCTGGACCATGACGACTTTCTGGGGATCGAGCACGCCCTCTTCGAGCAGCTCGCGGAACGCGCGCAGCCGCAGGTCGATGCCCTTGGTGTAGTCGAGGCGGTCGACGCCGAGCAGTACGTGCTCGGGCGAGCCGAGGCCCTGACGGATCTCGATGGCGCGCTGCTGGACCGATGGCGACGACGCCAGCGTCTCGAAGGGCTCGATGTCGATCGACACCGGGAAGGCGCCCACCTGCACGACGCGGCCGTCGTAGTTCAGCGAATGCCCGCGCCCGTTGGCGCCGACGAGGCGAGCCAGTCGGCGGAAGTTGGCCGCGGCAGTCGGTTCTTGGAAGCCCACGACGTCGGAACCGAGCACCCCGCGCAAGATCTCTTTGCGCCACGGCAACTGCATGAACAGTTCTTGGGGCGGGAAGGGGATGTGGAGGAAGAACCCGATGCGCAAATCGGGCCGGCGGGCCCGCAGCATCTCGGGCACCAACTGCAGGTGATAGTCGTGCACCCACACCATGGCGCCGGGCGACGCGGCCTCTACCGCCGCCGACGCGAATGCATGGTTGACTCGCACGTACGCGTCCCACCAGGCCTTGTTGAAGGTCGGCTTGCGGATGGCATCGTGGTAGAGCGGCCACAGCGTGTTGTTCGCAAAGCCGTCGTAATAATCGTCGATGTCGCCGGGCGCGATCGCGACGTCACGCAGACGCACGCCCTCGTATTCGGTGGGCACCGAGCCGGCGCCGGGACTGCCCGACGCGCCGATCCACACACCGTTGCCAGCGGACAACGCCGGCAACAGCGCGGCCACCAATCCACCGGGGCTGCGCACCGCCTCGCCGTCGGCAATGCTGACGGGCAGGCGGTTGGCCAGCACCAAGAAGTCCGAAACGAGCGGAGCGGCGCTCACGGGCGCCGCGCCGCCATCCGGCGTGAGTGCCACACCATCGGAGGTACGCAGGTCGATGATCGTCATTAGTGGACTCCTCCACGACCGTGCGGTGTGCGACCGCAAAGGCCGGACGTCGGAATTCGCCCGTTACTTCTTGCTGCGGACCCGCCGGCCCGCAGAATGTTGCAATTAGGTTACGACCATACCCATGAGATAGGTCGCCGTAAACCCCTAATTGATTAACTATAGGGATAATAAATAGCTGTAGGTTGCGGCCCTGGTCGGAGGCCTTGCGCGGCCCGGGCCGACGTCAGTTGAAGGTGGGGCTGGCCAATTTCGCCCAGCATCCGCCGTCAACGGGGATGACCGCCCCGTTGACATAGGACGATTCGTCGGAGGCCAGCCAGGCGGCGGCGTCGGCGATCTCGTCGGGTCGACCGAGTCGATTCTGGGGGATCTGGCGCTCGTAGCCGGCGAGGCCGACGGGCATCGAGTCGAGCCACATCGCGAAGGCCGGCGTACCCATCGAGCCCGGCGCAATCGCATTCACCCGCACACCGGTGTGGGCGTACTCCACCGCCGCGCAACGGGTGAGCATGATCACGGCGGCCTTGGCCGAGCCGTACGCCGCCAAGCCGGGGACGGCGCCGAGACCGGCGGCCGACGACGTCGAGATGATCGAGCCGCTGCCGCGTGGCACCATCACCCGCAGCGCGGCACGGATGCCGTAGAAGACCGAATGCTGATTGAGGGCGATGTCGCCGAGATACGCCTCGTCGCTCAAGTCGAGGAACGGCACCGTGCCCCCACCGCCGGCGTTGTTGTGCAACACGTCGAGCCGGCCGTGGCGCGCCACCGTCTCGTCGATCAGCGCGTCGACCTCGACGCGCAGCCGTACATCCGCGGGGCGGGCCTCGGCCGTGCCGCCGGCCGCACGAATTTCCTGCACCGTCGCCTCTGCCGTGTCGCCGTTGATGTCGTTCACGATCACCAACGCTCCTTCACTCGCCATTTTCATTGCGCTCGCACGACCGATGCCGGAACCGGCACCCGTGACAATCGCGACGCGCTCCACCAGACGTCCGGCCATTAGCTCTCCCCAGGTTCCTAGATGCGAACCTCATAGTAGAGATTCGCCTTGTCAGGGAAGTCGTGCACGCGGAAGTCGGTGAAGCCGCCCGCCCGCACCATCGACTCCGCGACCTCCGGGTTGAAGCCCAACGTGCCGAGACCGAGCCCATCGGGTTCGGACATCGCCGACGACATACACGTCGCGACGGAGGACGCGTACATCAAGGCCAACATCGGGTTCTTGAGATTGTCAGCGAACTCGGGGGCGCTGCGTATGTCCTTGATCAACCACGTGCCATCGGGCTTCAACGATCGACGAATGACGTCGATGGCGCGATCAGGTCGGGTCATGTCGTGCATGCAGTCGAAGGTGAGTACGAGGTCGAACGAAAGATCCGGCGAGATATCTTCGGCGCGATCGTGATGGAACTCGACGTTGGCGAGACCGGCTCGGACCATGCGGTCGCGAGCGGTCTCGATGGCATGCCGCGAAAGGTCGTAGCCATGGAACTGCGACAGCGGAAAGGCCTGCGCCAACAACTCGAGCGCGAGGCCCGCACCGCAACCCACATCGGCGACGACGGCACCGCGTTCGAGCTTGGCCTGCACACCATCGAGCGCGGGGATCACGACGGGGACCAACAGCGCGCGCGTGACCGGACCCAACATGCGCTCGACATGATGGGCGCAGCCGCGACCGAGATCGTCGTAGGTCAGGCCGATACCGCTGCGGAACGCGCCGCTCAGCCGATCGACATAGTCCGAGGGACGTTCTTCGTCGAACGCGGCGGCCGCGAACGTGACCTCGTCGGCGCGCGCGAGAACCAACGCGGCCTCGAGGGTGAGTTCGAATCGGTCATCGGGGTGACGCGCAACCAACCGCGCCGCGGCTTGTCCCCGCAACCATTCGAGCAGCCAGCGCGGATGCAAGCCGGTACGCGCCGCAAGCTCTTGGGCGGACACCGGCCCCGCGCTGTCGAGTGCTGCGTAGAGGCCGAGGCGATCGCCGAGTTGGATCATCAGCGACACCATCTGACCCTGTTTGTAGTTCCACACGTGAAATGTGAACGCAGCCAATGCATCGGGATCTACGTCGCGAGCAGGCTCTCTAACGGGTGATTCCATAGGTCGAACGTACTGCAACGTTTGGCGCGACCGTCCTTTTTAGGTCAACCGCGTTAGGTTCCATGTCGATCACACGTGCGGGCGGCACCCACGGAGGATCCCACGTGTTTCGGCGAAATCGACGACTTTTCTTGGTCGGCGCAATCTTGGCAACGGTGCTTTCACCGACGATGACAGCCCACGCGACCCCCGGCGGATACTCCTCGTCGGGCGACTACGCGACCGAAGAACTCGGCGATCCGTGGGATTTCAGCAACGACGCGGACTGGGACTTCCAAGCTCGCGCAGAGTCGGCCAACATCTCCAACGCGTCGGTCAGCGGCGGCACGTTGAAGTACGACGCCGCGGCGCAAGGCGGTGTGCTCATCGGCAGCGCGCACTACGGCTCACATGCGCTGCAGTGGGGATCGAGCACGTGGTTGCGGCCGATCGTAGCGTCGAACTACTCCACGATCGTCATGCGCATGCGCACTTCGCTGTCCGGCCAGACTCCCGCAGGGCTCAGCTTCTACACGTGCGGCGAGACGGTGCCCACCTGTAATCCCAACATGTCGTTTCTCCTCGACCAGGGATGGCAGACGTACACGTTCCCCGTCGGCGCGGCGCAGGGATGGACGGGCAACGTCTATGGCCTGCGCGTGTTCGCTGCCGCTGCCGGCTCGTTCGAGATCGACTACATCCGTGTACTGCGCAACGGAGGATCGGCCGCGCCGGTCACCGAGCCCATCCCGAACGTGCTCGACCCCGACCGCGCCGGTGGCGCCGACTACGCCGCAAACGTGCGGGGCAACGCGTGGGACTTCAACGGCCCTGATGACGTGGCCGACTACGCGAACATCAACAACATCTCGTTCGCCAACGGCTCGATGCATGCGTGCAGCACCAACAACGATCCCGGCTTCATTCTGCCGATCGCCGAACCCATCGACGGCAATTGGTACAACCGGCTCAGCGTGCGCATCTTCTACGAAGGCGGCTTCAGCCTCGCCGACGCACCCGGCGGCGGTATGAACGCGCGGGTGCTGTTCCGCACCGCAGGGTTGGACTTCTACCAGATCTCGCAGGACATCGTCGTCTACCCCGGATGGAACGACATCGACCTCGAGCTCGGCACCAATCCGCCGAACGCGGTGCTCGAAGAAGGCACGGGCGGGCCGGGCTGGGGCGGTCAACAGATAACCGAGATCCGCTTCGATCCGCACGAGGACCGAGGAGTTCGCTGCTTCACCGTCGACGACATCAAGTTGTCGGCCGTCGACACGGCGACACCGGGTTTTGCGGTGAAGTTCCGCGACGACGCGCAGGGCATCGGTGCACCGAGCGGCGGCACGACGGCAGAGGTTTGGCTCGATACGAACCGCGGCACGTTCGGCGGCACGCGAGTCGGCAACGGCATCGCCGTGCAAACCGGCGTCAACACGTTCAACTTTGGGGGCGGTCTGCCAACGGGCTTCTATTGGGTGTGGGTTCGTCTGACCGACGGCAACGGGCGGCAATCGTCTGCGTACTCGCGAGCACCATTGCTCGTCGGCGCTCCGCAGCCACGGCCCGGCGGATCGACCACCGACGTCAATGCGGGTGTTGGTGGTTCAGCGGCGTTGGTCAACCTGACGATGACGGCCGCGCAGCGCGCCGGCTATCTGACCGCCGATCGGGATTGCGCCGCGGCAACCGCCGCGAGGAACTCGAAGTCGAACGGTAACTACACGCCAGGGCAAGACATCGCGAACCTCGGTGTCATACCACTCGACAACGGCCACTTCTGTCTCTACAACAACGCACCGGTTCACGAGATCGCCGACGTACAGGGTGTCTTCTCGGGTAACGGCAACCTCTCGTTCTCCGAGTTCGCGCCGGCACGATTCGACACGAGGCGCCTCGGCAGACCAGGCGCCGGCGCGATAACCGAGGTCTCGACCGGCGCGCCGGGCGGCACCGAGGCGGTACTGGTGAACCTGACGATGACCGAAGCCGATTCGGCGGGCTATATCACCGCCGATCGTTGCTCGACGCTGCGCGCGGACACGAACGCTGACAAGCAGTTCTCGAACGGCAACTACGTCGTCGGGTCGAGCAGCATCGCCAACCTCGCGGTCGTTCGCATCGATACCGACGGTACGTTCTGCATCTTCACGAAGACACCTGTCAATGTCATCGCCGACATCCAGGGCCGCTTCGCCCCGTCGGGAACGATGAAGTTCGCGACGTCGTCGAGCAACCGATTCGATACTCGCGGCGGTGCCCGCCCGGCAAGCGACTCGACCACGACGGTCGTGACAGGACTAGCGCCGGGCACACCGTATGCGTTGGTCAACTTGACAATGACCGGTACCGGGGGCGGTGGCTACATCACCGCCGATCGAGACTGCGCGACCGCGAGAGCGGCGAAGTTCTCGAAGTCGAACGGCAACTTCGTCGGAGGGCGCGACATCGCGAACTTGAGCGTCGTCCCGCTCGCCGGCGACGGCAGCTTCTGCATCTACACCGAGATCGCCACACATCTCGTCGTGGATGTGCAGGGTTCGTTCAGCCCGTCGAACTCGTTGGGCTTCGCGCTCTCCGGGCCGAGCCGTCAGCTCGACACGCGCCGCTAGTCCTCCAGACGAACCCACACGGCGCCGTCGCGCTCTTCGTTGTCGACGACGTCGATGTCGGCCTTGACGTCGCGCCGTCCGTTCACGTTGACCTTGGTGCCGACACCCTCGACGTCGAAGCGCCAGAAGTGCGCCGTGCATACGATCTCGTCACCATCGACGAAGCCTTCCGCGCCGAGATGCGACCACTGATGGGGACACCGCGCCTCCATGACGCACGCGCGGCCGTCGAAGGTGCGCCACACGACGAGGTCGCGATCGAATCCACCTGGTTCACCGGGCAACGACGCGTCGACGATGGCCCCGAGCGCGACAGCGTCACTGTCGACGAGGCGCACCCACATCAACGGCCAATCGTACGGATCTCGTCGGCGACCGATGTCGAGTCGCCGTGGCCCGTGTGCACGACCGTGCGTTCGGGCAGCGTGAACAGCTTGGTACGAATCGACGTCACGATGGTGTCGTAGTCGCTGTAGGACCGCCCCGTCGCGCCGGGACCGCCGCGGAACAACGTGTCGCCCGAGAACACGATGTCGCGTTCGGGCCAGTAGAGACAACATCCACCGGGCGAATGCCCCGGCGTATGCATCACGTGCAACTCGCTGCCACCCACGCGCAGCACGTCGCCGTCCCGAATGGCGTCATCGACCGGTCGCGTCGGATATACGACCTCCCAGAGCATCGTGTCGGCCGCGTGCATCCGGATGGGAGCGGCGCAGGCGTCGGCGACCCCGGCCGCGGCGTTGATGTGGTCGTTGTGACCGTGGGTGCAGCAGAGGCAAACGACGCGCCGCCCCGCAATCGCGTCGACGATCGGAGCCGCGTGGTGCGCGGCGTCGATCACGAGCACTTCTTCGTCGTTGCCGATCAACCAAATGTTGTTGTCGACCTCGAAGTTCTGCCCGTCGAGCGAAAAGATGCCGTGAGTGACGACGAGATCGAGTTGTGCGGGCATCGCGGTTACAGCACCACGACCGAGCGCAGTACCTCGCCGCGCTCCATGCGGTGAAACGCTTCTTCGACTTGGTCGAGCGTGATCTCCTCCGACACGAAGCGGTCGAGGTCGAGGCGGCCCTGCAGATGAAGGTCGATCAGCATCGGGAAGTCGCGCGTGGGCAGACAGTCGCCGTACCACGACGATTTCAACGACCCACCCCGCCCGAACACTTCGATCAGCGGGAGTTCGATCTTCATCGTCGGGTTGGGCACACCCACCAACACGACCGTGCCGGCGAGGTCGCGCGCAAAGAATGCTTGCTCGTAGGTCTGGGGCAGGCCGATGGCCTCGATGCACACGTCGGCACCATTGCCTTCGGTAAATTCGCGCACGCGGGCGACCGGGTCTTCACGGTTGGAGTTGATGGTGTGCGTGGCGCCGAAGTCCTTTGCCCACGCCAGCTTCTTGTCGTCGATGTCGATGGCAATGATCGTGCGGGCGCCGGCGAGGCGCGCCCCCGCGATGGCGGCATTGCCCACGCCACCGCAGCCGAAGACGGCCACGGAGTCACCGCGGGTTATGGCCGCAGTGTTCATGGCCGCGCCCAGGCCCGCCATGACGCCGCACCCGATGAGGCCCGCGGCGGCCGGGCTGGCGGCCGGATTGACCTTGGTGCACTGACCCGCCGCCACCAACGTCTTTTCGGCGAACGCACCGATGCCGAGCGCCGGCGACAACGCCCGACCGTCGAGGGTCATCTTCTGCGTGGCGTTGAACGTCGAGAAGCAATACCACGGGCGACCCCGCAGGCACGACCGGCAGTTGCCGCACACGGCGCGCCAGTTGAGCACGACGAAGTCGCCGGGCACGACGTTGGTTACGTCGGCTCCTACGGACTCGACGATGCCCGATGCCTCGTGCCCGAGGAGGAAGGGGAAGTCGTCATTGATGGCGCCCTCGCGGTAGTGCAGGTCGGTATGGCAGACCCCACACGCCAGCACGCGTACGAGTGCCTCGCCCGGACCGGGATCGGGCACCACGATCGTTTCGATCGAAACCGGCTTGCCCTTTTCTTTCGCGACGACCGCGCGAACCTCGTGTGCCACGGACCTACCCTCCACGCTCTGGGAGCCCGGACTTTACCTCGCGCGATCGCCGGAAGGCAGGGCTACACGTCGAGGTAGCGCGACACGCCGAAGAGCGACCCGACGACACCGATGACACAGCCGAGGACGATCAACCAGATACTCGTCGTCCACAACTGGCCGCTGTCGACGCGGAAGTCCTTGAGTATCTCGAGCCGTTGGATGCGGGGAAAGACCTGTCCGTTGAAAACGCTCGTCGCAATGACGGCCACGATGGCCCCCGAGACGCCTTGGATCAGACCCTCGAGCATGAACGGGACGCGTATGAACCAATTGGTGGCGCCGACGAGTTTCATCACTTCGATCTCACGTCTTCGCGCGGTCATCGCAGTGAAGATGGTGTTGAGGATCAACAATAACGACACCGCGAACAACACGATCGACGTGACCCACAGGCCGATCTTGATATAGCGGGTCAAGCTCTCGACGTCTTTGATGACGTCGGTTGCTTTGCGCACCTGTTTGACGCCCGGCTGATTTTCGAACTGCGCGGCGAGCGCGGTCACGGCGTCGGCGTCAGGATTTTGGGGGACGATGCGGTACGACGGCGGCAAGATATCGGGGGTCACCGAGTTGACGAGATCGGGCTTGTCCTTGAACAGCTCGCGGAACTCTTCGAACGCCTTCGCTTTGTCGAAGTACGTCCACTTCTTCACTTCGGGGCTTGTCGTCACCGCATTTTGAATGAGATCGATCTGGTCTTGGCTCGCATCGGGATTCATGAAAACGATGAACTCGATGCCGCCGCGCCATTGCTGCGTGAAGCGATCCGCGCCACCACCGAGCAACAGCGAGACACCGAACAATGCGAGCGACACCGCAACGGTGAGCACGGCCGGAATGGTGAGCGCCACGTTGCGGCGAAGGTTGTTGCCCGTCTCGCGGACCAGATACTCGACGCGCAGCGCCATCAGCCAGCCTCATTCATAGACGCCTCGATGTTGATCGCGCACGATGAGGCCGCGGTTGAGCTCGATGACCCGCCGGCGCATCGTGTCGACGATGCCCCGATCGTGCGTCGCCATGACGACGGTGGTGCCGGTGCGGTTGATGCGATCGAGCAAGCGCATGATGCCGACCGAGGTCTCGGGATCGAGGTTGCCGGTGGGCTCGTCGGCGAGCAGGATCAGCGGGCGGTTGACGAAGGCCCGTGCGATCGACACGCGCTGCTGCTCGCCACCCGACAACTCGTCGGGGAACTTGAGCATCTTGTCGCCGAGGCCGACGAGCTCGAGGATCGCGGGTACCTGTTTGACGACGACGTGGCGCGGGCGCCCGATGACCTCGAGCGCGAACCCGACGTTTTCGGCCACGGTCTTCTTGTTCAACAGCTTGAAGTCTTGGAAGACGCACCCGATGTTGCGGCGGAGGTACGGCACCTTCCACGAGGACAGCGAACCGATATCCTTGCCGGCGACGAAGATCTGCCCTTCGGTGGGCACCTCTTCTCGATTGAGCAGCCGCATGAAGGTCGACTTGCCCGACCCCGACTGGCCGACGAGGAAGACGAACTCGCCTTTTTGGATGTCGACACTCGCACCGCGCAGCGCGGTGACATCGCCTTTGTAGACCTTGGTGACGTTTTCGAGCTTGATCATGATTCAGACGGACGCCGGCAGGCCATTGGCCTTCGCAACACGACCGACACAGAACGTATCAGCGTCCCGCGGGGTTTCCGTGGCACTGGCTCACTCACTCTGGGTGAGCTTGGCCCGCTGATCCCGCAGGTAGGCCTCCATGAACTCGTCGATTTCGCCGTCGAGCACGGAGTCGACATCACCGACCTGTAGCTTCGTGCGCTCGTCCTTCACCATCTGGTACGGCTGCAACACATAGCTGCGGATCTGGCTGCCGAAGTTGACGTTCTCCTGTGGGCCCGAGATCGACTGGATCTGCTCCTCGCGCTTGCGGCGCTCGAGATCGAGCAGCTTGGCCGCGAGCACCTGCATGGCCCGCGCCTTGTTCTGATGCTGGCTGCGCTCGTTCTGGCAGGCCACCACGATGCCCGTGGGCAAATGGGTGATTCGCACGGCCGAGTCGGTGACGTTGACGTGCTGCCCACCTGCGCCCGACGAGCGATAGACGTCGATGCGGAGGTCCTTCTCGTTGATATCGACTTCTTGCGCCATCTCCTCGAAGAACGGCGCGACGGTCAACGACGCAAAGGCCGTCTGGCGCTTCCCCTCGTTGTTGAACGGCGAGATGCGTACGAGACGATGCACCCCGTGCTCGGAACGCAAAAGCCCGTAGGCGTAGCGGCCCTTGACGATGAACTCGGCGGTCGAGATACCGGCCTCGGTGCCTTCGGAGACGTACTCGACTTCGCACACGAACCCACGCCGTTCGGCCCAGCGCCGATACATGCGCAACAACATCTCGGCCCAGTCCTGCGCATCGGTGCCGCCTGCGCCCGACTTGACCGTGCACACCGCATCGCGTTCGTCGTACTCGCCGGTGAACAACGCCCGCAGTTCGAGTTCGTCGAACCGCCTCTTGGTGCCCGTGACCGAATCGCGGATCTCGGACTCGACCGAATCGTCGCCTTCTTCTTTGGCCAACTCGAATAGCGTCGCGGCGTCGTCGACGCGCTGTTCCAATTCTTCGTACAGGTCGATGTCGCCGACGATTTCGGACAGCTCGGTCTGCACCTTGCGCGCGACTTCGGTGTTGTCCCACAGATCGGGCCGCCCCATCTCGGCTTCGAGTTGCGGACGACGGGCGCGCAACGCATCGATGCGCAGATAGACCTGCGCCTCGGCCAAGCGCTCGCGCAGCGCTTTGAGGTCATCGGTGAAGTCGAACAACAGTCACTTGCCGTGGCAGAGTTTGAACTTCTTGCCGCTCCCACACGGGCACGGCGCGTTGCGCGGCGTCTTGTCCCATTCGGACTTGACCACCGGTTGTTGCACCACGTCCTCGGTGCGCGGCGGCGCGCCCTCGGCGCCGGGCGCCGAGACGAGGGCGGGAGCGCTCTGCACCGAGTCGTCGGGAGCGGAATATTGCACATTGGTGATCTGTGATTGCGGCGTAGGCTCGACGGCAACCTGCACGTGCATGATGTACTTGACGAAGTCGTCGGCGATGCCGGACATCATCTGCGCGAACATGTCGAAGCCCTCGCGCTGCCAAGCGACCGCGGGGTCTACCTGACCGTAGGCCCGAAGATGGATGCCCTCACGGAGGTAGTCCATCTCGTAGAGGTGGTCGCGCCAGTGCTGATCGATGAGGCGCAACATGACCTGACGCTCGATGTCGCGACTCAACTCGGGACCGATGAGCTGCTCGCGCTGTTCGTAGAAGCTCGTCGCCTCGCCCATGACCCGCTCGTAGAGGTCGTCCGCGCTGCGCACGTTGTCGAGTTCGTCGGTGGTGAGAGAAGTCGGCCAGTAGTTCTGCAACTCGACGAGTAGTGCGTCGGTATCCCACTCTTCGCCCGACTCGTCGCTCACGTGACTGCGGATGACGCCGTCGACCGCTTGCGCGAAGTACTCCATGGTCTCGTCGCGCAGGTCGGCACCGGCAAGGATCTGATCGCGGCGGCGATAGATGATCTTGCGCTGCTCGTTCATGACCTCGTCGTATTTGAGGACGTTCTTGCGGATCTCGGCGTTCTTGGCCTCGACCGTGTTCTGCGCCCGCTCGATGGCCCGCGTGACCATCTTGGCCTCGATGGGCACGTCGTCGGGTAGCGCCTTGGTCATCACCCAATTGAGCGCACCGGTGGCGAAGATGCGCATGAGCTCGTCTTCGAGCGAGAGATAGAAGCGGCTCTCGCCGGGATCACCCTGGCGACCGGAACGTCCTCGCAACTGGTTGTCGATGCGGCGGGAGTCGTGGCGTTCGGTGCCGAGCACGTAGAGGCCGCCGACCTTGCGCACCTCGTCGCCCTCTTGCTTGCACTGCGGCCCGTACTTCTCGAGCAACTCCTCGAAGCGAACCTGACCCTCGGGCGTGTCGACGTCGAGGCCCTCGGCGATGACCTCTCGCCGGGCGAGTCCTTCGGGATTGCCGCCGAGCAAGATGTCGACGCCGCGGCCGGCCATGTTGGTCGCAACGGTGATCGCTTTGAGCCGGCCGGCCTGCGTGACGATCTCTGCCTCACGCGCGTGCTGCTTGGCGTTGAGCACTTCGTGCGCAATGCCGCGTTGTTCGAGCTTGCGCGCAAGGCGCTCGGACTTTTCGACCGAGATCGTGCCCACCAGCACGGGCTGGCCTTTTTCGTAACGCTCGACCAGATCGTCGATCACCGCGTCGAATTTGGCTTCTTCGTTCTTGTAGATCAGATCGCTCTGATCGATGCGCACCATCGGCCGGTGCGTGGGGATGGGCACGACCTGGAGCTTGTAGGTACCGCCGAGCTCGGCCGCCTCGGTCTGCGCGGTACCCGTCATGCCCGCCAGCTTTTCGTAGAGGCGGAAGAAGTTTTGCAGCGTGACCGTGGCCAGCGTCTGGTTCTCTTCTTTGATCTTGACGCCCTCTTTGGCTTCGACTGCCTGATGCAGCCCCTCGCTCCAGCGCCGGCCATCGAGGATGCGGCCGGTGAACTCGTCGACGATCTTCACTTCGCCGGAGTTGATGATGTAGTCCTTGTCGCGCTTATAGAGCTCTTTGGCCCGCAGCGCGGCCTGCATGTGGTGGACGAGGTTGGCGGTCAGTTCGTCGTAGAGATTTTCGACGCCCAGGGCGCGCTCGACTTCGTGGATACCGGCTTCGGTCGGTGCAACGACTCGCTTCTCTTCGTCGACGTCGTAGTGCACGTCGCGCTTGAGACCGCGGGCGATGCTGGCGAAGCGGTAATAGAGCTTGGCCGCCTCGCTCACACGACCGCTGATGATCAGCGGTGTGCGGGCTTCGTCGATGAGGATCGAGTCGACTTCGTCGACGATGCAGTACACCGGAGTGCGCTGCACCTTGTCTTCGACCGACATCGCCATGTTGTCGCGCAGGTAGTCGAAGCCGAGTTCGTTGTTGGTGGCGTAGGTGATATCGCAGGCGTATTGCGCGCGCTTGTGCTCGGATGTGTAGTCGCCGGGAATGACGAGACCAACGCTCAGACCGAGCCAACGATGGATCTGCCCCATCCAATTGGCATCGCGAGTGGCGAGATAGTCGTTGACCGTGCAGATGTGTAAGCCGCGCCCCGACAGACCGTTGAGGTACGCGGGCAACGTCGACACGAGCGTCTTGCCTTCGCCGGTCTTCATCTCGGCAACCCAACCGAGGTGCAGCGCGGCGCCGCCCATGAGCTGCTCGTCATAGTGACGCTGGCCGATGACACGGTGCGCCGCTTCGCGCATCACCGCAAAGGCTTCGACGAGAAGGTCGTCGAGGTCTTCGCCGCGATCCAGTCGTTCACGGAACTGGGCGGTCTTGCCCCGTAACGCATCGTCGGAGAGGCGCGTGATCTCGGCCTCGTGCGAGTTGATGTCCGGTACCAGAGACTGAAGGGCTTTGACTTTGCGCCCTTCGCCCGCCCGCAGGACGCGATCGAAGATTCCCATATCGCAACGAAGTCTAGAGGGGCGAACCCGCTGCAGAGTGCCCGCCACACGCCGGCTTGGGGACCATGTGCGCTCGGACCCTCAGTAGGCCTGGATCAGGTTTTGGTCGATCGCGTAGCGCACGGCCTGCACCCTCGAGTGCAGCCGCAGCTTTTCCAAGATGTTGCGCACGTGGTTTTTCACGGTGTTCTCGGATATGCCCAGCACCACCGAGATATCTCGGTTCTTGCGACCTTCGGCGACGAAGCGCAACACCTCGAGCTCCCGGACGGTGAGCTTGGGTGCGTCGGTCGGGCGAGCCGCGGCCACCCGCTCCATGTTGGCGAATTCGGTGATGAGCTTGGTCGCCAACGAGGGGGTCACCAGTCGCTGGCCGGCGACGACCGAATGGACCGACGCAGTGACCTCGACGATCGAAATCTCCTTGAGGAGGTACCCCGCCGCACCGACCTTCATCGCTTCGAGAAGGTCGTCTTCGTCGTCGCTGACGGTGAGGATGATCACGTGCGCCGACGGGACCGATTCGAGGATCTCACGCGTCGCTTGAATGCCCGTGCACCCCGGCATGCGGACGTCCATCAACACCACGTCGGGCGTCAACTCACGGGCGAGTTCGATGGCCTCGGTGCCGTTGGCCGCCTCGGCGATCACTTCGATCTCGGGGTCTTCTTCGAGCACCATCATGAGACCACGCCGGAACAATGCGTGGTCGTCACAGATCAGTACCCGTATCCCCTCGTCCATCGCGAATCCACTCATCGCTTACGGACCTGCCCTTGTCCCGATCGGTTTGCCCGCACACCCAGGTCGGGTGGCGTAGTCACAGGCTAGTCACTTCGGGGGGTCCCCCTCCGGTCCGATCGGCTCAAATTTTGCTCGGTCCCCTTCGGGGAGTCCCTACCGCCCTGCTCCCCTTCGGGGAGTCCATGCCACTGTGCGGGCGTGGATCTCGGCCCAACCGGCGCCGGCGAGGACCCGGGCGGCCGCCTCGAGGGTGGCCCCGGTAGTGCCGATGTCGTCGATGAGCACCACCGACGCGCCGATCGGGCGGCGCCGGCGCACCGAGAACTCTGGTCCGATGCGCCGCGCCTGGGCATCGCGACCGGTCTGGGCCTGGCCGTCGACCCGGTACAAGAGCGACCGCACCGGCACACCGATGCCCCGACCGACGGCCCGCGCCAGCAACTCGGCCTGGTCGAACCCCCGGGCCCGCCGGCGCGCACCGGTGGTGGGCACCCAGGTGACGACGTCGGCCTCGACCTCGAGGACCGCCGCGATCTGCCCCGCGAGATAGGCCAGCGCATCACGGCGATTGCGGTACTTGAGCGCCAACAACAACGTGCGCACGCGCTCGTCATAGACGAACGCCGGGCGGCACGACGCGATGCCGGCCACCGAGATCGCGCTCGTGGCCCGACCGAGGCTCCGCGCGCAGCGGTCGCAGGGCGCAGCACCGACCGCTCCACACGACGGGCACCGCTTGGGGAACAACACCCCTCGACCCTACGCACCCCCTACGACACTCCCGATTCCCCGATCGCGACTCGTTGAGAGCCGAACTGGCAGTCAAACGTCGCACTATGTGCGACGTTTGACTGCCAGAACGAGCGGTTCGATCAGTAGCGGTAGTGGTCCGACTTGAAGGGGCCTTCGGGTGCGATGCCGAGGTAGGACGCCTGCTCTTCACTGAGTTCGGTCAGGCGCACGCCGAGCGCGTCGAGGTGCAACCGGGCGACCTTCTCGTCGAGCTTCTTTGGCAGCGTGTAGACGCGGCGTTCGTACATTTCGGTGTGGCCGAACAATTCCATCTGCGCCACGACCTGGTTGGTGAAGCTGCACGACATCACGAAGCTCGGATGACCGGTGGCGTTGCCGAGGTTGAGCAGCCGTCCTTCGGACAACATGATCACCGAGTGGCCATCGGGGAAGACGTATTCGTCGACTTGCGGCTTGATGTTGATGCGCACCACGTCGCTCATACGATTGAGGCCGGCGATGTCGATCTCGTTGTCGAAGTGGCCGATGTTGCCGATGATCGCGTTGTGCTTCATCCGCGCCATGTGCTCGGCCGTGATGATGTCCTTGTTGCCGGTGGCAGTGATGTAGATGTCGGCCCGATCGAGCACGCGCTCGAGCGTGGTGACTTCGTATCCCTGCATCGCCGCTTGCAACGCGCAGATCGGGTCGATCTCGGTGATGATGACGCGCGCACCCTGACCGCGCAACGACTCGGCACAACCCTTGCCGACGTCGCCGAAACCACAGACAACAGCGATCTTACCGCCGATCATCACATCGGTGGCGCGGTTGATGCCGTCGATGAGTGAGTGGCGACAGCCGTAGAGATTGTCGAATTTGGACTTGGTCACCGAGTCGTTGACATTGATCGCGGGGAACAACAACGTGCCCGCCGCGTGCATTTGATAGAGCCGATGTACACCGGTCGTGGTCTCTTCGGTGACACCTTTGATATCGGCCGAGATCTTGTGCCAGACCTTGTTGTCCTCGGCGAAGATGTTGCCGAGAGTCGAGAGCACGATCGCGAACTCTTCGTTGTCCGCAGTGTCAGCCGACGGAACCGCGCCGGCTCGCTCGAACTCGACGCCTTTGTGGACGAGCAGCGTGGCATCGCCGCCGTCGTCGAGGATCATGTTGGGGCCACCGCCGTCGGGCCAGCGCAGGATCTTCTCGGTACACCACCAGTACTCTTCGAGCGTCTCGCCCTTCCACGCGAACACCGGTACACCCGACGGTTTGTCGACGGTGCCTTCGGGGCCCACGGCCACCGCGGCGGCCGCGTGGTCCTGGGTGGAGAAGATGTTGCACGACGCCCAGCGGACCTCGGCGCCGAGCGTCACGAGGGTCTCGATCAGTACCGCGGTTTGGATGGTCATGTGCAGCGAACCCGTGATGCGGGCGCCTTTGAGGGGCTGCTTGTCGAAGTGCTCGGCCCGCATTGCCATGAGGCCGGGCATTTCCACTTCGGCGAGTTGGATCTCTTTGCGTCCGAATGCGGCCAGAGAGAGGTCGCGGACCTTGTAGTCGTTGGGGGCCAGTGCCACCGGATGCTCCTATGAGTCTTGGGCGCGCCAACAGGCGCGCGTGTCTGCGTGGTGAAAGCTGGGGTCTTCTGACGCCCGTGCAGGCAGCCCTCGGCAACAAGTCTACGGCAGCCGCGCTTTGTCGCCGCGACTCTTGGAGGCCCGAGCGGCCTCCGGCAGAGCGGGGAGCTAGCCGAGACGGGCTTTGAGGTCGTCGAGCACCGGAATCGGGCCCGGATCGAGGCCTTCCTGGGCCGCGATGAACAGCGACACGAAGTCACCGAAGGCGATGAGGTCGAACAGCTGCGCCAAACGACCTACGCCTTCGGCGCGCACCTCGTGCACCGAGGCGACGACTTCTTGTTGGGTCTCGTTGATGAAGTCGAACGAACGGGCCACCCGTGATGGTTCGAAGTCATGGCGTAGGTGCACTGCGGTCAGCACCTGACGGGTCATGTCCCCGTGTTGACCCCAACCGGCGAGCTCGTTGTGATTGAGCTCGGGCACGACGTTGCTGAACGCCGGCTCCTTGGCATTTTCGTTTATCTGACACTTCCAGCGATAGGCCGCAACCGCGCCGAGCGGGCCGGCCCCGTAGATCAGCGGCATCGTGCGGCCGAGCCGGCGGGCGAGCTCGCGGGCCGGATTGCGGTCGTCGCCCAACTGCGCGACGCGTCGCTGCAACTGTGCGATTGCGGCGTCGAGTTCGGCTTCGATGCCGGGCAGCAGCCCCAGCCGACCGAGCAGCACGAGCGGCGGCACCGACACCGATGCGATCGCCGCCCGCGGCATGGCGATCGACGGGTCGAGCGCGACACACGGCAGTCGCCACTCACGAGCAAGATCGGCCAACGTGCCACCGGAGGACAACACGACGACGCGGGCACCCGCCTGACGCGCCATCTCGAACGCGTCGAGTGTCTCCGCCGTCTCGCCCGAGAACGACGTGGCGAACACCAGCGACTCGGCCGACACGAACGCGGGGACGTGATGATCTTTGACGACGACGATCGGCACGGGCGCGATCGGTTGCGCGATCGCCGCGAGAACGTCACTGCCGATGCCTGATCCGCCCATGCCCAGCGCGACCACATTGCGAATCGGTGGCCCACCGTGGGACGGGTCGATCGAGCGCACGTCGAGCTCATCGGCGACACGGCGCGCGTCGATCGCCTGCCGCGGCAACGATGCCGCCAGCTCGAACAAGCCGAGCGAATCGAGCGGTGCGATCACGCGGAGAACGTGGGAGAAAGGCCGTCGGCCTCGATCTTGCCCATGACACGATCGTGTTCGTCGTCGGCCACCGTCGTGGCCTCGTCGACGAGCATGATCGGTATGTCGTCTCGCACGTCGTAGCGCAACTTGAGGCGCGGGTTGTAGAGCGCGTTCTCGTCGGCGAGGTAATAGAGCGGACCCTTGTCCTGCGGGCAGGCAAGGATCTCGAGCAGCCGTGGATCGAGGCTCACCGCCAACTCCTGGGGTCGATGCGGAGGCCGATCTTATACGCCCTCGGCCAAGGTCGTGTCAGCCAAGGTCGTGTCAGCTGGGGTTGATCAGCTGGCGCAGCTCGGCGACGTGCGCGTCGCGTGACTCGGGGTTCGCCGCCTCGAGGTTGAGCCGCAACAACGGCTCGGTGTTGGAGGCCCGGAGGTTGAACCACCAATCGCCACAGTCGACGGTGAGGCCGTCGAGGCGGTCTTGGTCGTTGCTCTCGAAAACCGACGACACGTGCTCGATGACGGCAGACGCGTCGCTCACGCGGAAGTTGATCTCGCCCGACGCGGCGTAGCGATCGAGCGGTCGCAACAACTCGGAGAGCGACTTGCCGGAGCGGCTCATGGCTTCGAGCACGATGAGCGCAGCGATGAGGCCGGAGTCGGCGCGGAAGTTGTCGCGGAAGTAGTAGTGCCCCGAGTGCTCGCCGCCGAATGCCGCACCGGTCTCGGCCATGACCTGTTTGATGAACGAATGGCCGACGCGTGTGCGCACCGGCGTACCGCCGTGCTCGCGGATCGTCTCGGGCACCGCCTTGGAACAGATGAGATTGTGGATGATCGTCGAGCCCGGGTACTTGTCGAGCACGCTCGTAGCCACCAACGCCGTCGTCAACGAACCGGAAACCGGACGGGCCTGCTCGTCGACGAGGAACACGCGGTCCGCGTCGCCGTCGAATGCAAGACCGATGTCCGCGCCCGTGTCGAGCACCCGCGCCATGAGGTCCTTGAGATTCTCGGGTTGGATCGGATCGGCGGGATGGTTGGGGAACGTGCCGTCCAGATCTTCGAACAAGACCTCCAGCTGTAAGGGCAGGCCGCGGAAGACCGCGGGCACCACCATGCCGCCCATGCCGTTGGCGGTGTCGGCCACGACCTTGAGAGGGCGCAACGCACCCACATCGATGAACGAGCGCACGTGATCGGCAAAGTCCTCGAGCAGTTCGAGCGACGAACCGTGTCCACGCGCGTTGCCCTCGACGTCGCGCAACTGGCCACTTGCCGCGAGCTCTTTGATGCGCAACAACCCCGACTCTTCGCCGATGGGCTTGGCGCCGGCGAGGCAGAGCTTGATGCCGTTGTACTGCGCGGGATTGTGCGACGCGGTGAACACCGCACCGGGCGCGTTGAGCTTGCCGGACGCGTAGTACAACATGTCGGTCGACGTCAGACCCAAGTAGGTCACGTCGACGCCTTGGGTCATCGCGCCTTCGGCGAACGCGTGGGACAAGTCGAGGCCGGAGGGCCGCATGTCGCGCGACAGCAAGATGCGATCGACATTCGGATCGGATTCGCGTGCGAATGCCGCGAACGCTCCACCGATGGCCCGACACATCGATGCGTCCAGCTGTTCGGGGACGGTGCCCCGAATGTCATACGCCTTGAATACTTGGTCGAACGATGGCATCAGTTGTTGCTCCTACGGGCCCGCGGGCAAATTAACGGGTGAGATTGGTCGCGCTCGCGCCGCGGGGAGGCAACTCGCTCGCATCACTGAAGTAACGGCCTTCACGAGCCCACCACCGCACCCGCACGATATCGACGACGAGCCGCAGACCGTCGCGCACGATCTTCACGGTTGATCGCTCGGAGTTTTCAACGGTGACGGGCACTTCCGCAAGTGACAACCGATGACGCTCGATGAGATGAAAGATCTCGACATCGAATGCAAAGCCATCGATTTGCGACGCCGAGAAGACCAGACGGGCCACATCCGACCGAAATGCCTTCAAGCCACATTGCGTGTCCCGGTACTGACCGAGCAACAGCGCGTGCGTGGCCAGGTTGACGAGCCGCCCCCCGATCTCGCGAATGCGCCGGGCCCGCACCAACGTGGACGTGGCGACGTGGCGGCGATTGCCCACCACGACATCCCATCCGCTTTCGATCTGATCCAGAAGGGTGATGATCTGCGCGGGTGCATACGCGAGATCGGCGTCGGTGAACACCACGGTGCGGCCCGATGCGACCAGCACACCCGCGCGCACAGCGGCGCCCTTGCCCCGGTTCTTCGGCTGGACGAGCACGACGTCGGCGCCGGCGGCGCGCGCTTGCGTCGCCGTGTCGTCAGCGGAGCCGTCGTCGACCGCCACGATCTCGACGCCACCGTCGCTTTGCACCGTCGCGAGGTCGTGGCGCAGGCGCTCGATCGTCGGGCCGATGCGGCCCTCTTCGTGATACGCGGGCACGACCACCGAGAGCCGTACGGCGCCCGGGGCGGCGGGACGATTCGACGGCGCGTCCTGCTCCCTGCGCACCACGCGGAACAACAGCGAACGATGGGCGCCCACGCGCACGATGGCGGCCAGCGCAACGGCCCCCACCTTGGGCCAGAACACGGAGTGCCCCAGCCGCGCGAACACCAGCAACATCAACACGTCCACCGCGCCGGCGACGATCACGACGGGAACGAAGAGTTGCAGGCGCTGAACCCAGCGCACGTAGGGATCGTTGCGCAGTGTCACCCACCGGTGCAGCATTGCGGATGTCATCGCCGCGACGGCGAGGGCGAGAACGTCGGCGCCGACCAGCTGATCGAAGGCCGCGTGCGCGATCAGGAAAACCGCCACGTCGACCACGGTGGCGACGACGCCGACCGCGGCATATCGGCGAATGCGTTGTCTCACTCCCGCAGGGTGTCGGTCGAACCGACGTCCTCGACGATTTCGTTGGGCGGGTCGACGGGTTCGTCGGCAAAGACGACGGCCCCGTTCGGATACACGAACGGCGCCGACGCCATCAGTTCGCTCTCTGGGTCTAGTACGAGCGGCTTCGGGCGGCGCCGGCAGGCCCGACCGATGGGATCCCACAAGGGGCGGCGCTCGGCTTCGACTTTGGCCCGGAACAACAAGAAGAGCGCGACGATGCCGAGCAATGTCAGCAGATTGGCGACGTAGTCGATGCCGACGTAGCCGTAGTGCAGGCGCACGTGGTTGCTCGTCGGGATGACGACCATGAGATTCGGCGTGACGCGATAGGGGCCTTCACCGCCGGAGACCTTCCAGTTCGGGAAATACGAGACCTTGACCAATACCGGCACACCGATTTGGTCGACGTCGAAGACGACTTCGTCATCGTCCCAATTGATGTTGCTCACTTGTATCTGAGGCAGCGGCGTCTGCGGCGGAGCACAACTCGGGTCGGTGTCGGTCGGCGCGATCACCCCGACCTCGTCGGTGGGAAGGCACGCGGCCCAGCGCGTCCACTCTTGTGGCCCCGACGCGGCGCGCAACACGTTCCATTCATCGGGGTTGTTGAAGAACTGGACTGCCGGCTGCAACCAGCCGCTCGACCCCTTGCTCGGGTCACCGTTCTGGTGTTCGGTGACGTTGGTGTAGACGACGGGCTCGAACGACAGCGGTTGCACCATGTCGCTGCCGGCGACCATGAACACATGCCACGGGCCGGCCGCGCCGATGGTGACTTCGGTGAGGTCGGGATTGAGGCTTGCCTGCCGCACCGCTTCGGGGCTCGACGCCATGTAGTAGCGCACGCCCATCAACTGCAGCTGCTTGATGCCGAGGTCGACGTCGAAGTTGGGATACGTGATGTGGCTCTGCGCCCGCGACGGGCCGACGGAAAGCGCCGATTGGTTCAGGAAGTGGAACGCGGTGGTGGACGACGCTTCGAAGTAGAGGCCTTCTTGCGAGGGGATACAGCCGTCGGTCCAATGCGGCAGCAGCATCATCGCCATCGTGGTGCCGTAGGCCTCTTGCCCGCCGTCGTACTCCCACATCGCGCGGCCACAACCGTGTTGCTCGCCGACCGAGCGCATCATCTGGTTGATGGCGTAGTACTCGGGATAGCCGCCGAACTTGTCTCGGGGCGTGCGCGCTTCGTAGCCCCGCCAGTTCCACTCGGCCCAACCTTGGAGGAAGCTGGTGTCGCGGGTCGTGATGAGCGACAGCTTTTTGGGCCAGTGATAGACGCCGGCGTCATCGACGTAACCGCCCGGCAACGCGCGCAGCGAAGGGCCGAAAACCAGCCACATCGACATGAACGCGACGAGCGGCGCGCCATTGCGCACGAAGACCTTGAGCTCGGGGGCCCGCAACATGTCGGCGAGCGTGCGGGCGGCCTCGCCGACGCCCACCGCGGCGAGGAGGTAGACGAACAGGTAGTACGGCGGCAGGATGCGGCCGTTCCACAACCGTCCTTCGGGCAGGAGGCAGAACGCCGCGGCGACACCGGCCGCGCTCAGCGCCAATACGACGCCCATGCGGTTGCGGCGCACGATCGACAGTATGACGCCGACCACCGCGAGCGCGAACACCAACCGGAAGGGCGGTGAGTCTTTGAGCACATTCTCGGTTTCGGGGAAATTGCGCCACAGCAACGAGTTGGCGTACGTCTTTATCTTCACCCAACCCATGTCGTTGACATAGGTGCGTTTGGCGAAGAACGGCAGGACCCAGAACGCGCTGAGCGCGCCACCGACCGAGCCGACGAGCAACAGGGTCTTGAGCTGTGTGCGCCCGACACGCACGAGGAACATGATCAGCGTCACGCCGATCACGACGAATGCCACGAGCAAATGGCACAGCGCACACGCGGCGAAGATCGCCGCGGCCCAACCGCGCGACTTGCCGGTCTCGAGCGCGCGGTACATGAGCCCGAGATAGACGAGCGACAGCGAGAGTGACAGTGAAAATGCGAACTCGCCCGCCATCGTCGACGCGATGTTGCCGCCCAAGATGTTGAACGAACGATCGAAGACGAACGGCAGCATGGCCACCGACAACATCGCCGGCACGGGGAACGGCATGTTGGAGAAGCGGCCGAGCAAATAGGCGGACAACGGCATCGTCATCACACCGAGCGCCGCAACGATCTTGAACGCCACGCCGTAGGGCAAGCCGACGACGAGCGGGGTGACGATGCACGCCGTGGTGACGACCCAGCGCCGGTAGGGGTACAAGCGCGGCTCGCGGTATGCACGATGCACCGCGATCGCCATGGCGCCCACCATCAACGCGGCGGGGATCGGATCGAGCCCGATGTTGAGCAGCACGATCAACAGCGATGGCAACACCATGTAGAACTGGAACGCCGGGAACCCGTCGTACCAGTCGGGTGCCCAACCCGAGAGACGACCCTTGGTCAGCAGGTGATCGCGGAGATACGCGGGGCCCCACACATGGGCCCCCATGTCGCCACCGGTAGGCGTGGTGTTGCGCAGCATCAAGCCGGGATGCAACACCGACATGATCAACAGGGTGGCGGCCGCGACGGTGAGGAAGGTGATGATGCGCTGCCAGCCGAGCGCAGTGAAGCGATCCCAGATGCGATCGATCCAGACCGGAGCGTCCCAGTCGACGTCCTCGCCGTCATCGGAGAAGGGCGCACTGGAAGGGGCGACATCGGCGGTCGAATGACCGACCGGGCGCGTCGGTGGCGCCGGATCGTCGACGATCGTCGCGACCACCCGCCCGTTCGCGGGTGCGGCACATCCAACGGCGCTGTCTTCGGTCGAGGTGGGGGCTTCCATTGCGCCGTCCATCGTTGCAGGTTGGCTCGCCGCCGTGGGCGCACCCTAGAAAGCTTTGTCGAGCCCGAGGTGCCTGACTCGGCGAGCGAGAATCAGCGGCGCATCGCCTCGGCCCGCTTGGCTGCGTCGTCAGAGAGATCGGCGAGAACGCCGTCGAGCTTTACCGGCTCGCCGTCGGCTCGCCAACTGCGTCGATCACACTTCGAACACGATTGCAACGTCCGAGTGCCCTCCGCAACGTTGATCGTGATGACGACAAGACTTCCACCGCATCGCTCGCAGGTATCCACGTGGCCCCTTTTCGATCACGGGCACCCGACCACCAACGATCGACTCGCCCACGCGCCGCCCGACGCACGAACCCATCGGCCAAGGCCGCCGACGGTTGAGGAATTCGCCCGCCTCGCGGCTCGGGTCACCGCCGAATCAGCTGACCAGCAACACAACGACGGTCGTGGCGTTGAAGGCCACGTGGGCCCAGATTGCGGGGCCGAGCCGTTGTGATCGGTGGGCCAGCGTGCCCGCCATAGCCCCGAAAATCACGAGCGCGAGGAACTGGAGCACCTGGAAGTGCGCCAGCGAGAAGAGCACCGAGGCGGCCCCGACGGCGAGCACCGGTTGCAGCCGCCGCTCGAGCGAGCGCAACAGCAGCCCGCGGAAGAAGAGCTCCTCGACGACCGGCGCCCCGATCACCGTCAGCAACACCAGCAACACGACACCGATGCCATGAGCCCGGTCCGTGAGCGATCGGGCATCGGCGGAAACGTCGGGGTTGCCCAGCAGGCGCAGCAGTGGCCAATACACGAGCGGGATCACGACGACCTGGGCGAGGAAGCCCACGACGAGGCCGAGCGGGATGTCGCGCCATTCCATCCGCAGGCCGAAATCGGCGACGACGCCACGGCCCTTGTTCGCCGCGTAGAGGACGGCCCCGAGCATCCCGATCCACAACGGCACCTGCAGCAACGTGATGAGCCACAGGGGGGTCAGGTTGGGCGCCGTCAGGGTGCCATCGGTGGCGACCTGGGCGGCGATGCGGCCGGCGGCGGCCCCGTGCTCGCTCCATTTGCCGGTGTAGTCGCCGCGAGCGTTGATGACCACGCCCCCGACCAGGCCGGCAAGGAGTATGGACACCACCAGGCCGACGAGGGCGTCGGCCAGGCCCCAGCTTTTACCCGACGCGCTGGACGCGCCCATGACCTTCGGCAGCGCCGCCCTGCGCCCCGCGACGGCGATCGACCAGTTCCCAACCGTTGGGCGGCTTCATCCGCGCCGCGTGCCGGGGGCAGAGGTCGTGATTGGCCGGATGAGCATCAGGATGCAGATCTTCGAGCCAAACCGTCCGCGATGCGTAGTCGTACGACAGCGTGGTCGCCGAGGGGGAACTGCACCCCGGTCGGGCGCATGAACGGTGCACGGATCGCACCGTAGCGGCGGCGAAGTGTGATGCCGCGGATCGGCAGTCGCGAGCCAGACGGGGCAAAGGGGCCGTACGATACGTGCATGGCAGTTCCGCCTCCGCCGCCACCTCCACCTCAGCCGCCCCGAGGAGACGGTCGCGCGCCTCGAGCCGCGCGTGACCGCTACCCCCGCTGGCTCTGGTGGCTCCTTGCGGGCGCCGTGATCGCGATCTTCGTCGCATCGCTGGCCGCGCCGAGCGAAAACCGCGACAAAATCGACTACGGGGCCATGTTGGCCCAAGCCAACGACGGCAAGGTCGACAAAGTCAAGGTCGACAACACGAACGGGCGCATCACCGGTCAGTTGACCGACGGCACCAAGTTCTCCACCACGGGGCCGATCCCGCTACCCGACGACGACAGCGCACTGCTGCTCGCCAAGGTGAGCAAGCTCGAGTTCTCGACGCCACAGGCCAACGTCTTTTGGACCTTGATCCCCTACCTGCTGCCGATCGTCTTGCTCATCGGGTTCTTCGTCTGGATGCAACGGCGCGCGCAGGGTCAAGTGGGCAACATCATGTCCATCGGCCGGTCGAAGGCGAAGGCGTACAACACCGAACGCCCCAAGACGACGTTCGCCGATGTCGCCGGCTACAGCGGCGTCAAACAGGAGGTCCGCGAGGTCGTCGACTTCTTGCGCTTCCCCGATCGCTTCTCGCAGATCGGCGCGCGCACACCCAAGGGCGTGCTGCTCGTCGGCCCTCCCGGCACCGGCAAGACCTTGATCGCACGGGCGGTCGCGGGTGAAGCAGGGGTGCCGTTCCTCTCGGTCACCGGCTCCGATTTCATGGAAATGTTCGTGGGCGTCGGTGCATCACGCGTGCGCGACCTCTTCGACACCGCCCGCAAGCTCGGTCGAGCGATCATCTTCGTCGACGAGATCGACTCGATCGGACGCAAGCGGGGCGCCGGCCTCGGCGGTGGTCACGACGAACGTGAGCAGACGCTCAACCAGATGCTGTCCGAGATGGACGGCTTCGAGGCCACCGAAGGCATCGTGATGATGGCGGCCACCAACCGGCCCGACATCCTCGACCCGGCGCTGCTGCGCCCCGGACGTTTCGATCGCCAAGTAGTCGTCCCGTTGCCCGAGCTCGACGACCGCATCGAGATCCTCAAGGTCCACACCAAAGGCAAGCGCATCGCCTCCGATGTCGACGTCACGATCGTCGCCCGCGGCACGCCCGGCATGTCGGGCGCCGACCTCTCCAACCTCGTCAACGAGGCTGCGTTGTTCGCCGTGCGCGGCGGCGACGACCAGGTGCGCATGCGCCACTTCGACGAAGCCCGCGACCGCGTGATGATGGGCCAGCGCCGTGAGTCGTTGGTGCTGTCCGAGCGCGAAAAGCAGCTGACCGCGTACCACGAGGCCGGCCACGCGGTGACCGCCACTGTCTTGCCGACCGCCGATCCCATCCACAAGGTCACGATCCTGCCGATCGGCATGGCGCTCGGTGTCACGCAGCAACTTCCCGCCGAAGAGCGCCACAGCTACGACCAGATCTACCTCGAAGAGCGCCTCATCGTTTTCATGGGCGGACGTATGGCCGAAGAGCTCGTCTTCGGTGTCGTGTCCACCGGCGCCAACAACGACCTGGTGTCGGCGACCGAACTCGCCCGCAAGATGGTGCGCGAGTGGGGCATGTCCGATCGCATCGGACCCATGGCGTGGGGCTCGCAAGGCATGGTGTTCCTCGGCGAAGACCTGATGCACACCCGGGACTACTCCGACGAAACCGCGCGGGTCATCGACGAAGAGGTCGAAAAGGTCTTGCGCGGCATGGAAACGCGCTGCCGCGATCTGTTGATCGAGCACCGTAACGCGCTCGACCTCGTCGCCCGCGCGCTACTCGAACACGAGACCATCGACGGCGCCGAAGTGAGCCGCCTGATAGCGATCGGCGACGGCACCGGGGCTGTGGGCACGGCGACGCTGCCGCTGGCCACCAGCCCGCCGAACCGCCCACTGTCGAGCCTGCCCGCACCACCGCCGTTGCCACCGGTGCCCTTGCCGCCGAACCCGACGACCGAGCCCGCTCCGGGCGTGCCGCTGCGCTTCGACGATCCCCTCCCGGGGTAGTCCGCTCTCGCGATGTTGCGCGTCGTCATTGTCGCTGTCGTCGTCGTTGTCGCGTTCGCCGTGGCGTTCTTCGCACAGCGCCGGGCACCCCAGGCGCCGGCCCGCACCGGTCACGGCATTCCCGACCAACTCGATCGCGCCGACTTCGTCAACCCGGCGGCACCGTGGTTGATCGCGGTGTTCACTTCGGCCACGTGCGACGTGTGCGCCGACACGTGGCAAAAGGCCATCGTGCTCGAGTCGTCCGACGTTGCCGTGCAACAAATCGAATATCAAGGCAACCGCCGGCTGCATGATCGCTACGCCATCGAAGCCGTGCCACTGGTGCTCGTGGTCGATGACCGCGGTGTCGTACGCAACTCCTTCGTCGGTCCCGTCTCGGCCACCCACCTGTGGGCCGCCGTCGCCGACGCCCGCGACAGTTAGTTGTGCGGCCTAGTTGTGCGGCTCCGCCGCAACGGATCGGCGGCTTCGCCGCGGGAACGAACTAGGTAGTTCGCGGCTGCCTCTCGGGCGCTATTCGCCGAGTTCGAGCGTGATCGGTTCCGGGATCTTCGCGGTCGCGCGATCGGGGATGCCCATCGACGCGGTACGCGCGTTCTTGTCGGCGTTCTCGCGCTCGGCGACAATGGGGGCCGACGCCGAGATGATCACCGTGAAGTTTCCGGTGCCGAGCGAGGCGAAGGGCATCGACTTGCGCTCGCCCGGCTGCAACTCGAATTCGGTACCGGCTGGCGCGGCTTTGCGCTGACCATTGGCGATCACCTCGAAGGTGATGGCGGCGATGGCCCGGGCGTTCGGATTGAACACGATCAACTCGCCGGGGTCCGTCTCTGACACCGAACCGTCGACGACGACCGTCGCCGCGGCGAACGCCGAGCCAGTGGTGGAGCTGGCGCCTGCGCCCGGTTGACCGGGGGCCACGGTCACCAATCGATCGACCGCGACCGCGGCCCCGAGTGAACGCACGATGACCGAGTAGCCAGTGACACCGGCGTCGCTCAAGCGCTTTTGGTTGTGCAGATCGAGGACGACGAACCGACCGGCGCCGACCTGCAGGTCGAATGGTTCGATGAGCAGTCGCCGGTTGTCGGGACGCACCTCGACGACGACCTCGGCCCGCTCTTGGCTGGGGTTGAAAACGACGAGGCGCTCTTGGCGGGGCGCCCCGATGCGGCCGGAGGGAAAGAACCATGTCGGTGCAGTCGCGGGCACGCCTGCGGTCAACACCAGATCGCGCCGAGCCTGCGCATCGTTGAAGACCTCGATGCGATCGACGACCACCCGGCCCGCTCTCGCGCGCACGGCGGTCGCCAATTGCTCGGCGACCGGTACGAGTGCGGTGAGATCGACGATCTCGACGGCACCCGGGCCGACGACCATCGATTCGATTCCCGCGGCCGCGCTCGCCGCATCGGTCACGAAGTCGATATTGACCACCGCGTTGTCGGCGAACGGGTTGTACAGCACGAGCACGGCACGGGCGGTCGGGTTCTTCTCGGTCGCAGTCGCCGAAAGCGGCACGAACCACTCCGCGCTGGCCGCCGTCGCACACGGCGCGCGATCCGAGCCCGTCGGACCGGTGATCGAGTGCTCGACCACCACGCCGCCCCCCGACAATTCGATCGTGGCACTCGCGTAGGCAGCATTCGGCACCAACTCGGCCAGGCGCACTTCGCTACGCGCGTAGGGCGGCAGCGTGACGCGGCGCGAGCCGTTCGGCCCGCGATTGGCGGGTGCGACGCGCGAACCGACCGCGTTGACCGACGCGACGCGCTCGACGTCGGTCGTGTTGATCAACAACACGCGATGATCGGCGAAGCCATTTTCGGTGGCCGTGCCCGCGGCACAGAACCACACGTCGCTCTGCGCGGCGGCCGACGAAAAGCTCGACGGCACGCTCGCGGCAATCGACGTGGGGGCATCGGTGCCGGCGCGACGCGGATCGGGATCGAACAACAACACCACAAGCAGGACCGCCACGATCACCGCGATGGCAGGCGCACGCGTCGTCTTCATGCGGACTCTCGATCGAGATGGTCGTCGAACCTCGCCGACGCCTCGCGCCGCCGGAGCCGATCACGCCACAGCAGTGTCACCGCGACGATGGCAACCCAAAGCCCGACTTGCAAGAGCAACGCTTCGTGGCGAGATCCGGGCGTGTCATAGCGCAGCGTCGCAGTACCTTGCGTCGACGGGAACGCCATCGCGTAGCCGAACGCGGCGCGTGGCTCGACCACCACACCATCGATGTCGAGTTGCCATCGTTCGGAGAACGGCGTGGCGATGTAGATCTCGCTGTTGGCAGTCACGGGCCCTTGCCACTCGGCGGGCCCCAAACGGTCGGTCAACACCGGGCTGCCCGTCACGTCGTCCTGGGCATTCGCATCCGCGCCGGGGCTGAGCGCCGCCCGCGCCGGGAACCACGACTTGTTGACGTACATGTGCACTGCATCGTTGACCTGTTCGATGCGCTCCATGTCGAGTTGGCCGTCGAGCGCCCGCAACAGTTCGGGTGGCGCGGGCCGTCGATCACCGGCGCGTCGGCCAACCGGCGAGGTCTCTTCGGCGATCACCAGATAGCGAATTCCCAGTGGCGCCAACGACCGCCCCAGGCGCACGGTTTCACCGGCAACCGCTTCGCGTAGGAGGTCGGCGGTGCGCTGCGAGACCGGAGAGAGCGGCGGGGCCCAACGATCGGTGAACTGCGGGCTGCGGCCGTCGGTGAGCGCGAGAACGAGATCGGCTTCGGCCGAGACGCCATCAGTGGGATCGTCATCGAATGTCGCGCCCGACAGCGGCATCACGTCACGGTTGCCGATCCACGCGACGCGCATCGGCCCGTCACGATCGGCGGCGGCGTCGACGAACCCCAACGTCGACGTCAACCCCTGACGGGGCATGCCCCAGCGCCCGTCGACCGCGGCGCGGCCGATTGGCACGACGCTGAGCACGAGGGCCGCCGCGGTGACGAACGGGATTAGTTGGCGCCAACTGAGGCTGTACGACCGGAGATCTTCCTCGAAGGCCAGCACTGCCCCGGCAGCGCCGATGGCCAGGCCGAACGCGGCCACGCTGAGCAACACGCCCGCGTGAGGCAACGCGGCCGGCAACCAACCGCGCTCACCGGACCACTGCACCATCCAGGCGGTCAGCGCCACGAACCAGGCCCGCACGACCCAGCTGTAGCGCCAGCCCTGCGCGACGACGAGCGCCAGCAAGGCCGGCACGAGGTACGCGAAGCCGAGCAGACCGGGGCGGAACGGGCCGACCGAGAGTCGCAGCAACGACGCGAACGAGTGGGGGCCGCCGGCGGTGGTGCCCGGCCCCGCGAAGGGAGCCCACGTGCGCGGCGAACGCAAGAGCGAATCCGTCCACGGCAGATGCATGACCGCGGCAACGACAACCGCCGCGAGCGCGACGCAGACCATCGGGACGAGACCGCGCTCGTCACCGGCAAACAGCGATCCGAGTATGAGCCCGACCGCAACGACGCCGACGACGACCGCGATGAACGGTACGAATGCCGCGACGACGGCAATCAATACGCCGAATGACAGCACGCGAAAGGTGAACGGACGGTACGCGTGATGATCGCCGAAGGGCGCGGTACCGAGCGATCGCGCGAGCGAACGGAAGATCCACGGCACTGCGGCGTAGACGACGAGCGCGGTCAGAGATCCTGACGCGAACGAGTCGTACGCGACAGGAGTTGCCGCGTAGAACAGCGCCGCCACGAACGACGCTCGCGGTGAGCCGAATGTCCGCGCCGCGCGCCACGCACCCGCGGGCCCGATGAAAAACGGAGCAAGGGCCAGCACCTTGCGGACCAAGGCGAGATGCCCGAATGAGAGCATGCCGAGTAACCCGAGCAATGCCTGCCCGGTGGGCGCGGGCGTCTCGACACCGCCACCGACATCGTGCCAACCGCTCCACCAATCGCGTAGCAGTTGCCGCGCGCTTCCCGTCAGGGGCTGCAATTCACCGATGGCCGGTATGGGGCGCGTGAGGAGATGGCGCGAACCGAATGCCAACACCAGCGCCATGAGCGCGCCGATGGCAACTCTGTTGCGCGCCGCGGGCGTGCGCAGATTGGCCGCCATGTCGCGGCCCGCGCGTGAGACCGCGAGAAATCGATCTTCGCTACGACCATGGCCGCGTACGAACGCGCGGATGCGCGCGCTGCCGGTGATCTGCATATCGCGCAGCTCGCCGTCGTCGACTTCGCGGAACCCGGCAACGGCACGACGCTTTGCCTGGATCTCGCCCAGACGGCGCAAGTTCCACACCCATGCGCTGACGACATCGCGCGCGTGGGCGAAGCGACCGGTCAGGATGCAGACCAGCATCTCCCCCATCGACAGCAGCACGGCCAACGGAACCACGCGCACCAGCGTGCGGGCTCGATAGCCAGAGAGAATCGTGCGCAACGAATGGCGCAGCGCCAACGCGTGATCGTCGTCGGCGAATTTGGCGGCATCGCGCGCCTCGCCCGACCCTTGCCGTGCCGCGCGGCGTTCGAGATGTCGGCCGACCGCGAGGGGCACGACCATGACCCGTGCACCGGCGAGTTGCGCCCGCCAACATAGGTCGACGTCGTCGCCGCGGAACGTCATGCCGGGGTCGAACCCACCGATCGATCGGAACAGATCACCTCTCGCAAGGATGCAGGCCGTCGGCACCACGAACACATCGTTGACCGCGTCGTGCTGCTCCTGGTCGAGTTCGCCCTCTTCGGCCACGGGCTGGGGAAACGCAAAACGATCGACGCTGAACCCGACGTGTTGCAGGCGCGAGGGCTCGTCCCAGTCGACGAGCTTCGGCCCGAGGAGGCCACCGTTCGACTGCAACAGCTCCTCGACGAGGCGGCTCACTGCGTCGGGCGACAGCGCGACGTCGTCGTGGCACACCAGCAACAGCGGCGCCCGGAACGAGTCGTCGACCACTGCGCTCACGGTGGCGCCGAAGCCACCGGGGTCCTCCTCGAGGCGGCGCACGTCGGCCGCGGCGAAGTGGCGGCGCACCAACGGCCCGAGCGGCTTGGCGCTCGCCACGTCGACGATCAGCACGCTGAGACGGGGATAGTCCTGCGCCGCCAGCGCCTGGAGGACCTCTACGAACCAAGGCCCCGGGTCATGGGCGATGACCACCGCCTGGACCGCTGGCTCCCCGCTCTGAAGGGCCGCTCGGGCCGCTGGTTGCGCTGCGCCTGCGTCGGGCGCGCTCGGTTCGAGCACCTCGTCGACAGGCACCTGGTCGACAGGTTCCACGAGGGCACGAGCCTATCGGCCACCGAGCCCCCCTCTAGAGCAGGGGCCATCTTGTGCGGCGACGTTAGCCTCTGGCCGCGAGATGCCTGCTCACAAACCCGGCGCACCGCTTCGCCTCGCCATCGACGCCACCCCACTGCTCGGCACGCGCACCGGCGTCGGCCGCTTCGCCGCCCGCCTCGTCGAAGGACTGGCCGCCGACGGGTCGCTCGACATCATGGCCTACGCCGTGACCTGGCGCGGCCGCGGCGAACTCGCCAACGTGCTGCCGCCTTCGGTGCGCCACAACGAGCGGCCCATGCCGGCGCGACCGTTGCACCACCTGTGGCGGCACGGGTTCGGCCCCGGCCTGCAGTGGTGGACGGGGGCGGTCGACGTCGTGCACGGAACCAACTACGTCGTTCCCCGGGCTCGGCGGGCCAAGCGTTTGGTGTCGGTCCACGACCTCACCGCCGTGCACTTTCCCGAGATGTGCACCCCCCACACCCGCACGTTCCCCGCGCTGATCGCCCGCGCCATCGCGGAGGGCGCGTGGGTGCACGCCGACGCCGATTTCGTGCGCAACGAGGTGATCGAACACTTCGGCGCGGCGCCCGAGCGCGTCGTGACCGTGCCGCTCGGTTTCGACCCGATTCCCGAGGCCGACGCGGCAGATGGACACCGTCTCGCCGGCGGCGATCGGTACATCGTGGCGGTGGGCACCATCGAACCGCGCAAGGGTTATCCGGGCCTCGTGCGCGCCTTCGATCGATTGGCGGCGAGCGATGCGTCGCTGCGTCTCGTCGTGGCCGGTGCCATCGGTTGGGGCATCGACGACTTTCGCCGCGCCGTCGGCGCGGCGACGCATCGCGATCGCATCGTGCACCTCGACTCGACCGACGATCGCCAGCGCGCCGCCGTCATTCGAGGCGCAACCGTGCTCGCGTATCCGTCGATCTACGAGGGGTTCGGCTTCCCACCACTCGAAGCAATGAGCGCCGGTATTCCTGTCGTCGCGTCGGCGGCCGGCGCGGTGCCCGAAGTGGCGGGCGATGCCGCCATCGTGGTGCCGGTCGGCGATGATGACGCATTGGCCGACGGGCTCGAGCGGGCGATCTACGATCCCGCTGTGCGCGAAGACCTCGTCTCGCGGGGACGCTCGCGAATCGAAAACTACTCATGGGCCGAAACGACCCGCGGAATGATCGACTTGTACCACCGGATGGCGACATCGTGAAGGCCTTGGTCACCGGCGCAACCGGCTTCGTCGGCCGGCACCTCGTCGCCTACCTGCAGTCGCAAGGCGACTCGGTGATCGCGACCGACCGGGCCAGCGGCGGGCCCGACATCACCAACGCGCAAGCGGTCCAGCAGTACGTGCACAACAACGAGCCCGAGGTCATCTATCACTTGGCGGGGCAGAGCGACGTCCATCGGTCTTGGGGCAATCCCGTCGAGTCGTACCGCGCCAACGTCGAAGGCGCCGCCAACGTGTTCGCGGCAGCGCACGCCGCGGGAGTACGGCGCGTCGTCGCGGTGTTGTCCGCAGATGCCTACGGCCGAGTCGCACCCGAAGATCTCCCGATCGACGAAGACACGCCCTTCTTTCCACTGAGTCCTTACGCGGCGAGCAAGGCGGCCGCCGAGTACGTGTGCATCCAAGCCCATCTCGGCTCAGGCCTCGACGTTGTACGCGCCCGACCGTTCACCCATATCGGGCCGGGGCAGTCGCCGCGGTTCGTCGCCGCCGCGCTCGCTTCGCGCATAGCCGAAGCCGAGCGAAGTGGTGACCACACGATCACGGTCGGTCGCCTCGACACGCGTCGCGATTTCACCGACGTGCGCGACATCGTGAAGGCATATCGGTTGCTCGCGCTCCATGGGCAGCCCGGGGTGGCGTACAACATTTGTTTCGGTGTCGATGTGTCGATCCAAGACATCGCCGATCGCTTGGTTGCCCTCGCGCTGCACCCGATGAAGCTCGTGCCCGACCCCGCATTGCAGCGCCCCGCCGACATTCCCGTATTGCGCGGCGACGCCACTCGACTGCGCGAAGCGACGGGGTGGCAGCCGACCATCACCCTCGAACAGACGCTGCACGACATGCTCGACGACTGGCGGCGCCGGCTGGCGGTCGACAGCCCGACCGGTGCCCCTTCGTACTTCGACTGACCCGACCGTCAACCGAGCAGACTGGTCAGCCGAACAGCACGGCGTCGATGCGGCGGTGGGCATCGATCAGTAGCGCCCGCTCGCCGTCGTCGGCGACGGTCTCGATCTCGGCCATGATCCGGGCCCGCCACGGCTCGAGCGCGGCCCGGGCGCGGCGGCGGTCGGCGTCGGCGACCGACTCGATGAGCGCGTCGACCACGGCGGCGAGCAGCTCGGCCTGTGTGTAGCGGGTGACGACCGAAGGCAACCGTTCGACCCTCGCGGTCGGGTAGTCCGTGTCGCGCACGAGCTCCCACGGTTCGAGCTTGAAGAGGCCCGCGATCAAGGTGACCGTGCGCTCGGACGGCGGCGTGAGGCACGACTCGAGGTGGGACACCGCCACCCGTGAGATCGCCAGCCGTTCGGCCATCTGCTGCTGGGTCAGCCCGTGCTTGCGCCTCAGCTCGGCGATCCGGTAGCCGAGGCGGTCGAACGGATTACGCTCGGTCACGTCGCATCGCCCATCCGTCACTGCCAACTCACTTAGCAGACACCGGTGCCCGCAGGGAGTAGAAACGCTACATCATGACTCCTCGCGCGCTCATCACTGGCATCACCGGTCAAGACGGTTCGTACCTTGCCGAATTCCTGCTCTCCAAGGGTTACCACGTGATCGGCATGGTACGGCGTAGTTCCACGGTCAGCTTCGAGCGCATCGCGCACTTTCAGGACAGTGTCGAGTTCGTGTCGGGCGATCTGCTCGACGAGATCTCGATGATCGAGGCGTTGCGCATCCACCGTCCGCACGAGGTCTACAACCTCGCCGCGCAGTCCTTCGTGCAGACGTCGTTCGCACAACCTGTCTTCACCGGAGAGACCACCGCGCTGTCGGTCACGCGGCTGCTCGATGCGATCCGTTTGGTCGATCCGGATATTCGCTTCTATCAGGCGAGTTCGAGCGAGATGTTCGGCAAGGTGCTCGAAGTGCCGCAGAACGAGACGACGCCGTTCTATCCGCGCAGTCCTTACGGCGTGGCCAAGGTCTACGCGCACTGGATCACGGTCAACTATCGCGAGAGCTACGGCCTACACGCGACGTCGGGCATCTTGTTCAACCACGAATCGCCGCGCCGCGGCCTCGAGTTCGTCACCCGCAAGATCAGCAATCATGTCGCCCGCATCAAGCACGGCATGGCCGACGAACTGCGCCTGGGCAATCTCGAATCGCAGCGCGATTGGGGCTTCGCGAAGGACTATGTCGAAGCGATGTGGCTGATGCTGCAACAGGACGAACCCGACGACTTCGTGATCGCTACCGGTGAGACCCATTCGGTGCGCGAATTCTGCGAACTCGCGTTCAGCCACGTAGGGCTCGATTGGGAGCAGTACGTCGTGCAGGACCAACGCTTCTTCCGCCCGGCCGAGGTCGACTTGCTCGTCGGCAATCCGACGAAAGCCCAAGACCACCTGGGTTGGAAAGCGCACACGTCGTTCGCCGAACTGGTCCGCCTCATGGTCGACGCCGACCTCGAACTGATCGAGCGCACGCCTCGGCTCCTGCCGTGATCACCGTGCTCGCCGGCGGCGTCGGCGCCGCCCGATTCCTATCGGGCCTCGTCCAAGTGCTGCCGCCCGAGCAGATCACCGCAGTGGTGAATGTCGGCGACGACGTCATCTTGCACGGATTGCACATCTCGCCCGACCTCGACACCGTCACGTACACACTCGCCGGTGCCATCGACGGCGAGCGGGGATGGGGCCTCGGGGGCGAGACGTGGCAGGCGCTCGATATGGTGCGCCGCTACGGCGGGGTCGGTTGGTTCAACCTCGGCGACCGCGACCTCGGCACGCACATGTACCGCACGCACCGGCTTGGAGAAGGCGCAACGTTGTCCACCGTGACGCGTGAAATCGCGCGGGCATGGGACCTCGCCGTCGACATCGTTCCGGTCACGGACGACCGCGTCGAAACGCGAGTGACCGTGATCGACGGCGAGGCGACGAACGAGATCGGCTTTCAGCAGTACTTCGTGCAGTTGCGTCACTCGGTGCCGGTGCAATCGGTGCGTTTCGTCGGGGCCGACGACGCGCGCCCCGCGCCCGGTGTACTCGACGCCATCATGTCCGCCGATGTGGTCGTCATCGCGCCGTCGAATCCCATCGTGTCGATCGGTCCGGTGCTGGCGATCCCCGGGGTACGAGCCGCGGTCGAATCGCGACGCGCCCACTGCGTCGCCGTGTCGCCGATCATCGCCGGAGCCGCGCTCAAAGGCCCGGCCGACCGGATGATGACCGAACTCGGCCACGAGTCATCGGTGGTCGGTGTGGCGCGGCTCTACCGCGACCTCGCGCGGACACTTGTCATCGACGACGCTGACGCGGCCAACGCGGCGGCCGTGCGCGACGCGGGGATGCACCCCGTCGTGTGCGACACGATCATGGCCGAGCCCGCGCGCGCGGCCCGCCTCGCCCAACGCGTGCTCGACGCGGCACGCTGATCGCTGTGCAAGGCTGACGCCGCGATGGGCCGCCTCGAAATATTCGGTATCGAAGGCATCCCGCAGATCGCTCGCGGTGACGACCTCGCCGGCATCATCGCCGACGCCGCCGCGGCGTCGCCGGACACGTTGCTCCGCGACGGCGATGTGCTCGTCGTCGCATCGAAGATCGTATCCAAAGCGGAGGGGCGCCTCGAGCCGATCGATCCCGACGATCCTCTCAGCCACAAGCCGCTCGTCGAGCGCGAATCCGTACGCATCATCCGCCGTCGCGGCGAGCTCATCATCAGCGAGACCAAGCACGGATTCGTCTGCGCCAATGCGGGCATCGACATGTCCAACGTCGAAGCCGGTTGGGCGTTGCTGCTACCCGACGACCCCGATCGCAGCGCCCGTCGCTTGCGCGACGGCCTGCGCGCCCGCGCCGGCGTCGAGGTTGGGGTCATCGTGTCCGACACCTTCGGCCGGGCCTGGCGGCGCGGGCTCACCGACGTGGCCCTCGGGTGCGCGGGCATCGGCGCGGTCCTCGATCTGCGGGGCACGGTCGACGCGCTCGGCCGAGAGCTACACGTCACCGAAGTCGCCGTGGTCGACGAATTGGCCGGCGCGGCCGACCTGGCCATGGGCAAAGCCGCCGGCATCCCGGTCGCCGTGGTGCGCGGGATCGAGCGCTCCTGGCTGAGGGACAGTTCGGTGCGCGCCGAGATCGTGCGCCGCCCCGACGAAGACCTCTTCCGCTGACCCCGTCTTGGCTAAAGGCGGTGGGCGCGGAACCAGTCGAGCACCGCGTGGGAGCCGTCGGTGAGCGACGTCCCCGGTTGCCAACCAAGTTCGGTGCGCGCCCGGGTGATCGCCAGCGCCGAGCGGTCGAGTTCGCCCGCGCGAGCGGCCGCGCGCACCGGTTCGGCGGTCACGCCCGCGGCGTCGGCCATCGAGCGATAGAGCGCGTTCACTGACGTCTCGACACCCGTACCGATGTTGATCACGAGCCCGCCGCCGCGTTCGGCGGCGCGCACGAATGCGTCGGCCACATCGTCGACGTAGACGTAATCGCGTGTCTGCTCGCCGGTGCCGAACACCGTGCACGGCTCGCCCGTCAACAACCGTCCGGCGAAGATCGCCACGACACCCGCCTCACCGTGCGGGTCTTGGCGCGGCCCGTAGACATTTGCCAGCGCCAGCGCAGTGAAGTCGAGTTGGTGCAGCGCCCGGTACGCGAACATGTAGTCGCACAGCACCTTCTTGCTGACACCATAGGGCGACACGGGATGTTGTGGATACAACTCGTCGACGGGCAGCGCGCTCGGCAGTGGCTCGCCGTAGATGGTGCCTCCGCTCGACGCCCCGACGATCTTGCGCGCACCGGCGCGCCGTGCGCCTTCGAGAACGTGCAACGTGCCGATGACATTGATCTGCGCGTCGAGTACCGGGTTGTTGACCGAGACGCGCACGTCGGCCTGCGCGGCGAGGTGGTACACCACGTCGGGCTGCGCTTCGACGATCGTCGCGGTCGTTTGCGCGTCACGTATGTCGATCGCGTGCACCGCCAATCGTTGACCGGCCCGCTCGCGTGCTTGATCGAGATTTTCGGCCTTCCCCGAGGAGAAGTTGTCGATCACCGTCACCGAGTGACCGGCCGCGACGAGTTGGTCGACTAACGTCGAACCAATGAATCCGGCACCGCCGGTCACAACCGTACGCATGGTTGGTGTCTCACCTTTCGGAGGGGCGTGATTGCCCGGTCGGCTAACCCGCAGTGGAGGAAGGTAACCGAGCGCCCTCGAGCGACGCGCCGGGCTCGACGGTCTGGCCGTCGCCGATCACGCAGAGCGCAGTGATCGACGCGCCGGCGCCGACGTTGGCGCCTACCCCGACGATCGAGTGGCGCACGACCGCGCGCGGGCTGATACGAGTGCCGCTCATGATGACCGAGTCGACGATCTCGGCGTCGGCGCCGATCGTCGTACCCGAACCGACCACCGATCGAAGGATCTTCGCCGTCGATGCGATCGATGTCCGCGCGTCGATGCCATTCTCGGGCGTGCCGCGCTTGCCGTCGAGTAGATCGAGGTTGACTTCGAGATAGGTGGCGGGTGTACCGGCGTCGACCCAATACACGTCGGACTTCATGGCGTAGAGCGTGCGATCGGCGACGAGTGCGGGGAAGGTCTCTCGTTCGATGGAGACCTTGCGCCCACCGGGGATGCGATCGATGACCGATGGCTCGAGTACATAGGTACCGGCGTTGATCCAGTTGGTCGGTGCTTGATCGCGCGGCGGCTTTTCGATGAAGCCGCGCACCAGGCCGTCGTCGTCGGTGGGCACGACGCCGTAGCGCGACGGGTCGTCGACGGGGGTCAGCGCGATGGTCGCCTCGGCGCCTCGGTCGTGGTGCCGCGCGATGAGTGCCGCGAGATCGAGATCGGTGAGCACATCACCGTTGAGGACCACGAACGTCTCGTCGAGCGCAGCATGCAGCGCGGCAAATCGAATGGCGCCCGAGGTGTCGAGCGGCTCGGGCTCGACGGCATAGTGCAGCCGCACGCCGGCGCACATGCCGCTCGGGTACTGATCGATGAACGCGTCGGGTCGGTAGCCGAGCGACAGCACGGCGTCGGTGACGCCACCGGCGGCAAGGCCTTCGACCACCCGTTCGATCATGGGCCGGTTCGCGACCGGCAGCATCTGTTTAGGGGTGCTGAGCGTGAGCGGGCGAAGGCGCGTGCCAAAGCCGCCGACGAGCACGATGGCTTTCATCGGGTCGTCTTATCCGCTCGTCGACGTCGGTGATCCCGTGGTCGGTGTGGTGTTGCCGGAGGGCGCAGTAGTCACCGGTGTCGTGCTGCCGGGCACGGTGGAATCGGTCGGCGCGATCGTCGTGGTCGGCGAATTGGCTGCGGGGACCTGGCCGCTATCGATACCGGCCAGCTCATCGAGATTGGCAGCGGTCGGCGGGGCCGGGATATCGATGCCGTCGGGAACGAGTGCGATGGTAAAGGACTCGCGGTCGGCGAGGAAGCGGACATCGCCGAGGCCGGAGGTGATGATCTCGATCGGCTTCTCAGGATTGTCGATGTCGAAGCGCGCGATGCGCAATGTCGCGTTCTTGCCGTTGCAATCGGTGCCGGACTTCAGCGTGTTGCCGTTGGTGAGCTCGAGTTCGTCGTCGTCGAACTTGAGACCCATCGTCTCGAAGAATACCTTCAGGCGCGCCCGCGTCCCGGCCGCCGAGCTGACGAAGGGATGGATGTGGATCACATCGTCGTTGTGCGAGTGGATGCCGCTCGGATCGGGCCACTGGTCGCCGCGTACGATCGCATCGGTCTCGAAGCGGTCGCAGTTGTAGATGCCGAGCGCCGCGTGCCAGTGGTCGCCGGTGACGCCGGCGGCGCCGACATTGAGCTTGGGTGCCACGGCATCGCCGCGGCTCGATCGGGCGTAGATGACGAGGGAGCTGCCGAGCAGGATGACCAGCGCGATGATGAGGGGAAATCCCATCTCGCGACGGTCACGTCCTTTGGTTGCCGAACCCGCGCGAGCGGCGCGCGCGAGCTTTTTGGCCGAAGAGGCTTTGCCCATAGGGCGATAAACGTATCGGGCCCTGGCCGCGGCGCCACGTCATGCGCCACTCGAATCTCACCATTGCGGCCGGCGCCGGGCCGCGGCGACGGCCGTGAGTAGGTCGTCGTAGTGGCTGGCCACGGCCTGCGGCGAAACCCAGCCCTCCACGAATCGACGCCCCGATGCCCCCATCGCGTCACGATCGTCGGGGGCATCGATGAGCGAGCGCAACGCCCCGATGAAGCGCGCCGCGTCGTCAGGAGGAACGCACAGGCCGGCGCCGGCGAGGCGTAGCGTGCGGTCGACTTCGGTGTCCGGGTCGACCGACGCCAGCACCGGCCGGCCCGCCGCGAGGACCGAGTAGAGCTTCGATGGCACGCTCGCCTTGGCCAGGCCGCGTTTGAGCGGCACCACGTGGATGTCGGCGGCCGCGAGGACCTCGCCGAGGCGTTCGGGCGGTTGGTAGGGCACGAACACCACGTTCGATAGATCGGCCGCCGCCTTCTGCAAACTCGTGAGGGCCGAGCCCCCGCCGTTGATCACAAATACGACATCGCGGCGATCACGCATCTCTCGAGCCGCGTCGATCACCAACTCGAGCGATTGCGAGAGACCGACGTTGCCGGCGTACATCACCACGATCTTGCCGTCGAGACGGTGCTCGCGGCGGTAGGCGTTGTCGTGCGTCATCGGCTTGATCCGCATCGTGTCGACGAAATTGGGAATCACCTCGACCCGCGTGCGATGGCGCTTGTGTCGCTGCTCCAACTTCGTCTCGACGTTGTCGCGAAGATCATCGCTCAACACGGTCACTGCATCGGAGTGGGCATAGCTGAACCGCTCGGCCCACAACGCCGCCTTGATGACGCGACGATCGGTCAGCAGACCGAGCTCGATCGCGACATCGGGAAACACGTCCTGGATGTTGAAGACGAAAGGCGCCCGGCGCGTGCGGGCCACCGCGAGTCCGGCGAGACCGATCGGCAACGGCGGCGACATCGCGAGGACCACGTCGGGCCGCGGCCGCGTGATCAACGCCCGCAGGCTCGCCAGACCGGTGAATCCGGCGAATCCCAACGCCCGGGCGCGCACGTTGCGCTTGTCGGTGGGAAACGGGTGGACGCGCGAGATCTTGCCCCACGGTGTCTGCTCGCTGCGGGTCAACCGCCCTTGCCACTGCGCGTCGACGGCGTGATGCTCGTACCAGGGCAGCGCGGTAACGACGTGTAGGCGGTGTCCCCGCTCGGCCAGGCCCTCGACGATCGCGGTCATCACCACACCGGTAGGGGCGGAGTCGGGAGCGAAGTGCGGGCACAGCACCAGAATGTGCACCGGTTGTTCCTAGCGCCGAACCAGCCCGTCACCACAATCGACGGTGTAACTGCTGCCACTGCGGCCCCACCCGTGCCGGATGCAGTGCTTCGAGACGGCGAGCACCAGCGGCCACGAGTTGGCCACGGCGCGGCCCGTCCCAAGACAGCGCGGTCTCGAGTGCGTCGCTCCACGCGGCGACGGAAAGCGGCTCGACGAGCACACCCGCGCCGCCGACGGCTTCGGGCAACGCTGTCGCGTCGGCGACGATCGGCGGGCAGCCGACACGCAGCGCCTCGATGACGGGCAAGCCGAACCCTTCGTAGGTCGAAGGAAAGACGAGCGCCCGCGCCATCGCGAGCAGCGTGTCGAGTTGCCCGCGTTCGATCCGACCGGTGCGCACGACGCGGTCGCGAAGGCCGAGGCGCTCGACGAGATGCACGATCTCACTTTCGCGGGGCCCGGCGCGCCCAGTCAGTAAGAGGCGGACATTCGGATGGGCCCGAGCAACGGGCGCGAACCCTTCGATCAGCGTGCGATGGTTCTTGTGCGTGTATGTGATCGCCGGATACACGAAGAATGGTTCGTCCGCTTCCACGATGCGGCGCAGCGCGACGGGGAGCGCGGAGACTCGCGCGTCGGTCACCAAATCGGCGCGTTCGATTGGTTCGCACGGTGTGGAGATCACCGCGGTGCGGTCCTCGGGGACGTGCAGAGTCTCGATGATTGATCGGCGGACCCATTCGCTGACCGACACCACCAACTGCGCCTTGCGCACCGATCGTGGTAGCGAGAATGCGAGGAATTGCCGCTTGATCGCTGAGAAGCCTGCAGGGAAGTGCAGCGGCTGCAGATCGTGCACGGTGACCGCCGAAGGCAGCGAACCGAGGGCGGGCACCCGTCCACCCAGATGATGCATGGCATCGACACCGCGGCAGTGGCGGGCCAGCCAGGTGCTCTCCGCCGCGACGCGCAACACGCGGTTCGCCGGTAGTGCCACCGTCTTCGTCACGAATGCGGCGGCGATATCGGGATAGGCGTTCGCGAACGACTCGCGTGTGAACAGCCGCACGTCGACGTCATCGTCGGGATACGCCGCAACTGCGCGCAACACATTCACTGCATACTCTTCACTGCCACCGACGACGCCCGGCACGAGATACAGCAGGTTGACGCCCAGCGTGCGTTTCATCGCGCGATTGCCCGGTACGCCTCGATGGTCAGATCGGCGGTGCGGGCCCAAGTGAACGTAGCGGCGCGCGCCTTCGCGCGAGCGCTCAGCTGACGTGCCGCGTCATCGTCTCCGAGTATCGACGCCAAAGCCTCGGAGATCGCACCATGATCGAGCGGATCGACGCAGATACCCGCATCGCCGGCGACCTCCTCGGTGGCCGTGCCCGACGATGTCACCACCGGAGCGCCCGCCATCATCGCTTCGAGCACGGGGATGCCGAAACCCTCGCGCAAGCTCGGATAGCAAAAGACCGCCGCACCGGCGTAGAGCGCGAGCAGGTCCCCGCGCGACACGAAACCCAACGCGCGGATACGACGATCGTCCGCACCGAGCCGCGCCGAGAGGTCTTCGTTCCAACCCTGTGGCCCGACGAGCAGCAACGTGACATCGTCGGCGGGCAGCGCGCGAAAGGCGGCGATGACGCCGGCCAAATTCTTGCGCGGTTCGACCGTGCCGACCCACAGGACATAGCGGCCGGTGATGCCGTGGCGCGCTCGTACGCCCGCGATGTCGTCGTCGCCCACGACGAACGGCTCGACCCCCCAAGGCACCACCCGCACGCGGTCCCCACCGATGCCGAGGGTAGCGAGCTCGGCTTTGGTCGCCGCCGAGGGACACAGCACGACGTCCGCGTCGCGATCGGTCAGCACCAACGAGCGATGAAAGAACCGCAAACCGTGCCGAGTTGCGTGTTGCGGATAGTCGACGAATGCGAGATCGTGCACCGTTACTGCGAGTGGTGCGGACTTGGGCGGGATCGCCATGCCGGTGGCATGAATGACGTCGACTCGTCCGGTGGCCCGCTCGACGCGGGGCCAGCGCAACCGATGCCAGGCCTCGTAGAGCACCTCTCGCCGCAATCGCAGATGCCGCGTGTCGATCGGGGGCGTCCACGGATCAGGCGGCGTCGAGCGATGACACGCCGCCACACCGATGCACTCGATATCGACGCGGTCGCGCATGGCGCCGACCGTGCCGAGCGCCGATGACGCGGTACCGCCCGGCACGCGGTGCCAACATTGTTCGAGAGTGATGGCAACGCGCAGCGGGCTCAACGCCCAAGAAGCTAGTCGGCTAGTTCACCGACACGGCGCTGGCGGAAGTACTCCGCAGTGCGAGCGACGCCCTCGCGCAGTTGGATCGTTGGCTCCCAGCCGAGTAACTCGCGGGCTTTGGAGATGTCGGGCCGTCGCTGCATCGGGTCGTCGACCGGTAACGGCTCGTACACGATCTCCGAGCTCGACCCGAGCACTTCGATGACAACTTTCGCGAGTTCGAGAATGGTGAACTCGTTGGGGTTGCCGACGTTGGTCGGCATGTTTTCGTCAGAGTCGTAGAGCGCGAGCAGTCCGCGAATCTCGTCCTCGACGTAGCAAAAGCTGCGCGTCTGGCCGCCATCGCCGTAGACCGTAATGGGCTCGTCGTCGAGGGCCTGCATGATGAAGTTGGACACCACACGACCATCGCGTTCACGCATGCGCGGACCGTAGGTGTTGAAGATGCGCACGATGCGAGTGTCGATGTCGTGGAAGCGGTGGTACGCCATCGTCATGGCCTCGGCGAAGCGCTTGGCCTCGTCGTAGCAGCCACGCGGGCCGACCGGATTGACGTGCCCCCAATAGCTCTCGTCTTGCGGGTGAACATGAGGGTCGCCGTAGACCTCGCTCGTCGACGCGAGGAAGAATCGTGCGTCTTTGGCTCGGCACAAGCCCAGCGCGTTGTGGGTACCGAGGCTGCCGACCTTGAGCGTCTGGATCGGGAACTCGAGATAATCCCGGGGCGACGCGGGGCTCGCGAGATGAAAGACCCCATCGACCGGGCCCGGGACCCAGATGTACTGGCTGACATCGTGCATGACGAAGGTGAACCCCGCCTGCCCGAAGAGATGCTCGATGTTGGCGAGGTCGCCGGTGCGGAGATTGTCGATACAGACGACCTCGTCGCCCCGGTCGAGCAATCGGTCACAGAGATGCGACCCGAGAAAACCCGCGCCGCCGGTCACCACTATTCGCGCCATGAACGATTCCTCGCCGTAGTCACCGGGTCAGTTACGTCCGACGCCGGTATAGCTGAAGCCTCGCCGTAACAGCGACCCTTTGTCGAGGATGTTGCGCGCATCGACGACGCACCGCTTGGCCATCGTCGCCGCGATCTTGTCATAGTCGAGCCATTTGAACTCGTCCCATTCGGTGAGCACCACGAGCACTTCGGCACCATCGCAGGTCGCGTAGGGGTCATCGACGACCTCGATGCCCTGCAGCGACGACACGCGCACCGCAGGGTCGTATGCCCGCACCAAGGCGCCCCGCTGCACGAGGCGCGAGAGGATCTCGAGCGCCGGTGACTCGCGCAGGTCATCGGTGCCGGCCTTGAAGGTCAAACCGAGCGCAGCGATGCGCACGCCCTCGAGCGAGCCGCCGACGCAGCGAGCGACCTTCTCGGTCACTCGTTCGAATTGCTCGTCGTTGACCGCGATCACGCCTCGTAGCAAGCTGAAGTCGTAGCCCGCGTCTTCGGCGATGCGGATCATCGCTCGGGTGTCCTTGGGGAAACACGACCCACCCCAACCCGGCCCCGGACGCAGGAACTCGTGACCGATGCGGCGGTCATAGCCCATGCCCAGCAGCACGTCGTTGACATCCGCGCCCACCGCCTCGCACACTGCGGCGACGGCGTTCACGAACGAGAGCTTCGTCGCGAGGAAGGCGTTGCTGGCGTACTTGATCGTCTCGGCCGATGCCGCGTCGGTGATCATGATCGGCGCACGGACCCCGAGGTACAACGAGGCGACTCGGGTGGCTGCAGATTGATCGTCGGCGCCGATGACGACGCGATCCGGGTTCATGAAGTCGACGACGGCCGAACCTTCACGCAAGAACTCGGGATTCGAAACGACGCCGATGTCCGAACGGGCGAGTGCCTGCTCGACGAGTCGGGTCGAACCGACAGGAACGGTCGACTTATTGACGACGACGGCGCCCCGCGACAGATGCGGTGCGATCTGGCGGGCCGCGAGGTCGATGTAGCTCATGTCGGCCGAGCCGTCGGGACCTTGCGGCGTCGGCACGCACAGGTAGACGAATTCACGGTCGCGCACTGCGTTCGCGGTATCGGTGACGAACCGCAACCGGCCGGTCTCCAGTTGCTCGCGCACGATGTTCTCGAGCCCATCTTCGTGGATGGGGATGCGGCCCTCGTTGAGCAACGCGATCTTTGCTTCGTCGATGTCGACGCAAATGACTTCGTGGCCGATGTGGGCGAAACACGCGCCCGTGGTCAAACCGACATAGCCGGTCCCGATGATTGCGATGAGTGCCATCAAGGCTCCGTGGGGCGTGCGGACGAGGGAACGTGGTCAGGTTACGCAGCCCATGCTGTCGATCACATGGGCCTCATGCCTCACTTCTACACAGAACTCGCGCTGTTCGGGCTGAACAGGGAAGTTGAACTCGCGCTGTTCGGGCTGAACAGGGTTCTAATACCGCACACAGGGCACACCCGAAGGTGGCCTTCCGATGATCCCACCATCGGATGCGCCGTTGATGGCGGCGGGCGGTGCGGTCGTGACCGCGCCGCCACCCACGGTGGTGGGGGCGGCACTCCCCGATCGCGTCGTCGTCGAGGCGGTCGACGCCGGCGTCGCGGACACGCGTCCGGCAGCAGACTCGTCGGCGAGCCGGTTGAGCTGTGCCGTATCCTCGTCACCGCGTGGTTGGGCGCGCACGCCCGCCCAGTCGGCCCCCACGACGAGCTGCAGCGTCTCGCCGTTTTTCAACGTGGCTTTAGACCCCTGGATCTGCTCGAAAGCCGGGATTTTGTTGAGATAACGGGCCAGCAGAATGGCGGCGAATCGCTCGTCCGAGGTGAATCGGATCGTGCTCTGCGGCAGCGCGCCGAAGGCCGAGGGTCGAGGGGTCCCGCTGTCGAACTTGAGCTCGGCGAGTTGCTTGGTGGGCAACGGCTCCGTGATCTCGGGCCGGGCATCGATCACCCGAACGGGCACCTGGAACGGCTGAAGGTCGGGCACGTTGCCGCGGAAAACGTCGAGGGTCGATGCTGCTTTTGCCGGGTCTACATGCAGATTGATGCCATCTGAGTATGTCGGCAGCGAGTAGCGCTGCAGCGCTTCGGGTTTGAAGTTGCCGAACGCCCGCCCGATGTCGAGCAGGTCTTGCGGCGTGAGCTTTTCGTCGAGCACGACCGACTTCGTGTCGACGGTCGTCTTCATCAGGCTGCGCATCGTCGACGGATTGCGCCCACCCTTGGCGATGACGCGGTCCAACGCCAGGATGAGGAAGTCGCGCTGACGTTCGGCGCGGCCGTAGTCGTTCTTGTTGTCCTGCGTCCATCGGCCGTTGATCTGTTGCTCGTACTGGCGAGCGCGGACGTAGTTGAGTGCCTGCTCGCCACTGAGGATGTTGCATCCCTGCGGCGCATCGAAGAACGAACCGAAGTCACGGGCGGCGTACGGGAAATAGACCGGCACCCCGTCGATCGAATCGATGATCTTGCGGAATCCAGAAAAGTTGATCAGGACGAAATCGTGGATCTCGACGTCGAAGCCCTGCTTCACCTTGTTGACGGCGTTCTCGGGGCCGAGCGCCACCGCGGAGTTGATCTTGTTGTAGCCGTCGAAGGTCAGATCGCGAGGAATCGACATCACGGCGGCCGTCGCGGCCGTGGGATCGATGCGCACGAGCATCATGGTGTCGGCGAGTTTGGCTTCGCTGCGGCCGAGCAACAGATCGTCGCCCGACTGGATGCCCCCGCTGTCTGTCCACCCCATGATGAGAATGTTGCGGGCATCGAACTTGATGTCCCCGACCTCGGCGAGCACCCCGGGCGAGACCGCGACCCGCGGGATATCACCAAAGGTCTCTTTGATGTCGCCGATGTACCACGCGCCGTATAGACACCCGGTGATGAGGGCCAGGCCGACGAGGAGGATGAAGCGCTGCGGCCAGGTGCGGCGGTACTTGACCCGCTTCGCCTTGGGTGCGAGATCGACCGTCATCGTTTGGCCGTCGCTTGTCGGCGCCGGCGCGACCGGGGACTCGACCTTCTTCCTCGCCCGCAGCAGCACGGGGATTCAGGCTAACAGCGACCGGCGGCGGCCCCGCGTCAGGTCGTGGAGTTCGGGCGCACGCGATGCATGGCCGCGCCATGTATGACCGTGGCGTGCATGACCGCGGCACACGAGACGTTGCGCCGTTGTGTGTCGTCGGCGATCGCATCTTGACCGAGTTGGTCGACGTGACCGATGACCTCGGTGCCCTCGACTCGACCGGGGTCTGGGCACTCGTGCTCCCCTACTCGGGGCGCGCCGTGTGCGCGCGGTTTGCCCGTAGCCGGCCGGCGCGTCCTTGGCCGGGGCGTCCGTGGTGTGGCCCCGCGCCCGAGGCGTGGACGTCGAGTCTCGACCGCGACCAGTTCTGCGCGGGAGTAGAAGACATACGCGAGGCGATTGCACGCGGTGACGTCTACCAGGTCAACCTCACGCGCCGGCTCTCCGCGCCGCTACCTGTCGCGGCCGCCGGCACCACGACCGACATCGCGGCGTTGGGAGCCGCGCTGGCGATCGGCAACCCGGCACCTTTCAGCGCGGTGGTGCGCCTACCCCGACACGGCGTGCACGTCGCGTCCGCTTCGCCCGAGCGCTACCTGACGCGCCGCGGACGACGCGTGTGGTCGTCGCCCATCAAGGGCACGGCAGCTACACCCGAAGGCCTCACCGAAAAAGACCGCGCCGAGAACGTGATGATCGTCGATCTGGTACGCAACGACATCGGTCGCGTCTGCGACTTCGGGTCGGTCACCGTGCCGCACCTGCTCGCACTGGAGCATCATCCCGGCCTCGTCCATCTGGTCTCCACGGTCGAAGGCCGCTTGCGTGATGGCTGCGGATGGGTCGAGCTCATCGATGCCACGTTCCCACCCGGGTCGGTCACCGGCGCGCCCAAGATCGCCGCGTGTTCGATGATCGACTTTCTCGAGCCGATCTCGCGCGGCGTGTATTGCGGCGCAGTCGGGTGGGTCGACGCCGACCGCAAGATCGGCGAGCTCAACGTCGCGATCCGCACGTTCTGGATCGAGGATGGCGCCGTGCACCTCGGCACGGGCGGCGGCATCACCTACGACAGCGATCCGATACGCGAGTGGGAAGAAACAGAGCTCAAGGCGCGACGGCTGTTGTCGGTAGCGTCTCGCCCATGAACGCGGCGCCGGATACGCCGGTCGTGTGGGTCGACGGATCATTCGTCGCGGCACCGGCGACAACCCCTGCGGTCGCGGCCCTCGACGACGGGGTGCTGGTCGGTCGGGGCGTCTTCGAGACGTTGAGCATCCGTCACGGCGTCGCATTCGCGCGGCGTCGGCACCTGCAGCGATTGCAACGCTCGGCCGTCATCGTCGGCGTCGCTACCGATATGGAGCGCGTCGAACACGGCATCGACGCGGTGCTGTCGCGATGGGGCGCCCGCAACGGTCGGTTACGGGTCACCGCGACCTCCGGTGGCGCGGTGATCGTCGCGGCGAACGATGTTCTGCCCACCGACGCAGTGGCAACCGTCGTCGTGGCGCCATGGCCGCGCAACGAACGCAGCCCGCTGGCCGCGGCGAAGACAACCGCGTACGTGGGCAACGTGCTGGCGTTCGACTACGCACGCGAGCGAGGCGCGACCGAAGCATTGTTCCTCAACACGCGCGGCGAGGTTTGCGAAGGCTCGCGCACCAACATCTTCGCGGTATGCGACGGACGTCTACTGACGCCACCATTGTCGGCGGGGTGCCTCGCCGGCGTCTCGCGGGCGTTGGTTCTCGAATACGGCGGCGCCGTCGAAGCCTCGCTCGACCTGTCGCAGATCGCCACGGCCACCGAGGCCTTCCTCACGTCGTCGCTGCGCGGCGCGCAACCGATCGCCACCATCGACGGCAGCGCAGTCGGTGACGGCGGGCGGCCACACTCGGCACGCGTGGCGCGCCTGTTGGCCGGGCTCAGCGCAGATGCGTGACGTCACCGGCCGATAGCGCCTCGTCGACACCCGCGACGCGCACCACGATGCGCCCGTCCTCGTCGATGTCGACCGCGCGGCCTTCGATGGTGGTGCCGTCAGCGCGTGCGACGCGCACTTCGCGGCCGACGGTGAGCGACCGCTCGAGGTGAAGTTCGCGTAGCCGGCGAGGGTCGTTCTCGACGATCGTCATCGTCGCCTCGAACTCGGCGAGCACCGCCGCGAGGATGGCTTCCCGCGCGGGCATGTCGTCGGTGCACGCGGCGAGCGCGGTCGCGGCCAACGACGCGCGGGCGCCGGCCTCGACGGGCCAGCCCACGTTGAGGCCGACGCCGACGACGATGGCTGCGGGGCCCTCGGCATCGACGACCAACTCGGCCAGCACCCCTGCGAGCTTGCCCGGCGCGCGCCCGCCCTCGACGACAACGTCGTTGGGCCAGCGAATGCCGGCGCGGGTCGACCCGAAGGCCGCGGTCGCATCGACCACGGCGACGGCCATGGCCGACGTCGCGAGCGGCCACCGGTGTGCCGGGCACCGTGGCCGCGCCAACACCGAGAGCAACAGGTTCTGGCCCGGCGGCGCGAGCCACTGGCGCGCGAGGCGCCCCCGGCCGGCGCTCTGGTGATCCGCCGCGAGGGCGAGCTCCTGTAGGGGGCGATCGGCCGCGCGAGCCACCAGATCGGTGTTGGTGGACCCCGTTTCGGCGACCCAGTCGATCGTGGAGAACCTGGTGGCGGCCATCAGCGAGCGGGCGGCGACGATCCACGGGGGAATTGGTTTCGGCCGTGTTATTTCGGGTCGCACCGCACGACAATACGGGCCGCCGCCGACGAGGCGGCTACTGTCGGCGCGTGTTCTCCAAAGTCTTGATAGCCAACCGCGGCGAGATCGCCGTTCGTGTCATTCGGGCCTGCCGCGAGCTCGGAGTCGCCTCCGTCGCCGTGTACTCCGACCTCGACCGCGATGCCCTGCACGTGCGACTCGCCGACGAGGCGTACGCACTCGGCGGGCAGACGGCCACCGAGAGTTACCTCAACACGGCGGCCATCCTCGATGCGATCGAGCGCAGTGGCGCCGAGGCCGTCCATCCGGGCTACGGGTTCTTCTCCGAAAACGCCGATTTCTGCCGGTCGATCACCGAGCGCGGTGTGGCCTTCATCGGCCCCCCACCGGCCGCCATCGAAACCATGGGCGACAAGATCTCGGCTCGCAAAGCCGCAGAAGCCGTCGGTGTTCTCGGCGTGCCGGGTACCACCGAGTTCATTTCGTCGCCGGATCAAGTGCGGGCATTCGGCAAAGAGCACGGCTATCCCATCGCCATCAAGGCGGCCTACGGGGGCGGCGGTCGGGGCATGAAGGTCGTGCCCGACGAGGCATCGATCGCAAGTGCCATAGAGTCCGCGCAGCGTGAAGCCAAGTCGTACTTCGGCCGCGACGAGATCTACATGGAGCGCTACCTCACCAAGCCGCGCCACGT
>JBDSMH010000193.1:0-5586 GCA_039915945.1 Acidimicrobiales bacterium | reverse complement strand
GGCCTTTCCACTTGCATCGCATCGACCGCAGCCGAACAGGACATGCCGACGAGGTTCTCCGCGATCGAACCTGACCGTGGCACCGCCAAGGTCCCCCACCGTCTGTCCCAAAGTGAGACCGGGCGGGTCAACGATTGTTTCGGTCGCGGGCTTTGTAGGAAGCGTCGGGAGGGCAGTAGAGGCGCATGGACAATGCCAGCAACACCCCCGGCACTCGGCTTACTTGCAGCAATCCCGATTGTGGATGTGAGTTACAGATTAACAAGCCTTGCCCGCACGGCGCCACGTACACCTGCGCATGCGGACACCCGCTCGAACCTGTGTCATAAGCGTCGAATAGTTGTCTACCGTCGCCCAGCAATCGCGTTGCTGAACGGGTCTCGACCGGCGTAGTTGCGCGCGGTGAAATCTGGCACGGGTCGGGCGTCGGCCTCAGGGTGAGTTGTTGCCTTGCCGTTCTGGGCGATATCGGCGAGGAGCCACTTCATTTCCGCGATCTCTCGCGTCTGAGCGTCGATGATTTTCGTCGGCGAGTTCCCGCACCCGCACAACGTCGATGTCAGCGCGAGAACTCGTGAGGATGGCGATCGAGTGATGGGGAATCATCGCCCGCATTTAGGACTCGTCTTCGACGGTGGCCTGGCTCCGGACGAGCCAGAGGGCGAAGCAGAAGCCCACTACGCTTCCAGCGAAGATAGCGGCGTTCACCTTGCGACTCTTGTACATGCCCAGCATGAAGCCGAGCATGATCACCGCCATCGCGGCACCCATCACGAACGTCATGTAGAAGCGGGTCTTGCTCCATTTCACATCGGCGAGTCGATAGCTGTTTGAGTACGTGAGCGCGAACATTGCCAACGTCGACAGATTCCCTCGCTTGGACGATTCAACAACAGTCTCGCGATGAACGGCACTGGGATCGTCCAACACGACGTCTCGCTGCCCGACATAGAAGCGGGCGTCACCTATACCTATGTCTTTCAAGGAACAACCGCCGACGGCACGCTGTACCGGTCCGATATCGGCACCTTCCACATCACCGGCAGCACCGTGCGCCGGCAACGACCATCATCGCCCCCGGCAAGAAGTCGCCACGTCGGCTCGAGTCGGCGCAGCTAGCTCCGAGTTCTCAGCGCCGTTCGCGGCGACGAAGGCAATCGACGGCGACCTCTCTACTGAATGGGCGACGCGAGGCGACGGCTACAGAGGACGATCACGCTCGATCTCGGCGCGCTGATCGACATCAAGGGCACAGAGTTCGTCACTCGTTCGATGTCCGACGGCTCGTTAATCACGTCGACCTACACGGTGAGCATCGACGGCGGGCCCTGTATCGGACCGTTTCCGGCAGGAACACCCGCCGCGGCCCGGCCCGCGTCGTTCGCCGCCCGCGGCCGCACACTTCGCTTTGATGTGGCTGCGTCGAGCGGCGGCAACGTCGGCGCGGCCGAAATCCGGGTGTACGCCTGACCGAATGCTCTACTCCACGCCTTCGTCAGCACTGCGGGTCGTCGATACCGTCGACGCGGAGCGGCGCGAGATACCCGATGCTTGCAAATGTTTAGGGCACCACGTAGTTGCCGCGATTCGAACAGGTGGTCGTGTGTGACCGGTCGACCGAATCATGGGCCGCGTCTTCTGACGTGCTCAGCCACTGGGTTCCGTTGGAGTGAGATCGCTCGTACCAAACGCGGTGGTGAACCGCCGACACCAGATGACCACGGTTCGGTACCTCGTGAGGTCGGTGCCCGGGGAGATCTCGTAGTTCTGCGACCCGATGTTGCCTTTGAGCTTGCCGAGGTCGACAAAGTCGTCGTCGAGTGCTCCGACGGGCGATGTGGCGGTCACGCCGGCGCTCAGGTAGACGAAGAGATCGGGCCCGTTGTCGGTGCGGAAATCCTCGAAGCGCAAGAATGTCTCAGCGCCATCCGTGGTGATGGTGGCCACTCCTGATGCGGGGTGGCTGCGATCGACGAACGAGCCTCGGTGTGTCACCTTCGGGGCGCCGACTGCGGGAGTCGTCGCGCCGACAGCGGGAGTCGTTGTGCCGGGCGACGTGGCTGCGGATGAACCACTAGCGAAGGGGTCGGCCTCGTCGACCTTGTCGTCGGTGAACAGCAGATGGAACGCGAAGTAGAAAAAGACCAGCCAGATGACGAGCGCACCGATCACCAGTGTGGCGCCCGCACTCACGACCGGGTGCTCGGTCACAGCGCGTCGGGCACGTGAAATGAGCCGCGGCGGCGCCGGTTGTTCGAACGTGGAGCTCAAGGGTTCCTCCCACTCTGGTGAATTGACCTACGCAACCGATCGCGGTGATGTCACGTCGAGTATCTCATCGGCAGCAGCCCTCGGATGCGGTGCCGACGGCTGTTTCGCGACTTGTAAGAAACGCAGCTATTCGGTGCGCAGTTCCTGGCCGCTCGGTGCCAGCGCGAACCAGATAGCTCGTGACGCGCCGGACGCGCGTAGATGCTGTTGGGTGCGACGCAGCAAGTCTCCGGTGACGGTGTGGCGATAGAACCACGACTCGGCCTGACGGGCCGCCGGCACGTGATCGGCGAGGCCCAAGGCGGCCTCTTCGTAATACGCACGTACATCGAGCGCAGCGCCGCCGACGTCGATGGGTGCGCCGGCGACGGCCCATTCCTCGCCGGCAGCGAGATGCGTGAACGCCGTCACGAGAGCGGGGATGCGGTCAGGCCCGCCGGCGCGTACGACATTGGTGCGGCCGGAGCGTCGACGTTGTCGCTGATACGCGGGCAGGAGTCCGATTGCTTCGTCGACAGCGGGATGAAGGTTCGGGTCGAGCCGAGGCGGGAGCGGGCAGGTGAGCGGTGCATCCGCCTCGTCGACGATGGTGTCGGGGAAATCGACGAGCACTGGCACGTCCGTCGACGTCAGGAGATCGAACGCGGCGCGCAGGACTCGATGCTGAAAATCGGGTTCATTGGGCAGGCCGAGGGGCCGGCCGAGCGGGAACTCGCAATGAAGCACCCGTGGCGCGCGGCCACGTTCTGCTTGGGCCCGCACGAGGCTGATCGCGACCGTCGCGAGACCAGCATGTTCAAGGATGTTTGCCAGGGCACTCACGGTGCGCGTGCACAGCGGTCAAACCGGCGTCAGGATGACCACGTTGACGCCGTCGTCGAGTAGGTGCTTCGCCGCGGCCGGTCCGGTGTCGACACGCATCGTGGCCAAGGTGTGGTCGATCTGCGCGCCCATGAACGAGATGTGGGAAGTCGCGACGGAGCCGATCGCACCGAGGTCGGCGAGTTCGTTGAGCCGGTCGATCGGATACACGACATTGAGATCTGCCGCGACACCGGCCCGATCGAAATTCGGTGAGATGTGCGCCACGGTAACGTCCCGCCTGGCCGAATCGAGGATCGTGAAGCCCTGGCCGTCGTTCCACGTGCCGACTCCGTCACCGCGCAGACCCGCGGTGGTCACGATCGCCACTCGAGCGGAACGCAGATCGGGTGCTCGAGTCACGGGCACCGAGCCGAAGTCGAACGCAGGCAGATCGCTGACCCCTCGACGAACCTTTGCATCTGTGCTTGCCATGTCGCTCCTCGCAGTAAGCCTTTCGGAGGTTTCAGTTGGGACGGTGTCGGCCCGGCTCCCATCGAAGCCCGTCGAGGTGTTTCGATGCCACGGTCACCGGTACGTCTTCGAGTTCGGTGGCGACCGTTTCGTTCCACCGATTGAGAAAACCGAATAGCGCGATGACCGCGCAGATTTCGACGAGTTCGCCGTCGTCGAAGTGGTGCCGAAGGTCGTCGAAGTGTTGCGCGGTGGCGCCGTTTGGCTGCTGGCCTGACGCGAACGCCAATCGCAACGCGGCCCGGTCGGCGTCGCTGAATAGCGGTGAGTGCTCGAACGAGGCGAGGGCATCGAGTTTGTCCTGCGTGACTCCCCGATGCAGCGACGCCACTGCTTGATGCGCCTGGCAGTACTTGCAGCCGGCACCGTAGCTCGACATCACCGCGACGAGCGATTTCAGGCCCGGGTCGACGCTCCCCGAGAACACCGCCTGCGCCAATGTTCGCACCGCATCGAGGATCTGAGGTCGTCGGCCCAGCGTCCAGAAACTGTTCGGTACGTATCCCGCGCCGGCCGCCATCGCTGCGAACTCGTCGCGATAGTCGGGCAGGTCCTCTTCGGTCAACGGCGTGATGTGCGGCATCAAGTCCCCCAGGGCGGCGTCGACCGGCAGACTACGCCGCGGCGTCTATGCGTGACGGAAATCAAAATTGGGAGCGACGGTCACAGTCGCCTTCGGGCTGCAGGCCGTCGTGTTCGCCGGCGGGCGGCGGGGGGTGATGAGATTGGGCCGACATCCGGTCGGTGGTGCGTGCGGACTGTTGCAAGCGGGCCCGCGATCAACCCGGTTGCGTGACAGCTCGCCACGCGAACCTGGGCGAGGCTGCGCCGCAGTCGCCAGCAATGCGCGTTTTTAGTGAAGTTTGGTCGCGCCAGGGTTAGAACGGTCCAACCAGTGGCACTGGCCCTGTGGAAGCCGCTCACAGCGTCTTCGCTGGCGACCTGAACCGACGGAGGAAAAGTGGAACAACAAGCGAACGAAGCGGGCACGAGGCTCACCTGCTCGAGCCCGGATTGTGACTGCGAATTGCAAATCAACAAGCCCTGTCCACATGGCACAACGTACACCTGCGCGTGCGGTCATCCGATGAAGCCGATGTAGCTCTAAAGGGAGCCGTCCGCAAGGCCTGGTTGAGCTCACGCGGCGAGGCCGCCGAGTAACTGATCGTCGAGAGGAAGCACATGCTGCGACGTCGCGTAAACAAACAAGGACTTGCCGAAGAGGCCCGATCGTCACGTACACGGCGCTGGGAGACCCAAGACCTTGTGCGCTTGGTGGTCAGTGTGTTGGTCACGACCGCGATTGTCGCATTCGCGATTGACAACCGACGCGACGTACGTGTGGGCTGGATAGTCGGCGATCGTGACGGTCCGTTGTGGCTCGTGATTGCGGTCAGCGCGCTTGTCGGCGCCGCGATAGGAGCATTGGTGACGCTTCGCTCGCGCCCGCACTGAATGGAAGTGCGTCCGGCATGCATGAGCGGCCGGCCGCTACGCCGCGGTTCATTCACCTTCGGTTGAGCGGTCCACTGCTTGCATAGCTGGCGTGGCACTGATCCCGTGTGCAGCGATTGAGATCAGCATCGTCAAGGCGACGATCGCCCATACTTGCGAGGCGGCGTCGAAGTCTGTCGCCCCGAGCGCGTAGGCCAGGTAATACACGGAGCCGAATCCGCGGTTGGTTTGTTAGCTGTTGTTCGTCGCCGGGACACCCACGGGGGGATGTCCCGTTGTCTGTTGAACTCCGGTGGTGATCCCGGTGTTGTTCAGGCGACTTCAGCGTAGTCGCGGGGTGTGACATTCGGGTTGGTGGCCCGGTTGGTGGCGGCGATGAGGGCGGGCATGTGGTTGTGGCCTCTGACGCGGCGGAAGGATCGTTCGGCTTCGAGCATGCCCGCGGCGATCCATCGTTTCTTCATGGTGCCGTCGTGCCAGTTCTTGACGCGGCCGGTGGTGGTGCGCACGATCGAGATCATCGAC
>JBDSMH010000192.1:0-6599 GCA_039915945.1 Acidimicrobiales bacterium | reverse complement strand
GCCGAACCGCATGCCGTACTCTCCGTCAGGACGGACGTTCGACTCGACGCCGCCCATGTACGTGTCGATGACGTCATCGGGCTTGCCGATCGAGACGAGACGACCGTGATCGAGCAGGGCCAACTCGTCGCAGAGATCCTTCATGGCGCCCATCGCGTGGGAGACGAGAACGATGGTCTTGCCGGAGTCCTTCAAGTCGTCGAACTTCTCGGTGCACTTTCGTTGAAACGACTCGTCGCCGACCGTGAGAATTTCGTCGATCAACAGAATCTCGGGATCGACGTTGATCGCCACCGAAAAACCGAGCCGGATGTACATACCCGACGAATAGTTCTTGACCGGTGTGTCGATGCGGTCACCGAGACCGGAGAAGTCGACGATCTCGTCGAAACGGCGATCGATCTCCTTCTTGGGCAGACCGAGGATGCTCGCATTGAGGTACACGTTGTCCCGCCCCGAGAGCTCGGGGTGGAAGCCCGCACCGAGCTCGAGGAGCGCAGAAATCTTGCCTCGCGTCGTGATTGCACCCTTGTCGGGCGTCAGGATCTTGGCGATGCACTTGAGCAGCGTGCTCTTGCCCGAGCCGTTGTGTCCGATGAGCCCGAACGACTGGCCTTCCGGGATTTCGAACGACACATCTTGCAGCGCCCACAGTTCCTTGTAGACAGCGCGCTGCCGGCGCAGGATCGTTGCCTTGAGGCTCGTGTTGCGCTCTTGGTAGAGACGGAAGCGCTTGGAGACGTCGTCGACCCTTATCGCAGCGGTCATCAGAGCTCCTCGGCGAGACGGGATTCGTAACGACGGAAGATCGCCATACCGATGGCGAGCACGAGCGCCGCAGTCCCGATCAAGTAGACACAATTCACCAGCGTCGGACCACGGTTGTCGTAGAGCAGATCTCGATACGTCTCGACGTAGCGCACCATTGGGTTGACCGTGTAGAGCCGGGCGACAAAGTCGCTCGCTTTTGTATCGACTAGATCGATCGGGTACACGATCGGTGTCAGGAAGAACCACGCCTGCAACAAGATGGCACCCACGAGATACTGGATGTCGCGGAAGTAGACGTTGAGCACCGAGAGCGCGAGCGAGAAGCCGGTGACGAAGACGCTCTGCACCGCCATCAACAGCGCCACGAGGGGAAGCCACGGCCAGATGTTGTTGCCGAAAATCAGCAGAATGACGAGTAGCACTCCCATCTCGATGAGGAACGTGACGAGCATCGAGGCGACGAACGACAGCACCAAACCTTCTCGCGGGAAATAGACCTTGCGGATGAGACCCGCGTTGCCGGTCAACACTCCCATCGCGCCGTTGAGGCTGCCGCTGAAGAAGCTCCACGGGAGCAGCCCGCACAGCAACCAGACCGCAAAGTTGTGCACGCCACTCGGGTCGCCTTTGGGGGGATTGCCGTCGAGCAGCACGCCGAACACGATCGAATAGATCACGACCGTGGACAATGGATTGAGGAGCGACCACGTCCAACCGAGAACCGAACGTTTGTACCGCCCTCGCAGCTCACGCAGGGTGAGGTTGACGATCAGTTCTCGTGATTCGACGATTTCCGCGACGCTGGACAAACAAAAGCCTCTCTCGCCGAGAACCGCAGGCTAGCGGCCGTGCACCCCGAAACCGTGCCACCGCCGCGGCGGGGGCGACTGCCGACGGGCGGTGTCCGGGTCCTAGAGTGACCCCGGGCGGGCGGCCCAACCACACATCGAGGGACTACGTCTATGCCCAGTTTGTCGCGCCGCGTGAGTGCCATCGCCGGTGCGGTGACCCTCGCGGCTTCCTTGTTCGTGGCCGGGGCCGCGCCGATGGCCGCCGCGCAGGCCGTCCAGACGAGCTTCGATTTCGAGGGTGGCGGGTGGGGCCACGGCGTCGGTATGAGCCAATGGGGCGCCAAGGGCCGCGCCGACGCCGGTCAGTCGGCCGCGCAAATCCTGCAGGCGTACTACCAGAACACACAGCTCACCTCGCAGAGCCTCGGCAACCTCCGCGTCCACCTGGCGGACGTCCCCGAGACGACGTTCACCTTCACGGGCGCGGTGACGTGGTCGGTCAACGGCGTGGCGAAAGCAACGAGCGCCGCCGGCGAAACGGTGGCGGTGCGCGCCGTCGGCGACTCGATCCGCATCCAGACGACAGCTCCGAGCGCGGGCTCCGAAGCGGTGCTCGGCGGCGTCGGCGACACCGTCTCGATCGCGCTGGTCGGCGGGCAACCGGTGCGCGTCGGAGCCACCGGCAACCGCTACCACTACGGGCGTTTGGTGGTGCGCCGCGCCGCGACCAACACGTTGCAGGTCACGCTCGACAGCATCACCATGCAGGCCTACCTCTACGGCATCTCCGAGGTGCCGGCTTCCTGGCCCGCCGAAGCGCAGAAGGCGCAAGCAATCGCGGCCCGTACCTACGCCGCCGCGCGGTTGGCCGCGCCGCAGAGTGCCACGTTCGACCTGTATTCGACCACACAAGATCAGAACTACACGGGGTACGAAAAAGAATTCAGCCTCCTCGCGAACCAATGGGTCGACGCGGTCAACGCGACCAATCAACAGATCGTTACCTACAATGGCGCGCCGATCACCGCGTTCTACTTCTCGTCGAGTGGCGGCGCGACGGAGAACAGCGAGTACGTGTTCGTCACCGCACTCCCCTACGCACGGTCAGCTCCCGATCCGTTCGACAACGTGGCGGGCAACAACGTCTACCGTTGGAAGCGCACCTACACCGGCGCCGAACTCGGCGCGTGGTTGAGGGTCTCGCGCGGCACCGACATCGGCGACGTCACCAAACTCGATTTCCTCGGTCCCTTCGGCGCATCAGGTCGCATCGACCGTTCGCAGATCCGCATCACCGGCACCAAAGGCACCACGCAGATCACCGGCGGCCAGTTGATGGGCACGATCAACGCCAACGCGTCGGGCACCCGGCAGTTGCTGTCGAGCCTCGTCTTCATCAAGCCGAACGGTTCGTTCGATGCCGGCGGCTTCTCGCCCGGTGGCGTGCGGGTCGCCGGGTGGACGTACTACCCGTATTCGGGCTCCGTCGCGCAGGTGCAGATCACCGTCGACGGCAATGTGGTGGCCGATGTCGCGGCCAACGGAGCGCGGGGCGATATTCCCACCGTGATACCGGGTGCGCCGTCCAACGCCGGCTTCGATGCCCTCGTGCCGGTACAGAACGCGACGTCCACCGTGTGCGTCAACGCGCACCTACCGGGCAACTCCACGCTCTTCGCTCTCGGCTGCAAGACCATCACCGTGCCCACGCAACCAATGGGTTCGTTGGACGTCGTGGCCAACGCGGGCAATTCGCTACGCGTCGCCGGGTGGGCCGTCGATCCGCAGACCCTGGGCCCGCTCGAGGTCCACGTCTACGTCGACGGTCAGATCACCGGCCTCGTTGCCAACGGCCAACGCGGTGACCTTGCCGCCGCCCTCGGCAGTTGGGGATCGAGCCACGCGTTCGACGGCGTGATCGGCGCGGCACCGGGGCAGCACAACGTGTGTGCCTACGCGATCAACGTCGGGCCCGGCAGTCACGTGTTGTTGGGTTGTCGCAACGTGCTCGTGTTGCCGCCGCATGCCGAAAAACCGTTCGGTTCTTTCGACGCCCTCGCCAGTGTGAACGGTGCCATCAACGTGGCCGGCTGGGCCATCGACCCTGACACGAGCGACTCGATCGACGTACACGTCTACGTCGACGGCAAGATCGCCGGCGGCGTAGCGGCCAATCGCAACCGCGGCGACGTCGGGGCGATCTTCCCCGGCGCCGGCCCGTTCCACGGCTTCGAGGCCACCTTTGACGCCGCGCCCGGGCTGCACAACGTCTGCGCGTACGCCATCAACGACGGCCCACCCGACCACACGCTGCTCGCCTGCCGAACGCTCACCGTCGTCCCGCGTGACGCCGCGGCGCCTGTGGGTTCGGTCGACCTCGTGAGTCGTTCGGGCACCACCGTGCGCGTCGCCGGCTGGTCACTCGACCCCGACACCAACGAGCCGATCGCCGTACACATCTACGTTGGTCCGGCGGGCACCGCCACGACCGCCGATCGTCAGCGGGCCGATATCCAAGCGATTCTCAATCGCGGCGATCGACACGGGTTCGACGTGACGTTGTCGATACCGACCGTACCCACACAGGTGTGTGCCTACGGCATCAACAACAACGCGGTCGGGCCCAACGCACTGCTCGGTTGCCGCACTGTGTAGCGTCGGCGGCCTGAAGATCTACTTCGCCGGTCCGCTCTTCACGCCGTACGAGCGCTCGTTCATCGACGAGTGCGCCGCCGTGCTGCGCGCCGACGATTTCGAGGTCTTCGTTCCGCACGAGCACGAGCTCGCGACGGGCGTCGACGTCACTGCGGCGTGGATTTTCGCGAAGGACCGACCGGGGATCGAGGGCGCCAATGCAATGCTCGCGCTCCTCGACGGCCCGTCGGTGGACGACGGCACCGCGTGTGAGATCGGCATGTTCCATGCGCTCATGCAGTCGGATCCGTCGAAGAAGGGCATCGTCGGGCTCCTCACCGACATCCGCGGCACGCGCGGCAAGTCGACGGGCATCAATCTCTTCGTCCAGGGCGCGATCGAGGACGTCGGCCGCATCGTCGTGTCCATCGAGGAAGCGCGTGACGTGCTCAGAGCCTGGCGATAGACGACAGATCGGCTTCCGGACTCGGCGATAAGGGCGGTCGCCCCGTGCCGGTCAGCCGTCGTCGGCTGGCGTGTACGCGACGTCCAACGCGTCGAGGAACTCACTAACTGCCCATTTGGAGCCGAGCACATGCAGAGCCGCGTGCTGCCCATGCTGCGCAATGATCTCGTGTTCACGCTCGGGCTCTGAGTGGCGGTCGCGCCAGATGACGACGGCCAGCCGCCACTCATCGCGCAACCGTCGCCACGCCGACTCGTGACACCCATCGGGCATTTCGCCAACCCGCTTGCGCACGCCGCGTAGCAACGCGCGGCCGGCGCACACCGGCCAGGGCGTGTCGAGAAACACGATGGTGTCCGCGCGTTCGAGGCGGAGATCGAGTGTCTCGTGGTAGTTGCCATCTACCCAGTGCGGCTCCGCCGCAACGGATCGGCGGCTTCGCCGCGGGATATCCGTCGCGTCTCGAACATTGTGCAGTTGGCCACCTCTCAGGTGGCCAACTGCTACGAGAACGAAAGGCTCGTGCTCGACGTCGATCTCGTCGGGCGCCGCCTCGATTTCGTCTTCGACTTCTTCGTCGATCCCCGCGTCGTCTGCGAACTCGGCGTTGGCGTCGAGCACCGATCGTCGCGAGAGCAGTAACACCGGCAGCGTCGCCATCGCAACGATGTACGCGCCGAACATGTAGCGCGCGTCTTGTGACGGATTGAGAACCAGAATATTGAGTTGCTGCGCCAACGGAACCGCACCCGGCAACAGCCACACCCAACGCCGAAAACGCGCCGCTTGCGCCACCAGGATCAGGTCGAGCAGATAGATCCACGCGGGTGCACGCCACGTGTACCAGAGGCGGTGCGGGATATCGGCCCACGCCAGCATCTTCAACATGCGCGGCCGTAGCCGCGGGATCACAGGCACGGTCTTGAACCCGTACTCGTTGTCGGGCACACCGTAGGTGAGCGTGTAGATGTAGCCGGAGTGCGACTGACCCACCCGCCACGCCAGCGACGCCACGCAGATGCGGTTGTTGATGACCGTCATGGGGGCCTCGCGCAACACCTTGCGCCACAACGTGAGGTATTCGGCCCTGTCCTCGCGAAACGCCGTCAGCCGCATGCTGGGGTTGAGGTACCAGTTGATGATGGCGTAGCAGTAGTAGCTGCGCTGCCACTGGTCCAACGGCATCGCCCGTGCGAGCATCGCCTTGTCGGCGTCGGTGAAGATCTCTGGGTTCTTCACCAGCGCGGCGTCGATGTCGTGGACGAAGCCGGCGATGTTGATCTCGGCCGGCGTGTGCTCGACACCGATCGCGGGATAGATGGCCAGCTTGATCATCAGGAAAATCATGACCAGCGCGCCCGTCATGATGGCGACACCACGGCGCCGGCCCGTCTTGACCACGAACACCATCGAACCGACGAACACCGCGAAGAACACGCCATTTTGACGGAACAAGATGGCGGCGAGCAGGTGGAAGAACAACGACCGAAGCAGCGCGCGCGGCATGACCGCGTGCGGCCGGCGCAAGCGGAACGAGAAAAGGTCGATCATGCGGGCGGCCACGCACAACATCGCCGCCGAATACGGGATGTCCTTCCACAGCGTGATCGTGAAGCCACCCACTTGCGGCAGCGAGGCCACGATCGCGCACGCGAGATAGGTCAGCCACCGCTCACACCCGGCACGGACCAGTGCCCGGCACAGCAGCGCCAGCGCGGCGGCGACATAGAGCGTCTGTGCGAACGAGAGCAGGCTGGCCGAGCCGAAGACCATCTCGGAGATCTGCATGGCGATCACATAGGCGATCGGATGGGTGTCCTCCCAGTGCCCCGTGCTCGCCTGGCGCCACACGTCGAACGAGTCGAACGTGAAGAAGCCGGGCCGGTTGCCGAGGAACCACAACAGCATCGGGAACCACAGCACCAAGGTGCCGACGA
>JBDSMH010000171.1:0-23008 GCA_039915945.1 Acidimicrobiales bacterium | reverse complement strand
CCGGCCAACAACCAACGGCTATTGATCCGATTCTGGGGCGGGGTCGAGCCGTGTTACGGCGTCGAGGTCCGCGTCGTCGAATCCGCCACCGACGTGAAAGTGACCGTGCTCGGCGGCACGCCACCCGCCGCACAAGCCAAGTCGTGCATCGCGCTGGCCAAGCTCTACCAGGCGACCGCCGATCTCAAGACCCCCCTCGGAGCGCGCACCCTCCTCGTCGACAGGTAAGCCGAGCCCCCTCCCCCCACTCCCCCATCCGTTGAGGGGATGTCGAGGGGATGTCGAGGGGATGTCGAGGGGATGGCGGGGGTGAATTAACGTCGGCGCGATGTCCTTCGTCGAGCAAGTCGCGGCCGAGACCGGTGCCACGCACGTCGTGCAGTTCGTCGAGCGAGAACTCGGCGGCACGGTGATCGCGATCGAACGCATCCCCCGCTGGCGCGCCGGTTGGTATCTGACACTCGAACGCGACGGCTCGACCATCGAGCTCTACGCACGAGGTGAGCGCGGCCCCGATTTCGCCTCACCGTTCGACCTCGAACACGAAGCGCGCGTGCACCATTTGCTCGAGGCACACGGTGTGCCGGTGCCCCACGTCTACGGGCTCGCCGAGGGGCCGGTGCGCACGCTGATCATGACGCGCGTGCCGGGGCAGCAGGGCTTGGCGCTCGCCCGCGACGATGCCACGCGTCGCGACCTGATGACGACGTATCTCGGCCACCTCGCACGCGTGCATCGCATAGACGCCGACCGCCTGCGAGCAGCAGGGTTTCGCGTGCCGGCCAACTCGGTCGATGCCGCAATGAGCGAGGTCTTCCGCAACGTCGAGGCGAAGTATCTCGCGCTCGGTCAGCGCGATCCACTGATCGATTTCCTGCGCGCGTGGCTGTGGCGCAACGTGCCCGAACGCACCCGACCGGCCTTCGTCACGTGGGACTCCGCGCAGTTCCTGCAACACGAGGGTGAGCTGACGGCGTTGATCGACTTCGAATTGGCGCACGTCGGCCATGCCTACATGGACCTCGCCGCGATGCGCACCCGTGACAGCATCGAACCGCTCGGCGATCTCAACGTCACCTTCGCCGAGTACGAACGCCTGATGGGCGAGCCGATCGATCTCGCGGCACTGCATTTCTTCGAGATCTCGCAACTCACGGTCACGTTGATGTTGCAGTTCCCCGTGCTGGTCGACCCCGACCCCGCGAGCGACTACGTCACGCATCTCACGTGGTACATCGACAGCGCGCGCTACGCGCTCGACATCATGGCCGAGTTGTTGGGCGTCGAGCTCGACACGGTCGCGGTTCCCACTGCGGCGCCGTCGAGCTATCACACCCGTCTGCGCCATCTCGTGACGTCGATGCGCGCATTGGCCCGTAGCGAACCGAAGACCGACCTCGCGCGTTATGGCATCGACGTCGACCCGACGATCGCGGAGCGAAGCACCGCCTCGAGCGCGGCGGACGAGTTCATCGGCTGGCGCGCTCGTTGCGCGTATCGCCTGGCGCGTCATCTGCAGCGCGTCGACGAGATCGGCGGGACCGTCGACGCCGACAATCGCGCCGACATCGCGCGACTCGTCGCCCGTGAACTCACCGACGACGCCCAGGCCGACGCGGCGCTGCTGGACTTCATCGACACTGCCGGCAGCGAGCACGAGATCGCGCTCCTTCGACTCTTCGCCAACCGTCTGCAGCGACTGCACATGACGCTCGGCCCCGCCGACTCGCTCATCGTGCGCCATCGCCAACTACAGCAACTCGGCGATCACACCTAGATCCTCACTCAGGGCGGAGGTTGTACAAGATGCGGTCGTGGGCGGCGCGTCGGGCCGGGATCGCGGCAAAGACAACGGCGACCGCGATGCCGACGGGCAGGACGCATGCAAGCGCGATCCACGGATGTTGCACGTGGCCCAGCAGCGCGGATCCTTCCGCGACGCGACGCCAGACGAACGCGCCGACGAGCACTCCGAACGGTAGTCCCACGATCAACCCCGACAGCGTCGTGGCGAGCGCCATGACCACCACACTGGTGGCCGACTGCCGAGGCACGAACCCCAACGCCCGCGCGACAGCGAGATCGCGACGACGATGGCGCGCCGTCATGGTGACCGCGTGGCCGAGCGTGGCGAGACAAAGCACCGCCAAGAACAACCCACAAATCAACGGTATTCGGTCGACCTGCTGAAGGTTGGCTACTTCAGGCGGAGGCGTCGCAAGCTCGACCTCGTACCTCTTGGAGAGCTCGCCGACCACCTCGTAGACGTCGATGCCCGGCTTCACACTGAGGCCCAATTCGCCGAACGGTGTGGCGTAGGCGACATCGCGCAGTGCTGCGTCGGTCAGCGCCGCAGTGGCGGTGCTGCGCGCCACCGTGCCGGCACCCAGCACGACTCCCCCGGTCAGCCCGGCGAGCAGTCCGATGAGCAGGATGCTCGCCCACGGGCGCGCAGCTCGGATCGAGCGATCAGCACCTGCGACTGCAACCCGTTCCGCCCTTCTGCGTCAGCGAATCAATCGCACATGCTCTCCCGCGAGCGGACGCGATTCAACGTGGGCGGCTTCGTTGACCCGAACGGGCAGGAAAGCTACCTACAAATGCACCGATTGCGTTTGCGGTTGTATCAAGACGCCGCACCTGCGCTCTGGCGCCGTGTCATGCGAATCGCCAGCTCATACGCCAGCAACTGCGCAACCGCGGCCGCGGCGCGGCGCTCTTCGATCGAGACGTCGTGGTCCCGTGTCGGACGCAGCACGAAGCGGCCGAGGTCGGCGGCGCCGGTCGACACGGGCAACTCGGTGTGGTCGGGCAGCTGCGCTCGGTCTTCGGACAGATCGCTGAGGTACGCCATCAGATGGCCGTCGGGGAGGATCATCGGCGCCGTTGTCGGCGCCTTGCCGACGCGCCATTCGCAGCCGGCGAGTCCGAGGATGTCACTGATCGCCGCCGCCGCATCGTCGACGATCGTCTGGTCGTCGGTGCCGCCGTTCGCGACCACATTCACGAACGACGTGAACTGGCCGATCGTGCGCCGACGTGCGCCCGCCCGCGTGTCGACTCGCGCCAGCCGTGAGGCCACGGTACCGACGATCGCGCCGACGACGAGCAACGTCACTGCTGCGACGACATCGTCGTCGGCGTGGATGGCGAAGCCGAAGTACGGCCGTGTCAACAACACGTCGAAGGTGATCGTGGCCGACAGCGCCGCCAACAGGCCGGGACCGATGCCGCCGGCCAACGCGACCAACAGCACCGGCACCACGAGAATCAACGCGGTGCTCTGGTCGAGCTCGTCGCGCAACGGGATCATCAACGCGCCAACAGCGAGCGGCACCACGATTGCCGCGACGTATGCGACTCTCATGCGCACCACGCCCAGCGGTTGCCGCTCGGTCGGTTCGAACGCCAGCTCACGCCGACGTTCGCGCTGCCACGTCGACCACATCGATGTCACCATGGCACCCGCCCCTCTCATCCGCCGCGTTCGGTCGCGACCGCAATATCGGTGATCGTCTCCGGCTCGTCGTGACAGTCGAGGACGAATGATCCGGCCTCGACCTCGTGGTAGCTCGGATTGAGATGCAACGGGACCGAGACGACGATCGTGCGCGGACGGAACAAGAGGCGCGCCTTGAGCGCGAGCGCGCTCTGGTTGTGCAACAGCTGCTCCCACCATCGGTCGACGACGAGCTCGGGCAGGATCACCGTCGTGTTGTCATCGGGATCTTGCGCGCGGAGTTCGTCGAGGAACGCCAGCAGCGGTCGCGTCACCTCGCGATAGGGCGAGTCGATGACGGTGAGCTCGACATCGAGCTTGCGCCGAACTTCGAAACGCTCCCACTCGGCCATCAAGAAAATGGCCTGATCCTCGTCGCACGCAGTCGCGCACACGAGGCGATCCGGATGCATGGACTTCGCGAACGCCATGGCTTGCATGCTCGAGCGATGCACACCCGACACCAACACGACGACGGTGTTCTTGCGCTGGATCGGGTTGAAGTCACTCTGGATGCGCAGCAGGTTGGCTACTCGCTGGTAGTGGCGATGCGTCGAGTGCAAGAGGACCATGACCATCGGGATGACCACCATAGGCACCCACGCACCCTTGGTGAACTTGGTCGCCATGATGATGAGGGCCACGATGAAGGTCGCGACACAGCCCACCGCGTTGATGACGGCGCCGCGCTGCCACGCCGGCTCGCGCACTCTTCGATGGTGCACCACCATCCCCGCCTGCGACAGCGTGAAGGCGACGAACACACCGACTGCGTAGAGCGGAATGAGTGCGGTGGTCTTGCCCCCGAAGGCAATGATCAAAAGCCCGGCGAACACCGCCAGGATCAGTACGCCGTTGGAGAACACCAGCCTGTCGCCGCGGTTGGCAAACTGCCGGGGCAGGTAGCGGTCTTTCGCGAGGATCGATGAGAGCCGGGGGAAGTCGGCGAACGCCGTGTTGGCCGCGAGGATCAAGATGGCGAAGGTCGTGACCTGCATGATCCAGTACATGACACCCGAACCGCCGTAGACCTGGCGGGCAACCTGTGACAGCACCGTCTCGTGCTCGGATGGGATCGGATGCAGCCGGTGCGCGAGTACCGATACACCGAAGAACATCGAGCCCAGGATGACGGCCATCCACACGAGTGTGGTCGACGCATTCTTCGCTTCGGGCTTCTTGAACGCGCTCACGCCGTTGGAGATCGCTTCGACACCGGTCAACGCAACCGCGCCCGACGAGAAGGCCCGCATCAACAAAAACAACGACGCGCCCTGAGCGAACGCGGCATCCCTGCTGATCTCTTGGAGACGCTCCGGGTCCACCGGGATCTGTCCCAGATCACCGAAGAACGATTTCGAAAGGCCAACGGCGAGAAGTGCGACGAGCGAGATGATGTAGGCGTAGGTCGGTAGCGCAAACACACGACCGGACTCCTTCACTCCACGCAAGTTTGCGATGGCGATGATCGCGATTGCGATGATGCACAACAAGACACGGGCGTTGGCCAAGCCGTCGACCGCCGATGTGATTGCGGCCACGCCCGCTGACACCGACACCGCAACGGTCAACACATAGTCGACGAGCAACGACGAGCCGGCAACGAGCGACGGCCACACGCCGAGGTTCTCGCGCGCCACCACATAGCTGCCACCACCCGAGGGATACGCCTTGATCGTCTGCCGGTAGCTCGTGGCGACGATCGCCAACAACAACACGACGATCCACGCCAACGGCACCAAATACTTCAACGAGACGAAGCCCGCGACCGGAAACAGAACGAACAAGATCTCTTCTGTCGCGTACGCAGTGGACGAGATCGCATCCGACGCGAACACCGCCAGGCCCACGCGCTTGGTGAGCCGCTGATGCTGCTCTTCGTTGGACGGCAATGGCTTGCCGATCACGATGCGCTTCAGCGAATGCATCAACGTTGTCTCACCTCGTCGTGACGCGAACTGTCGCGTTCTCCCAGATGGGAACCTACCGACGGGTCCGGGCCGCCTCCCTTTGCAACGCGCTAAGAAAGGGGGCCGGGCCGTTAAGAAGTCGCTAAGACCCTTCCGTGAGTGGCCGCGCGGCTTGATACTCCAGCCATGAACCGTGGTCGGGATTTCGACGTCGCCACGGCGGCGGCCATGGCACTGCTGGCATTGGCGGCGGCCGGAGCGCTTGTCGGGGTGCGCGACGAACTGGACAACGCCAACGTGGCGCTCATCTTGATGGCGATCGTGATCGCGGCCGGCATCGTCGGCGGGCGCGTCGCGGGCATCACGGTTGCTGTCGTCGCATCGCTGTCGTTCAACTTCTTCCACACGAAGCCGTATCAATCGTTGCGCATCAGCCGCGGCAACGACGCAATCACAGCGGCGCTGTTGTTCGTATCCGGACTCGTCGTCGGCGAAGTCGCGAACCGCCGACGCAAGGCCAAAGAAGTGGCCACCTCGAGGAGTGTCGAAGTGGAGCGACTTCACGAACTCGCACGACGTGTGGCCGAGGCTCGCCCGCTGGCAGAGGTATGGGACGAGGTGCGTCGAGATCTGGTCGAAGCACTCGACGCGACCGACGTCTGGTTCGAACCCGCCGACACCGTCTCGGCCTCTGGCGCACTACCCAAAGTCGCGGCGAGCGGCGTCGTCGAGGGTCGCGTCTACCACTGGGTCGGCACCGGTTTGGCGCTCCCGAAGGAAGGTGTGCAACTGCGAGTCGGCAGCGAAGCAACACCGCACGGCCGAGTCGTGTTGCGCAGCCACGCGCGACACGCCGTCGACATCGACGATCGACTTTTCGCACTCACGCTGATGGAACTGCTGGCGATTGCCATCGCACAACAACCCGGCGAGAGTCTGGCCGATCTCGCGCCGATGCCGGCAGCGTCGTAGCAGTCTGCAATCGGCACGCCCGCTATTGGTATCGGACGCAGGACACACCGTCGGGGGGCCGGCCGATAATGCCCCCATCGGATGCTGTCACGTTGGGCACAACCGCGGGAGCGGTGGTCGTGGTGACTGCAGCAGTGCTACCAGACCGCGTCGTCGTTGGCGCGCTCGCGGTCGTTGCGGGTGCCGCGGACACGCGACCCGCGGCTGATTCATCGGCCAACCGGTTGAGTTGGGCGGTGTCTTCGTCGCCGCGCGGCGTCGAACGCACCCCCGCCCAATCCGCGCCGACGACAAGTTGCAGCGTCTCACCGTTGAGCAACGTCGCCTTGGAGCCTTGGATCTGCTCGAACGCCGGGATCTTGTTGAGATAGCGGGCCAGCAGGATCGCCGCGTAGTGCTCATCGGAGGTGAAGCGAATCGTCGTTTGGGCCGCGGGCCCATTGACCGACTTCTTCGGCGTGCCGCTGTTGAACTCCACGTCGGCGAGTTGTTTGGTCGGCAGCGGTTCGGTGATCTGCGGGCGGGCGTCGATGACCCGTACCGGCACCTGGAAAGGCTGCAGATCGGGGACGTTGCCCCGAAAGACATCGAGCACCTGATTCGACTTGGTGGCATCGAGGTGCAGGTAGCCGTCCGCGTCGCCGTAGGTGGGGAGCGAGTACCGCTGCAAGGCCTCGGGCTCGAACGTGCCAAAGGCTCGTCCGATGTCGAGCAGATCCTGCACCGTGAGGTTCTGGTCGAGGACGAGAGAGTTGCTCTCGATCGCGGTCTTCATCAGGTTGCGCATCGTGGACGGATTGCGGCCGCCCTTGGCGATCACTCGCTCCAAGGCGAGGATGAGGAAGTCACGCTGACGCTCGGCTCTGCCGTAGTCGCTCTTGTTGTCCTTGATCCACGAACCGTTGACGTTCTGCTCGTAGTAGCGAGAACGTACATAGTTCAGTGCCTGCGTGCCGTTCAAGATGTTGCAGCCTTGCGGCGCAGCGAAGAACGAATTGAGGTCGCGCGCCGCGTTCGGGAAGTACACGGGAACGCCGTCGATCGAGTCGATGATCTTACGGAAGCCGGCAAGGTTGATCTGAACGAAATCGTGGATCTCGATATTGAGGCCCTTCGACACCTTCGTGACCGCATTGTCCGCTCCGAATGCAATGGCGTTGTTGATCTTGTTGCGGCCATCGAAGGTGAGATCACGGGGAATCGACAGCACCGCCGCCGTGGCAGCAGTGGGATCCATGCGCACGACCATCATCGTGTCCGCCAGCTTCTCCCCCTCGCGCCCGGACATGATGTCGTCGCTGGCATCGATGCCAGTGGTGTCGGTCCATCCCATGATGAGGATGTTGCGGGCATCGAACTTCACATCGCCGACATCGGCCAGCACTCCGGGCGACAGTGAGAACCGCGGGATGTCACCGAACGTCTCTTCGATGTCGCTGATGTACCACGCACCATAGAGACAGCCGGCGACCAGTGCGACACCGACGACAAGCACGAATCGTTGCGGCCAACTGCGCCGGTAGGCCAGCTTTTCCCTCCTTCGAAGCAGCACGGGGATCGAGGTTAACCGCCTATCCCCATCCACAATCGGCAGGGCGTTCACAACGCTCGGCGCGTCGCGGCGCCGGGTGCGAGACTGCAACGTGACCACGGGGGTTCGCTACGACAAGATCGGGCATGGCTATGCGCGCGGGCGCCATCCTGACGATCGACTTCGACAGAACATCGTCGATGCGCTCGGTTCATCGGTGACCGTCGTGAACGTCGGTGCCGGCACGGGCAACTACGAGCCGGTCGACCGCCTCACTGTCGCGCTCGAGCCTTCTGCAGTGATGATCGCGCAACGTCCTCCGGGTACGGCCCGAGTCGTGTGCGGCGTTGCCGAAGCGCTGCCGTTCGCCGACCGATCGTTCGATGCCGCGATGGCGGTGTCAACGGTGCATCACTGGTCCGATCTCGCCGTGGGACTCGCGGAGATGTCGCGTGGGGCGGCTCGGCGAGTGGTGTACTTCAGCGAGCCGTCGCTGCCAGAGATGTATTGGCTCATCGACGAGTACTTCCCTTCGATTCTTTCGATGCCGATCAACCAGGCCGCGCCGTCGGCGGAGCGCGTCGTCGAGTTGCTCGGCGGCGAATGCGAGGTCCGCGTGTTCGCAATACCGCGCGACTTCGCCGAAGCGTCGGCCGGTGGATTTTGGGCGCGTCCCGAGGCCTATTGCGATCCGGCGGTGCAGGGTGCGATGTCGATGTTCGCGTTGCTCGACCCATCCGATGGCGCCGACGGAGTAGCGCGACTTCGTGCCGACCTCGCTAGCGGTGCCTGGGATCGCCGTCACGGCCACCTACGGCAGCAAGACGAACTCGATTTGGGTTATCGCATCGTCGTGTCGACCGCGCAATGACAACCGTCGTTGATGCCCTCGCCGCGCTCGCTCGGGGCGACTGGGAAGCCGCGGCCGCCTTTGCCCAACTCGCGGCGGCGCAGCAACCCGACGAACACCTCGCCTACGCGCTCGCGTCGTTCCTGAGCGGCATGCCCGCGCCCGGCGTTTACGACGAGCCGCGCGCCTTCGAGGCCTTCATCGACAACGGTGGCAATATCGATCTCTACAAGCAGACCATCCGACGCCTTTCGGCGATTCACGCAGAGATCGGGCCTCGCACGGTTCTCGACATCGGTTGCGGCGACGGACGCGTGACCGCGGGCGTGCTGCATTCGTCGACCACCCGCGTGGATCTGGTCGAACCGTCAGCGGACCTACTCGAGCGCGCGGTGAACTCCCTCAGCCGCCCGAGTATCGACGTCATTCCGCATCGACTCGACGCAGCCGTGTTCCTCGGGGAACTCGCTGACAGCACGTCATGGGACATTGCGCAGTCCACGTTTGCGCTGCACACCACCGACCCTCGCGACCGTCCGGCCATCGTTCATTCGCTGGCGCGGCGAACCCCGCGACTGTTGATCGTCGAGTTCGACGTTCCCGCCTTCGCTGATCGATCCGCAGAACACATCGCCTACCTCGCCGAGCGTTACGAGAAAGGGGTCCGCGAGTACGAAGATCATCCCGAAGTCGTCTCAGGCTTCTTGATGCCGGTCCTCGTCGGCCAGCTCGACGCGGCACTCCCCCGCTACACCTTCGAGCAGCCCATCGCCGAGTGGACGCGTCTCCTTCGCGACGGCGGCTTTGCCACCACTACGCAACTGATTGCTCGGTACTGGTGGGCCGACGCAGTACTGATCTCGGCGACGAGCGAGCCGAGACGCTGACCGCGCTACTGTCGGCGCGATGACGCAAAGCAAGGACGCATACGCCGCGCTCGTCGACTCCATCGTCGCCGCCGGTGCGGTTGTCACGGGCTCTGGGCGCGGCTCCACGGACGAGTTCGAGCAAGCTGCCGGTTTTCACTATGCGACCGAACTCATCCGGGTCGCTCTCGATCTCTACGGCGACACGGACGAAGACGTTCCGCGATTCGTGCCGTTCGGATCTCACGCACTCGGATATCACGCCGGGGGTGTCATCGCGGGTCGTATCCAAGGCGGCCTCAACCCCGACGCGGTGTACGACCAAGCGATCCTTGCCCCCGACCGCTCGTATCGCATTCACGGACGACGCGGCTCAGATGTGTATCTGAGCTTCAGCTTTTCCGGTGGGCGCAACGGTCACCGACCCGACCGCACGATGGCGACGGTCAACGACACACAACTCACGTTCGACCGCGACGGCGAGTTCGAGTTGATCGTCAGTCCTGAGCAACCCTCCGATGCGACGAGCGCGACCTGGGTGCGGAGCGAACCGGACCTCTGCTCGGTGATCGTACGGCAATACTTCACGCGCGATCCCCGCCTCGAGACGTTGGCGTCGCTGACGATCGAAGCACTCGACGATCGGCCTCCACGATTCCACACACATGACGAGCGCACCGCGGCGCGCTTGCGCGCCGCCGCGGCATTCATCGACGCGACAATGGCCGCGTTTCCGTCGGCTGTTGTGCCGACGCCCAACACCGTCAATCCGCCGATCGGCTACACCGGCCAAGCAGGCGCGCTGGGCACTACCGACAATGTGTATGCGTCAGGTTCGTGGTTACTCGGCGATGACGACGCGCTGGTCGTCGAATTGCGACCGCCTGCGTGCCGCTATTGGAGCGTGCAACTGTGGAATCGCTGGGGCCAGTCGGTCACCAGCGAGGTGATGCCGGAAGACGATGCATACAACCGCATCATCCTCAACAACTCGCATGCCGTGCTGCAGCCCGACGGCTCGTGCCGGGTCGTCATCGCGCACCGTGATCCCGGTACACCCAACTGGCTCAACCCGCTCGGGCATCGCCAAGGCGTCGTCTTCTTTCGATGGCTCATGCCCGAGAGTGCACCCGAGCCGGCCACCGCCTCGCTCATCAAGCTGACGCCCCGCGCCTGACAATCCCGAACCCGGCTTGCGGCCCGCAAGATCAGGGGACCAGGTTGAAGGCCGTGATGTGCGACGGACGCACAACATTGAAGTGCCGGGTATCGAGCGTCGCAATCGTGGACTGACGAAGGCGTTCCGCGACCGCGATGAGACTTGCATCAGTTCCGCCCAGCGGCAACGTTGCATACGAAGCACCTCGACACCATTTACCGCAAGCTCGGTGTCAGCGGACGCGTGTAAGCCGTGTCGATGGGCTTGGATCTCTTGCCCGGACAGATCGACCCGACCGACCCCGCCGACTGAGTAGCACACTGCGCGGCGGCCGCACTCAGGCGCTACGACTTCTGGCGCGAAGTGTTTCCACGTCGTGCACCACGACGTCTCGGCCATCGACATCGATCCAACCGAGCGTGCGCAACGCCCGGAACGCCTTGACGACTGCTTCTCGTGACTGGCCCGACCACGCCGCCAGATCGTGCTGCGCCACCGGCATGCGCAACGTCACCGCGCCGTCGTCGCGCTCGGTGCCGTAGCGGCCCGCCATGTCCACCAACCGTGCGCACACGCGGCCGATGGCGTCGTTCGTGCCGAATTCCAACTGACGCAACGACGTGCCCCGCAACCGCTCGGCCAACAGCAGCAGCAATGTCGTCGCGACGCCCTGATGCTCGTCGACGAACGCAAGGAACTCACGATGGCTCACCAGCAACGCCGTGCACGGCTCGAGCGCGGACGCGCTGGCCGAACGGGTACCACCGTCGATCGCGGACAACTCGCCGAGCAATTCGCCCGGCCCACAGACCTCGAGCACGACCTCACGACCGCCCGGAGACGTGAGTGCGACTTTGACGTGACCCTCGCACACGATGATCACTTCATGGCCGGGGTCGCCTTCGTGGAACACGAATGCGCCGCGCCGATAGCGCCGGTTGCGACCGCGGGCAACCAGAGCGGCCCGCTGCGGCTCCGTGAGCCGATCCATGAACGTGTTCGCCTCAGCGACCATCCCAACGCACCCCCACGTCGCATCATCGCGCACCGGAGAGTGGGTACGAATACTCACTCGCGCTGATAACTGGGCCGCAGACAATGCAGCCCCTCGATGCGAAGGTTCTCGACAGAGCGGTCGATCCCGCCCGCCGACACCAGGGGGAACATTACATGCGTCATCGTCCCGACCAGACCATCGACAACCTGCGCAACGTGCCGCTCTTCGCCGAGTGCACGAACAGAGAACTGACGAAGATCGCGGCGCTGCATTGCCGGGTCCACGTCAAGGCGGGCAAAGCTGTCGCCGAGCAAGGTACCGTCGGGCGCGAGTTCATCGTCATCGTGTCCGGCACGGCCACCGTGCAGCGCGACGGTCTCGATATCGCCACACTCGGAGCGGGCGACTATTTCGGCGAAATCGCGCTGATTGCCCACGGCCGGCGCACCGCGACCGTGATCGCGGCGACCGATCTCGTCGTCGACGCATTCAGCCGCGCCGAGTTCGACCAACTCCTCGAAGCCTCGCCCGAGCTGGCGCCACGGATCTACGCCGAAGCGACCCGCCGAATGCACGGCACAGCCGCAGGCAAGCAGTAGTCGCGATACGCGAGCGCTGCAGCCGCCTTCTCCGACTACGGTGACCCGACGTGCCCGAATTCGATAGCGCCGTTCTCGACAACCCGGTGTGGCATTCGCTGACTACTACTCACGCGCCATTGGCCGAAGGTGATGGGCCAGCGCGGCGCTTCCGTCCGGATGTCGCAGGCTTCGTCGGGATCGAGCGCGACCATCCTGACGCCTGGCAGGCACTGGCCAAGATCCTCGGCCCCGCACAGACGGTGACACTCGCCCTCACGCTTCATGAAGGGCCGCCTTCGACGTGGACCAGAGTCGCAAGCGGTCGCGGTCGGCAGATGATCGCCGACTCGCTCGTTGCACCGAGTCCGACCGCCCGCGAAATTCGGACGCTCGACGACGACCACGTTCCCCAAATGCTCGCGCTCGTCGATCTCACCAAGCCGGGGCCCTTTCGCCCGCGCACGATCGAACTCGGCAACTACTACGGCGTCTTCGAATCCGACCAGCTGATCGCGATGGCAGGAGAGCGGCTGCAGACGCCCGAGTTCGTCGAAGTCAGCGCAGTCTGCACCCATCCGTCGGCCCGCGGCTGCGGGCTGGCGGCGGCGCTCACACACCACGTCGCGCAACAAATCCTCACTCGGGGCAAGACGCCGATACTTCACGTCGCAGAAGCAAACGTGACCGCGCAGCGCGTCTACGAACGGCTGGGGTTCGCCGTGCGCAAACGGATCGAGTTCTCGACCTTCACCAGTCCATGATGCCGTCCGACCCGAGCTAGACCCGGCTGAGTCGCCCGCGGAACCAACCATCGCCGCGGGTTGTACTACCTCGCGATGCGTACACTCACCGTCGCGGTGTTGTCGGGAATACTGCTCGCCGGCGCGTGCACTTCCAATCGCGGCGAGCCCGCCACCGCAACCACGCAACCCCAAATCGCGAGCACCGAACCTCCCTCCGCACTTGCGGCGCGTGACGCAAACTTCATCGACGGTCATTGGGAAGAGCTGCCCAATCAGGGCGGCGTCCATGACCTCGTGTGGTCCGGACGCGAGTTGCTGCTCTACGGCTACGAAGTCCCCAATCCCCTACCGTCGATTCGGGTCTTCGATCCGTCGACAACCGCCGTGAGGTCCTTCCCTGTTCCTGGTCCCGCGCGGTCCGGGGCGAGCACCACATGGACGGGTAGTGAATTGCTCGTCATCGGCGGACGACCAGAAGCAGCCGATGTCGCACTGCGCGACTTCGCCTTTGATCCGACGACCGGCGGTTGGCGAGCGCTCGCTCCGTCACCGCTCAGTGCTCGACATCGAGCACCGATCGTGTGGACCGGGCGCGAGGCGATCGTCGTGTCCGGTTTCGATGCGAGGCTCGTCATCGGCTCCGAGCCCCTCGCTGCGGGCGGCGCCGCCTATGACCCCACGACCGACACGTGGCGCGCGATTGCGGATCCCGGAGATTTGGCGGCGGGCGACCACCTCGTAAACAAGGCGCTGTGGACCGGCACCGAAGTCGTCGTGTGGGGCACGCGAAACTCTGCGGCGACCGGCCCGACGGGGGCGATGGCGGCGTACAACCCGGCCACCGATTCGTGGCGCGAGCTCGCCAAGCCGCCCGTCATGTCCGTCGGCGGCGAACAATTGGCGTGGGCGGTGCAGAGCAACGGCAACGTCATCGCGCTCGGCGTGCTGGGCCACACCGCCGCGCTGAATCTGGCGTCCAATCAATGGCACCGGCTACCGGACTTCTTCGAGCGAGCCTTGGTACTGCCGCAACTCGTCACCATCGCCGATCGCATCGTCATCGTCATCGGCGAGCCCAGAGTGTTGAACGCGGATCGCACGACATGGCAGTTGGGCCCGAAAACACCAAGACCGGGCGGCCCCATCGCCCGCCTCGCGTGGACCGGGCGCGAGCTCTACGCCATCGGGGGCCAAGGCGACTTCGCGAAATACATCCCGCCCAACCCGATCAATTGAAGCGCAACATTTCGCGCGGCACCACCAGCCTCATCGCGACCATGCGATGGGGGCCCAGACAGAAACACCGTCTCTGGTGAACTGTCGGCCGTTCCACTCGATGCGCAGCGTGCCGCGATCGTCGATGGGTGCGTCTGCGACCAGTTGGGCGGTCGGACCGAGGTGACTGCGCGCATGCCGTGCGGCTGGTATCGACGTGTCGCGGCAGCCTGCGGCAACGGTGCATCGATACAGCGTGTTGAAGGTGGGCAGCGCGGAATCCTTGCAATTCACCGGTGCGACGTGACCCGCGATCAGATAGGTGTTGTCATCGAGCCACTCGACGCTGCGCGTGAAGACGCTGAGCCCATCGGTTTCCATCGTGGGCAGACCCGATACGACGCTGAGTTCACCGTTGGGCCCTCGCATCCCAGGCGCGACGTCGTAGTGACACATCCCACTTCGAAATCCCCTGCTGTAGACGACGTGCTGACCGTCAGGTGACACGGCAACGGGATCGAGTCCGAGGTTGGGCCCCTTCTGCTGCACGGCAATCACCAACTCAGTTGCGCCGGCGAGTGTGACTCGCCACAAGCTCGCCGACTATCGGGTGCCACCGACCGTCGCACGAGCTTCTTCGCGGCGGGGCGATCGCACAACGCTGGCGGCCGCTCGGTCGCTACTACAGCCCGGCGATGATCAAAATGATCGACACGATTGCGATGAGCGCAGTGGTGAACGTGAGCGGGGCGAGATCGACAAGCCTGGCCGTGGGACGATCAGACCCGGTGAAACGTGCGCGTATCGACGCCTGGCGGAGCGAGATCAAGAACGCCGCGACGCCCATCGCGCTTACGACGATGCCCACTGCGGGTCGCGCGTCAACCGTGCTCTGCGCCCCGAGTCCTCTACCTACGGCGAGTCCGACGGCGAGCAACGACACACCACTGCGCCGCCAGGCGAGAGTCGTCCGCTCGGCCGCCAGACCACGATCGCGTTCGCCGTCGATGCTCACACCGAGTTCGCTTCCTAGGTTTCCGGACCGACAACCGCGAGCACTAGTGCAGCCATCGCGATGGCGGCAATGGTGATCGCCACGATCTGCGGGAGCCGCGACCTCGGCAGCGGTCTGTCCAAACGCATCGCTCGCTCGTTGGCTGCCCATTCGCGCAAACTTGCGATAGCCACCACCGCACCCAGAACGATCAAGGGCAGTCCAATGATGCGGCGCCCGAACGTGACGCGAAACGGCGGCAACAGCTGGGTAACGGCGAGACCGACGCTGATCAATGCGAGCGCGGTGCGGTTCCATGCGAGAAACGTGCGCTCGTTGGCGTAGCTGAACCGAGCGTCGGGCTCAGTTCCCACTTCACCGGGAGGCGGACCGAGCAGCCAACGGCCAAACAACGACATGACCAACGATACCCAACCCCGGCGCCCGTTGGCCGAACGATCGCGTGACGGCTCGCCGAGCCTTTGGGAGGTGGCAATTGAATGCATCTTTGCCGACGGCGCGACGTCTAGACAACCAGAAGGTTGAGCAGCGTAGTGCCGCTCGCGGATCGTTTCTTTGCGCTGGAGCTCTGCGACGATTCGCGCACATCTCGCACGCGCGTCATCGCCGAGGCCGTCGATGACCTGTGACACAGCTGAATGGAACTCGGCAATGCCTTCAGAACGTGCGGCGGACCGGGCAGGGGCAACGGCGCGTAGTTCAGAAAACGGGACAATGGCGCCCTCGCCGATCACGAGAAGATGTCCTCCGTGCACGAGGTACTCTGTGGTGCCGGTGATTTCGAGCACGCTCCGCACCGTCTTGCTGGGATTGACCAGTCGCAGATGCCGGTTGCAGCGCCGCATGTTCAAGAACGCGCGGAGCGCCGAAGAGTCGAAGAACGTGACGCCACTGAGGTCTACCTCGAGCGGCTCCGCATCGAGTCCGCCGAGCCAACCCTCGATATTTCGCGCCGTCGCCGCGTCGCATTCACCTCGAATTGTCGGCCGCTGGTCTATCACCAAAAGTTCGAACTTCGAAGAAATTGGCCGACCCACCTGCGATTCCATACACCGAGTATCTGATATTTCTATGGAGACGCGGTCGCGGCCACGTGCGGATTTCGTGACGTCTCGAGTCGCCGCCCGGCTTGCCGAACGGCGAAAGGTCGCGTCACGTGAGCGAGTGAAGTCGAATGCTGTTCGTGTTGCCGGGCGTGCCCGGTGGCGTGCCGGCCACGACGACGACCGTCTCGCCCGCATCGGCTCGGCCGAGGTCGCGAATCGAGCGATCGACAGCCTCGATCAACTCGTCTGTCGTCGCGACCCTCGGGGCAACGAACGACTCGACACCCCACACCAGGGTGAGTTGACGCTGCACCGATTGATGAGGAGTGAAGACGAGCAGCGGCAATCCAGGTCGGTGTGCAGCCACTCGCCTTGCAGTGGATCCGGTCTCTGTGAACGCAACGAGTGCGGCGGCGTTGGTGGTGAAGGCAACTACTACGGCCGCAAGGCTGATCGCCTCTTCGCGTCCCGTCACCCGGAGTTCGAGCGACGGCTGAACACCGACCTGACCCTGCTCGGTCGCGGCGATCACCACGGCCATCGTCTCCACTGTCTCGGTGGGCCAGAGCCCCACGGCCGTTTCCCCCGACAGCATCATCGCGTCGGCGCCGTCGAGCACGGCGTTGGCCACGTCCGAGACCTCGGCTCGCGTCGGCCTGTCCGCTGTGGTCATTGATTCGAGCATCTGGGTCGCGACTATCACTGGCTTCGCCTGCTCGCGGCTGACCAGGATGGCGCGCTTCTGCACAAGCGGCACCTGCTCGAGTGGAAGCTCCACTCCAAGATCACCGCGGGCAACCATCAAGCCATCGAATGCCGCAACCACCTCGGCCAAAGCGGCGACTGCTTGGGGCGTCTCCAACTTGGCGAGCACCGGGACGCGCCGACCTACGTCGTCCATGACCGCCCGCGCCAGCTCGACGTCAGACGGCCGGCGAACAAACGACAACGCCACAAGGTCGACACCAAGGTCGAGCATGAAGCGAAGGTCGTCGGCATCCTTCGGCGTGAGAGCGGGCGCCGAGATGTCGACGCCCGGCAAGTTCAAGCCTTTGCGATCACCGACGAACCCGCCCCGGACGACACGGCATCGAATATTACTTCCGTCGGAGCCGAGCACCTCGAGCCGCACCCTCCCTTCGTTTGCGAGGATCTCGTCGCCGACGCCCACCTCCTGCGCGAGCAACGGATAGTCCGTCGACGCACACAAAGTCGACCCCAACACCGGTTCGGTCGACAGAACAAAACGATCGCCGGCAACGAGGTGAGCGCCACCCTGCTCGAAGACACCAAGACGGATACGCGGACCCTGCAGGTCGGCGAGTATTCCCACCACTCGACCGACGGCGCTGGCCGCGCTCCGAACGTGAGCGAACAGCTGGCGATGTTCATCGTGAGTCCCATGGGAGAGATTCAGGCGAGCGACGTCCATTCCTGCACGAACCATTGCTTCCACTTGCGCCACGGTCGAGGTCGCCGGACCGAGCGTGCACACGATCTTGGCGCGCCGACCCGGCCCATGGGTCTTCGACTGTTGGTTGGGCATCGCACGCATTATGGCCTGCAATTTGGGATGATACGTGCCATGCAGTTGCGTCTCTCGTCGTGGATGGAACGATCTCGCGCGAGCCTCTTTCTCGTTCCGACTTTCGGATTGCTCGGTGCGTTGCTAATGGGTGTCGCGACGATCACGATCGACTCACGTCTCGACTGGGACGCGTCCGATCTGCCGTTGGGATTTTCGTCCACCGTCGAGAGTGCTCGGGCGATACTGAGCACGATCGCCGGTGCGACAATCACGTTCGCGGGCATCGCTTTCTCGATCTCCTTGCTGACGATACAGGGAGCGACGAACCAGTATTCACCCCGTGTCGTGCACACGCTGTTTCGTGATCCGTTCAACAAGCGGGTGATGGCACTCGTCGTTGGTACGTTCACTTATTGCTTGATCGTGTTGAGATCGGTGCGGTCACCGCTCGAAAGCAGCGGCGATCCCGTGATACCTCACGCGTCGGTAGCACTTGCAGTGGTGCTTGGCATCGCCACGATCCTGGCGACGGTGGCGTTCATCGATCACAGCGCACATTTCATGGACGTGAGCGAGATTCTCGGACGCGTCTCCCGCGACGCGATAGCGCGAATCCACTCCGAGTGGACGCCGCACAGAGCAACCCGTGAGGGTTCGAGTGCCGTCACCACCATGCCCGGACATACGCTGCGCTACGAACAGTCGGGGTGGATACAACGAATCGACACCGACGCAATGCTCAGGCTCATAGCCGAGGGTGGCACTCTGCAACTCGACGCGCAACCCGGCCGCTATGCCATCGCGGGCACACGGCTCGGGCTACTGACACCCGCGCCCGCTGACCCGCAGGCGATCGAGCGAGCCATCTGCGCCGAGATCGCTGTCGGCGACACGCGGACGATGCAACAAGACGTCTCGTACGGGTTGCGCCAACTCGTCGATGTGACTCTGAGGGCGCTGTCCCCAGGAATCAATGACCCGACCACCGCTCAAGACGCGATCTTCCATAGCGCGGCTGTACTCCTCGAGCTGCTTCGCCACGACCCTCCGACCACCCAGCGAGCCGGCAACCACGGTCAGCGCCTTGTGATGACGAATTCGCCAACGACCGGCGACCTCATCCGCTTGGCCTTCGACGAAACACGTCGGGCCGCTGCGAACCATCCGACTGTATGCATCTATCTGCTCGAGGCAATCGCGCTGATCAGAGAACCGCTCGACGCGGCTGGCTTGAGCGATCGTGCTGGGGGGCTCGTCGAACAGGCCCAACTCATCGCTGCCGGATGTCGAGCGTCCACTCTCCTGCCCGCTGATATCGACCTCGTGGAGAAGGCCTTCGCGAAACGGTTCGGAGCGAGGCCGGTGCACTCCTGATCCGAGGCTAGGTCACGTCTTGTGTGACAGGAGCTGCACCCCATCGTCATCGACATGATCGATCTGCGATCCTGGTATTACGACGTCCGTATGATCGAAGCCTTGACCCTCGCGAACCACGATCGAACTGATTCGTCCGCTCCCGCACTCGAGGTTCCAGAGAACAATGTGGCCGACGTATTGCTGTGATGCGCCACGTACCGGGACCGGGGAACGCAAGGCCAGCGGCGCATCAGGTACGCCGTCAGATCCGAAGAGCGCAACGCCACCTCGCGGCGCAAGCCACAAACCTGGACGTCCCCGTTCGGCTGACTCGATGGAAGCGGGTTGCTCGTACGGAGCGACGAACGGCGCCAGTCGTTCGAGTTCTTCGCGTTCGAACTCGATCTCCAGCCAGTCACCGTATCCAGCGGTGACACATGAGACCTGCACGAGCCGAAGAACGACGCCGGGCGCACCGACGACAAGATGACTGATCTGCGTCGTCGCCACGTCACAAACGAGGGCGACCACTTCGCCAAAGACCCCATCCGGGGTCCTCGCTCTCGAACCGCAGTGCAACGAGACCGTCTCGGCAGAGACTGCCGACACGAGCGTCACCGACATTGCGTCCTCCTCGACGGCGGGCGGCGGACTCAGCCACACATCACCGGCCAGTCATCAGCTTGCACGCATCACATGGCGCGCCGATGCCATTCGCGTTGAATTTCGGTGTTTTTGCTCACCGGTGGCCCGGGGGGTATCCGTCCGCTTCGAGCGAGCCGACCTGGTGGACACACAGTTCGCTTGCGACTGATCACCGCAAAGCGAGCATAGAGGGCCTCGTAGCTCCCGGTCGGCCCAATAAGTGACGAAGTCGAACCGGGTCGCTCGGCTCTATTGCTGTCGCGGCCGACACGCGTTCTTGCTCGGCGACCGCCGAAGCGGTACGCATTGCTGTGCCCACCACGAGGACGGACGGCGCATCGTGAGTTATCGCAAGTTGGTCGCCGCCGCGTTCTCGGTCGCGACCATTTTCGCGAGCGGATCGGCGCCGGCGTGGGCGTCGGTACCGGCGGCGCCGGCGGTGCCGTTGGCCCTCGTGGGCGACCTCGCCCACGAGCACGTCGCCGACGAATTGCTGGTCGGTTTCAGCGCCTCGTCGTCGCCCGGTCAGATCGGCGCGGCGCTCGACCATGCCGACCTGACCGTCACGAGTGATCTCGCGGTGGCGCACACGAAGTTGGTGAAGGTCGCGCCAGGTGAATCCATCGAAGACGCGATGGAGACGTTACGCCGTCAGCCGGGAGTGCGATTCGTCGAGCCCAACTACATCCACCGGCCCGACGCCGTACCCGACGATCCGCGATTCCCGGAGCAGTGGGCCCTGCACAACACGGGCCAGTACGCGAACGGTGTCGTCGACGCGGACATCGACGCGCCGGAAGCTTGGGACCTCACGACCGGAAGCACGGGTATCACCGTTGCCGTCATCGACACCGGCATCGACTACAACCATCCAGATCTCGCCGGCAACCTCTGGACGAACCCGGGCGAGAGCGGAGCCGGCAGGGAGAACAACCACGTAGACGACGACGGCAACGGATTCGTCGACGATTGGCACGGATGGGACTTCGTCAACAACGACAACGATCCGCGCGACTATGACATGTGGGTCGGCCACGGCACGCATGTCGCCGGCACCATCGGCGGACGCGGTGACAACAACACGACGGTCACCGGCATCAACTGGCGCGTCGGTCTCGTCGGCATCCGGGTCTTCGACGCGTCGGGTTCTGCGACGAGCGCGGCGATTGCGAGCGCGTTCGACTACGCCGGCAACATGGGCATCAAGGTGGTCAACTACAGCGGCGGGAGTGCCGGCATCTCGACTCCGTTGCAGGAGGCGATCAACGCTCACCCGAACACGTTGTATGTGACAACCGCCGGCAACAGCGGTCTCGATCTCGATGCGCCGGGCAGCGATCACTACCCGTGCGAGTATCCGTCGGGCAATCTCATCTGCGTCGCGGCGAGCACTTCCAGGGACACGCTCGCCACGTTCTCGAACTACGGCACGAACGTCGACATCGCGGCTCCCGGCGACGGCATCATGAGTCTTGCTCCCGCGAAAGCATTCATCTACAACGAAGCGTTCGGGCCGTTCGGGGGCGATCCGTTCGTCAGTCGCTGGACGAGAGGAGCCAATGCGGGCTCGAACAACTGGAAGGCCGAGGCCGCGTACAGTCCGTACAGCATCGGGTCGGCTCCCAGCCTCACCGATGGGTCGTCGTTCACCGGCGACTATCCCGTGAGTTCCGACACGTGGGTGCAGCCGTCGAGTCCGATCGATCTGAGCAGTCGGATCGGCTGTTCGGTTTCGTTCTTCATGTTTCTCGATGTCAACGCGGGCGACGGATTCCGTGTCTGGACGCGACCCGATGCGAACTTCGACAGCTCCAACGTCCGTCAGAACTGGTCGGGCACGGGCTTCGTCGACAATGCCATCGACCTCGACGCGCTCAGTGGCGGCCCGCTCTACCTCCGCCTCGGCCTCTTCAGCGATGCCAACCCGCAAGTCGGCTTCGACGGTGTGTACGTCGACAATCTCGAAGTGCGGTGTGTCAGCAACGATTACATCGAGGGCGGCGACCTGAATCTCGACACGCTGAGCGGCACCTCATTCGCCGCGCCCCAAGTTGCCGGCGCCGCTGCGTTGGTGCTGTCACGCAATGCGGCGCTGACCACCGCTCAGTTGCGCTCGATCCTTCTGTCCTCCGGCAACATCAAGCCGGCATTCCAGGGCAACGTGACCAACACGGGCAAGCGCCTCAACCTCTACGGTGCCGTGAGCTCGGTAAGCCCGGGCGACAGCATGGCGCCGACGATCACGATCACGACGCCCGTCAACGGCGCGACCTTCCACGTCGGCGACACCGTGCACGCCGACTTCTCGTGCAACGACACCGGTGGATCAGGACTGGCCACCTGCAGCGGCACAGTCACCAACGGCTCGCCGATCAACACCGCAACAGTGGGCAGCAGGTCGTTCACGGTCAACGCGACCGACGGCGCCGGCAACCCGGCATCGCGAACCCACACCTACACCGTCGTCGCCACAACGCCGCCCGATGATCCAGATCCACCGGTGCCGTCCCCGAAGTTCGCGCCACTCACGCCGACACGGCTTCTCGACACCCGCAACGACGTACCCCTTCGCCCTGGTGAAACGCGATACCTCGTCGTTGCCGGTCGCGACGGAATCCCGAGTGGCGATACCGGCGCGGTGCTCGTCAACCTCACGGTGACGAACACTGCCAAGGACGGGTATCTCACCACATGGCCCAAGGGCCAACCTCGCCCCAACGCATCGTCGCTCAACTTTGCGGCCGGCCAAACCGTCGCCAACCTCGTCGTCGCGAAGATCGGCGCCGACGGATCCATCGCCATCTGGAACAGCAACGACAGCCCCGCCATGGGACCCGTCGACGTGATCGTCGACATCGTCGGCTATTTCCCATCGAGCGCAATGGGTGCAATCACACCCGACCGTTTGCTCGACACGCGTGCGACAACGCCAGTCGCGCCCGGCGCAACAATCAACCTTCCCGTGCTGGGACGCAGCGGCGTACCCACCACCGGCGTCGGCGCCGTCATCATCAACCTGACCGCGACCGGAGCCAACGCCGACGGCTACCTCACGACCTGGCCCAAAGGCCAACCCCGCCCCAACGCATCATCAC
>JBDSMH010000134.1:0-11530 GCA_039915945.1 Acidimicrobiales bacterium | reverse complement strand
GTCTACGAGTATTTCGCCGACGAGCGCAACCGTACGATCGTCGAGAAGTTGCGCGCGGCGGGCCTCGACTTCACGGCACCGGAGAGCAGCAGCACGCTGCTCGACCAGACGTTGTCCGGCAAGTCGGTGGTGATCACGGGGACGCTCGCCGGCTTCTCCCGCGAATCGGCCGAAGCGGCCGTCAAAGCGCGCGGGGGCAAGGCGACCGGCAGTGTCTCGAAGAGCACGTTGGCCGTGGTGCTCGGCGATTCTCCCGGAGCGAACAAGGTGACCAAAGCCGAGAGTCTGGGCATACCGATGATCGACGAGCACACGTTCACCCGGCTGCTCGAGACGGGCGAACTCAGTTGAGCGGCACGGTACCGATCGAAGCAGTGTTTTGGGACTTCGGTGGAGTCTTCACCCCGTCGCCGTTCCATGCAGGCCGCCGCTTCGCCGAGGCCAAGGGGCTCGACTTCGATGGCCTCTTCGCCGCGGTTTTCGGCTCGCGTCCGACGACGGCATCGATCGCACGGTCGTCGCGGACAAGGTGCGCGCGCTGCGCGCGAGTGGATTGCGAATGGGCATCGTCACCAACAACGTGCGCGAATTCTCTGAACGGTGGCGGCGGTTGATTCCCGTCGACGAGCTCTTCGATGACATCGTCGATTCGAGTGCGGTCGGTGTCCGCAAACCGAACCCCGACATCTATCACCTCGCGCTGCGCCGGCTCGGGGTGACGCGGCCCGGCTCCGCCACCTTCCTCGATGACTTCGCGCCGAACGTCGACGCCGCGATCGCCATCGGGCTGCACGGCGTCGTGGTCGACGAAGATCCCCGCAGCGAACTCGCCGCCATCGATCTGATCATTGCAGAGGCGTCGGGGCGGGATCAGGTGACGCGGAACGACCACGCGTAGCTCGAGGACTCTTCGCGGCCACGGTCGGATCGCCAGTAGGTGACCCGGGCGCGGTTGGTTTGGGCCTGGAGCCGTTCGATCTCCCGGCCGGCGCCGGGGCGGTATTCGATGAGGTTGAGCGACGATACGACCCGGACGGGCACGGCAATGTCGTTGATCGTGAGTTCGCCCTCGTAGCCCGGGGCCAGGTCGACCGAGACGGCGTCGAGCTGTAGTGCGGAGGCGTTGCAGCCGGGCGAGAGCTCTTCAATGGCAGCGGGCTGACCAGCGCATTTACCCTCATCGCCACCGACCGCGACGGCAATGACGAGCAGTGCCCCGGCAAGCGCGATCGCGCCGGTGATCAGAAGCCGGTCCCGCAGACGCATGCCTTCAGTCAACCACGGTGCACCGGCCCTCGGCCGGTCGGCGGTTAGCCTGATGCGCGGTGACTGTGGCGTTGGACGACCTCGTCGGAAAAGTGCTCGGCGGCCGCTATCGCCTGGTAGCCCCGATTGCGACCGGGTCCTCGGCGCGCGTCTTTCTGGCGGATGACGCGATTCTGCGCCGGCGGGTGGCGGTCAAGGTGCTCCACCCGGGCCTGGCGGCGGACGAAGTGTTCCTCCGCCGCTTCCGCGCCGAAGCCCAATCCGTCGCCGCGCTCAACCACCCCCACGTGATGGCGGTCTACGACTGGGGCAACGACGACGTGCCCTACCTCGTGAGCGAGTTCCTCGGTGGTGGCAGTGTGCGCATGATGCTCGACGCCGGCCACCGGCTAACCGCATCGCAAGCCTTGCTCGTCGGCCTCGAGGCGGCCCGTGGGTTGGAGTACGCCCACAAGCGCGGCATCATCCATCGCGACGTCAAACCCGCCAACCTGCTCTTCGACGACGAAGGACGGCTGCGCCTCGCCGACTTCGGGTTGGCCAAGGCCTTGTCCGAGGCCGCGTGGACCGAGCCGTCCGGCGTGATGCTGGGCACCATGCGCTACGCGTCGCCCGAGCAGGCCAAGGGTGAGGCACTCACCGGCAAGTCCGACCTCTATTCGCTCGCACTCGTGCTCATCGAAGCCGTCACCGGCGAGGTGCCCTTCAGCACCGACACCGCGCTCGGTACGTTGATGGCGCGGGTCGACAATCAGTTGCGCGCGCCCGACGAACTGGGTGCGTTGGGCCCGGCCATCGAACGCGCCGCCCATCCCGACCCGGCACAGCGACCGGACGCCGGCGAGTTCAGCATTGCGTTGATGGCCGCAGCCGAAGACCTCGTACGGCCCGAGCCGCTACCGCTCGTGAGCAGCATTTCGCGCGGCGACCCGATCGCCGACGATCGTGATCCGACGTTGATTGCACCGTCGGAGATCCTGCGGCCCGATGCCAACGCGGGCACCGATCTGGCGACGATCGCAGATCAGCCGTCGACGTTGTTGCCCGAACCCCGCTCGTCGGTGCCGGTAGTGGCGCGTCCGTCCGGGCCGCGCTCGTCGCCCTACGACCGTTTCATCGACACTCGTCCGCCCCGTCGTTGGCCCATCGCGGTGGGCGTCGCCATCGTCATGATTCTTGCGCTCGGCGCGCTCGGGTTCGCGCTCGCCGACAAGGCCAGCAGCAACGACGTGCCCGAACTGCGGGGCAGGCCAGAGAGCGAGTTGCTCGACGTCGCCGGCCGCAATGGTTGGGTCACCGTGCGCGTCGACTCGCGGGACAACGACGTAGCTGCGGGCAACATCATCGAAACCGACCCGCCGTCCGGTCGCACGCTCGAAAAAGGCCAGACGCTCACGTACTACATCTCGCGCGGCAAGGCCCTCGTCTTGGTGCCCGTCGATCTCGTCGGCAAAGCCACGGCCGAGGCGCGCGAGTTGCTGGTCCAGGCGGGCTTCAACGTCACCGAGCCCCAGGTCGCATTCGACGAGAAGGCCCCCAAGGGCACGGTCATGCGCATCGTCGACGATGCCAACAAGCCCGCGGCGGCCCAGGCGCCGAAGGGCAGCACGCTGACATTGGTCGTCTCCAACGGGCCCGACCAGCGAGCGGTCCCACCCGGCCTCGAAAACCAGCCGAAGGACGCCGTGGTCAACGCACTCAAGGCGCTGCGGCTCAATCCGCAATTGAAAGAAGACTTCTCCGAGACCGTGCCCAAGGACGTCGTGATCGCGGTCGATCCGGTGCCGGGCACCAAGCTCGATGTCGACGCGGTTGTCACCGTCAATGTTTCCAAGGGGCCAGAGCCGCGCCTGGTACCCAATACCGTCGGCATGACACTCAATAAGGCGACCGCGGCCCTCGAAAGCGCCGGGTTCAAGATCAAGGGCGTCACCGGCTCGCCCAGCGGCAAGGTGCTCATCACCGACCCGCCGGCGAACGAGCGCTATCCGAAGGACACCCTCGTCCAGATCATCATGCGCACCACCTGACCCAGTCCGAAGTTTCGAGCCGACGCCCGCGTGCGTTCCAGCCCGAACTGGCAGTCAAACGTCGCGCATATCGCGACGTTTGACTGCCAGAACGGAAGTTTTGTGTCAGTCGGCGGTGAAGGCCTTGATGCGGTCGGCGATCTCGCGGGCGATGGCCGCGCTGTCGGCTTCGTTGAGCGGCAACTGCAACGCGAGCATCTTGGTCATGTCGCCCTGCACCCGGATCTTGCCGCCGAACACGGCCTGGATCGCCGCGTTGGGGTCTTGCTGTACGAATAAGGCCTTCGCGGTCACGTAGTCGGTCGTGATGGTGAGGTCGGGGTCGGCGAGATGGCCGTCTTCGAGGGCCAGCTGCCCGCTCGACGTGTCGATCGAACCGAGGATCTCAGGCGCACCGAACGGCGCGCCGGTGACCACCAGGTTGGCCCGCACGGGGATCGACGGCGGCTGAACCCGGTCGGTGTACTCGTCACGCAGGACGCGCACTGCATCGATCCACGACGGGGACAGGAACTCGTGTTTGCGCGGCTTGCCGGCCGTTGACTTCTTCGCGGGCACGGCGACGAGGGTATCCGTATTTCCCGCTCTGCCGGGGGCCGCTCGGGCCCCTGTGCTGGACCAGCCCGAGGCGACAGTAGATTCAATGGTCATGTCCCAGCGTTTGACCCGCGACGATGTCGCGCACGTGGCTCGGCTGGCTCGCCTCCGTCTGAGCGAAGCCGAACTCGACGAATTCACCCCACAGCTTGCCGACGTGCTCGCCCACGCAGAGGACATCGAACGCCTCGATGTCGGCGATGTCGCGCCGACCGCCCATCCGCTGCCATTGCGCAACGTGTTCCGCGACGACGTCGTGCGCCCGTCGATCGATCGTGACGAAGTGCTCGCGGCGGCGCCGGCGGCGCAGGACGGCCAGTTCCGCGTCCCGCAGATTCTCGGAGAAGAGCAGTGACGATCGGGTCCGCGTTCGATATTGCGGCGCAGGTACGCGCCGGCACCCGTTCGGCCCGCTCTGTGGTCGACGAATGCCTCGTGGCGATCGATGCCCGCGAGGGCGATGTGCACGCGTTCAACCTGGTGCTCGCCGATCGGGCCTGCGCTGCCGCCGATGCCATCGACGCGCGGGTGGCCAAGGGCGAAGACCCGGGGCCACTGGCCGGCGTGCCGGTCGCGCTCAAGGACAATCTGTGCACCCGTGGCCTGCCCACGACGTGCTCCTCGCGCATCCTCGAGGGCTGGTGTCCGCCCTACGACGCGTCGGCGGTGCAGCGCATCGTCGCGGCCGGCGGCATCGTGGTCGGCAAGACCAACCTCGACGAGTTCGCCATGGGCAGCTCGACCGAAAACTCGGCCTTCGGCCCCACCCGCAATCCCCATGACCTCACCAAGGTGCCCGGTGGGTCGAGCGGTGGGTCGGCGGCGGCAGTCGCCGCCGGCTTTGCGGCGCTGGCGCTCGGCAGCGACACCGGCGGGTCCATCCGCCAGCCGGCCGCATTGTGCGGCGTGGTCGGCGTCAAGCCGACGTACGGTCTCGTGTCGCGCTACGGCCTCATCGCGTTCGCGTCGTCGCTCGATCAGATCGGGCCGTTCGCCGCCAATGTTCGCGACGCGGCGCTGTTGCTCGAAGTGATCGCCGGACACGACGAGATGGATTCGACGTCGATCCCGCAAGCGTCGCCTTCGCTCGTCGACGTGCTCGATGACGGTGTCGACGGATTGCGCGTCGGCATCATCGAAGAGCTCTCGGGCGAGGGCATCGCACCCGACGTGCTGGCGCAGTTGCACGCCGCGGCTACCGCACTCGAAAAGGCGGGCGCGATCGTCGAGACGGCATCGGTCCCCGCAACCATCTACGGCCTCTCTGCGTACTACTTGATTGCACCGGCCGAAGCGTCGAGCAACCTCGCGCGCTACGACGGCGTGCGCTACGGCAATCGCGTCGACGGCGCCAGCACGACCGAGATGATGGAAGCGACCCGCACCGCCGGTTTCGGCGCGGAGGTCAAACGGCGCATCATGCTCGGCACCTACGCACTGTCGGCGGGCTACTACGACGCCTACTACGGCAAGGCGCAGCGCGTCCGCACGCTCATCATCCGTGATTTCGCTCGCGCGTACGAGCGTTTCGACGTACTGCTGTCGCCGACGTCGCCGACCACTGCATTCGCACTCGGGGCCAAGACGGCCGATCCACTGACGATGTATCTCAACGACGTGTGCACGATTCCCAGCAATTTGGCGGGTCAGCCGGCGATGTCGGTGCCGTTCGGCGTCGGCGACGACGGCATGCCCATCGGCGTGCAGATCCTCGCGCCACTGCAGGGCGAGGCCACCATGTTCCGGGCCGCGGCCGTGCTCGAAGCGGCGCTTCAGAGCGGAAAGTAGCGATCATGTCTGATGTCCCCGAAGGATGGGAGCTCGTCTGCGGGCTCGAGGTGCACTGCGAGCTCGCCACCGTGACGAAGTTGTTCTGCGGTTGTCGCAACCGTTTCGGTGACGAGGCCAACACCAACGTCTGTCCCGTTTGTCTCGGGTTGCCGGGCTCGTTGCCGGTGCTCAACGGCGAAGCGGTCGAATACGCGATGAAGCTCGGTCGCGCACTGAACTGCACGGTCAACGCCTCGGAGTTCGCGCGCAAGAACTACTTCTACCCGGATATGCCTAGAGACTTTCAGGTCACGCAGTTCGATCGGCCGACCAACACGATGGGCTATCTCGATCTGCCCGCGGGCAAGCGCATCGGCATCGTCCGCGCGCATATCGAAGAAGACACGGGCAAGACGTCGCACGCCGGCGGCGATGGCCGCATCCACGGTGCCGAGTACTCGCTCGTCGACTACAACCGTGCGGGCGTGCCGTTGGTCGAGATCGTCAGCGAGCCCGACATCCGCAGTGCGGACGAAGCCAAGGCCTATGTCGACGAACTACGCAAGATCGTGCTGGCCATCGGTGTGAGCGACGCCAAGATGGAAGAAGGCTCGATGCGCGTCGACGCCAACGTCTCGGTTCGGCCCGCCGGTTCGACCGAGTTCCGCACGCGCTGCGAGATCAAGAACATCAACTCGCTCAGCTCGATCGAGCGAGCGATTCGCTACGAAGCGAACCGGCACATCGGGCTCTATGACGCGGGCGAACGGCCGCACCAGGAGACGCGTCACTGGGACGAAGAGAACCAACGCACACGCGCCGGCCGCTCCAAAGAGAACTCTGACGACTATCGCTACTTCCCCGAGCCCGATCTCTTGCCACTCGAACCATCGGTCGCCGACATCGCCCGCATCGACGCGTCGTTGCCGTTGTTGCCCGCAGCTCGACGCGATCGTCTCGCCGGTGTCGCGACAGTGAGCGCGGAACGCGCCGCACTCATCGTCGATCGCGGTCAGGACCAGTTCGCGTTCGACGCGATCGGCGCCGGTGCCGACCCCGCGCGCGTATTGGTACACATCGAACAGAATCTCAAAGACGGCTTCGGTGCGATGGGCCTCGACGAGTTCGTGCGCCTCGTCGCCATGGAGACACAGAACAAGTTGAGCGCCACGCAGACCAAGCAGGTACTCGCGGAGCTCGTTGCGGCCGGCGGGTCACCCGAAGAGGTCGCAAAAGCACGCGGATTCGAGGCGATGCAGAGTGGTGATCTGGCCGCGATCGTCGACAAGATCATCGCCGAGAATCCCGATGATTGGCAGCGATTCGTCGAGGCCGACAACAACGATGCCAACAAGATCTATGGATTCTTTGCTGGTTTGGTGATGAAAGCCACGCAGGGAAAGGCCGATGGCAAGGCGGTACGAGAGATCTTCATGCAAAGGCGCGCCTAACAGCGGCCACCCATTCTCTAGAATGCTCTGATTCCCCAGATCGAAGGAGCCCTGCCATGCGTGCACGTCGAGCGGTCACGCTTTGCATCGGTGTCGTACCGCTACTACTCGGTGCGTGTGGCGGTAGTGAGGACAAAGACACGTCGCCGCAAGCAAAGGCGTTCTGTGCCGTTGCCGACCCCGTCAAGAAGTTGAGCGGCGTGTTGGAGTCCGAGGATCCCGTGGAAGTCAAGGCCAAGTTCGCGGCCGCCGAGACTGCGTTGGCCACGATCGCCGGTGATCCGCCCAAGGACATCGCGGCCGACATCGAGACGATCAAAACACATTTCGCGGCAGCGAACGCCGCGATGAAGAAGGCCAACTACGACGTGAGCAGCGTCGAAAAAGCATCGAGCAAAGCCGTGAGCGATCTCGAAGATCCGACGTTCACCAAGGCCGGCGACAACGTGCAGACGTGGACCACCAAGAACTGCGCCTGATCGTCCCGTTGCCTACACTCTCGGCGTGAGCCCGACGCCGGAGATCATCGCGAATGTGATCTTCGGCGAGGGACCGTCGTGGTGCCCTGACGGCACCCTTGTGTGCACGTCGGTCGCCGAAGGTCGGTTGTATCGCGTGTGGCCCGACGAAGGCCGGTCGGCGATCGTCGCCGAGACCAAGGGTGGCGCCAACTCGTGCGCGCCGGCGGCCGATGGCGGCTTCCTGGTCACGCAAAACGGTGGTATCGACTTCAGTCTCTTCAAGCTGCCCGGTTTCGATGCCCTTCCACCGTACGCGCCGGTGCCTCCGGGCCTTCAGTACGCGGCGCCCGATGGCACGGTGATATACCTCGCGACCCATGTCGACGACGGCACACCGTTGCACGGTCCCAACGATCTCGTGGTGACCGCCGAAGGCATCGTGTACTTCACCGACCCCGGGCACTACCCGTTGCCCGATCCGCCCATCGGTCGTGTGTTGAAGATGACGCGCGGCGGCGTCGTGTCGGTAGTCGACGCGCCGTATCACTACTGCAACGGCATCGCACTCGACCACGAAGGCAAGCTGCTCGTGATCGAGGCCGCCGGCATACTGCGCCTCCACGACGACGGCTCGCGCGAGTGGATCGTCGAGCAACTCGGGTCGTCGCCCGGCGATGGTTTCTGTGTCGATATCGAGGGCAACGCGTACGTCTGTTGCACGACGGAGAACTGCATCAGAGTCATCGACCCCCGCGGTACCGAGGTCGAGCGACTCGACCTCGCGCCGCTGGCCGTCGACCACGTTGGCGAGTTCGCGCCCGTGTTCGCCAAGGGCATGGTGACCAACTGTTGCTTCGGGGGAGCGGACGGCCGCACGCTGTTCGCCACGCACGCGGTCCCCGGCACCGTGGTCAAATGGGACGGGCTACCACATCCTGGCCGCGAGGTGTACCCCTGGCCCGGGTTGACCTGAATTCGCAGAACTGCCGGCGCGCTCACGCGCGTACCGCGCCGGTGACCGCCCACGCGTTGGTGACGAAGCGGCGATACATCCACCAGCAGCGGGCGACCATGAACACCACCGTCGCGGCCCACAGCCAACCGATGCCGGCGTCGGTGACATCGACCGCGACGGCGAGCGGTACGAAGACGAGCAACGAACCCGTCATCGCGTAGGCGAGGTACCGCAGGTCGCCCGCTCCGATCAAGATGCCGTCGAGCGCGAACGCCACACCACTCAACGGTTGCAGCAGCGCGAGGAACAACAACAAGAATGCGCTGAGGTCGCGCACCGCGTGATCTTCTGTGAACACCGCGGGGACAACGGTGCGCGTCGCGAGCACGGCCACGCCGAGCACCACGCCCACGATGAGCGACCATCGCACCATTCGTATCGCTGAGGTCCGCGCGGCCGTTGCATGATCAGCGCCCAGGTGACGAGCGACGATCGATTGTCCCGCGATCGCGACGGCATCGAGCATGAGCGCCAGCAGCATCCACATGTTGAAGGTGATCTGGTGCGCGGCGACCTCGGTCGGTCCGAGATGGCTGGCAACCGCGGTGCCGAGCACGAACGCTCCGCGCAACGCGGCGGTGCGAATCAACAAGTGGCCGCCGACGCGCGCCAGCCTGGCGATCGCCGCGCGATCCGGTGTCAGCGCGACGTCGAAGCCCTGTACTGCTTGCGAGATCCACCGCAGATAGCAGGCCGCCGCGATCCATTGCGCCAAGGTCGTCGACAGGGCCGACGCACCCATGCCGTAGTCGAGGCCATAGATGAGGATCGACTCGAAGACGAGGTTGAACAGCGCGGTGGCGAGCGCGACCCACAACGGTCGGCGCGTGTCTTGCTGGCCGCGCAGATAGCCGACGCCGGCGAGTGTGATGAGCAACGCCGGCAGCCCCGGCAACGAGATGCGCAGGTACACGAGTGCGTTCGTGCGTACGACCGGATCATCGGTGAACAGCGAGATCAGCGGGCGGGCGAGCGGAAACAGGGCGAGTGCGAGGACGACACCGGCGAAGGTTGCCAACCAGATGCCTTGGATCGCCTGATGCGCCGCCTCTCGGTGCTGCCCTGCACCGATGAGGCGGGCGACCGATGCAGTGGTGCCGTAGGCGAGGAAGATGAAGAGCGAGTATGCGGTGAGCACGATGCCACTGGCGACCGCGAACCCGCTGAGTTGCGGCGTGCCTAGGTGACCGATGATCGCGGTGTCGGCGAGTACGTAGAGCGGTTCGGCGATGAGCGCGCCGAGCGCGGGAACGGCAAGACGGAAGATCTCCCGATCGTCATCGCCGATGCGCAACCGCAGGCGGTTCACGCCACGTCGTGCCGATGCAATCGGTTGGCGACGTAGGCAAACGCGACGATGCTCACGACGATCGGGATCACGACCGCGAACACCGACGAGATGTCGGCGTCCCTGATCGACACGCCCGAGATCTTCGACAAGACCGACCGCGTGTACGCGCTCAGCGCGAACCGGCGCACGCTGTGGCCGGCGCGGGCGACGAACTGCTCCCAGATGAAGATGTAGAGCAGTCCCCAGATGAGCGACCGTTTGGCCCGTAGGCCGAGCGCGGTGAATGCACCCGTGTAGGCGAGAGCGCCGACGACGGTGGCGACGACCGACCCGAGGACGGCCTCGGCATCGAGCTGCGCCGCGATTGCTGTCGCCACGAGCGGTAGTGCCACCAATGGAATCACGATGGTGAGCGTCGACAGCATCGCGCTGGCGGCAAGGCGCCAGCGCGGCAGATCGCGCAGCCATAGATACACGAGCGTCTGATCTTCGGCGAGGTCGCCGAACGTTGCCGACGCGAACACGAGCGTCGTCACCGGCAATACCACCGCCAGCCCGAAGGCATTGACGAAATTGATGCGATCACTGATCGTCACGTCGTCGGCCACGCCCATGAGGACGCCCACGAGGATGCTCGCCGCGCCCAATGCGCCGAGCGCCAGCACGCGCGCGCGGTTGAACTGCAGCCGCAGCATCACGTCGTAGAGGGCACCGAGTGTCGTCATCGCCGGGCCTCGACGAGGTAGCGGAATACCGATTCAAGATCGTCGTCGAGGCCGCGCACTTCGAACAGCCGCGCCTTCTCTTCCTTCGCGATCTGTGCGACAAGGCGGCGGAAAGCGCCGATCTCGTCGGTATCGATGATCACCGCATCGTCTTCGACTCGAACGGCCAACGCTACCGACGTGGCGACGAGGCGGCTGGCAATGGCGCGTGGTTTGTCGCTGCGCACGAGGATCTGTAGCGGTCGATCGTCCATGAGCTCACGGATGGCCCGGAAGTCGCCTTCGGCGGCGAGGCGGCCTTGCACGATGACGAGCACGCGCGAACCGAACCGCTCGACCTCGTCGAGCACGTGGCTCGACACGACCACGCATTTGCCTTGCTGGCCGAGCGAATGCACTAGATCGATGATGTGGACGCGTTGGCGGGGATCGAGACCGGTGAGCGGCTCGTCGAGCACGAGCACCGCGGGATCGTGGACCACCGCTTGCGCGATTTTTACGCGCTGCCGCATGCCCTTCGAATAGGCGGCGAGGCGGCGGGTGTCGTGAGGGTCGAGTTCGACCAGCCCGAGTGCGTGGGCCGCCGCGGCCGGCGGATCTTCGCAACGGTGCAAGATCGCGGCAAGTTGCACGAACTCGAACGCGGTCTGCACGTCGAAGAGCGACTCTTGTTGGGGTACGAGGCCGAGCCGGCGGGCCACTTCGGTGTCTCGTCGTGGATCGCGGTCGAGGACGCGAATGCTGCCTTGCGCCGGCGCGGTCAAGCCGCAGAGCATGCGGATGAGCGTCGACTTGCCCGCCCCGTTGGGGCCGAGCAGCGCGGTCACGCCCGGCCCGATGGCGAAGCTGACGTCGGAAACCGCCACGAGATCGCCGAACCATTTGGAGACGTGGTCGGCCACGATCAACGGCGGTGGCGGAGGA
>JBDSMH010000115.1:0-8206 GCA_039915945.1 Acidimicrobiales bacterium | reverse complement strand
TCCCGTGGGTTGCGGGTGATCCGGTCGACGTGCCAAGCGATGATTGTGTCGAATGCTCCCTCCGTGGCGGCGGTCAGCATCGCCTCGAAGCCCGGTCTCCGCTTGCCTCTGGTCGCCGAGATGTCGTTGTCGGTGAACACGTCGACCACGGCCAAGCCCCGCTTGTCCGCCAGATCCCGAGACGCGAGCTCCTGCCGCGAAACGCCTAGCCCGAGCCCCTCGGTATCCCGTGAGATCCGGCAGTAGATAGCGGTCGTCGTCGCCTTATCGCTCATGAAACATACTGTAACACTCTCTTGCGCGATCGAGATCTCACCCGGCCGCAACGACAACGTGCCGCCACCGACGAGCGACACGGTCGACGCACTGTGGTGCGGCGCGCGAAACGGCGGACTGCTCACGAGGCCGCGATCGGGTAGCGGCAACCCCGCGGCCGAATGAATGCACGACACCTCGATCGATTGACCGGCGTCGAGCCGCGGCAACAAGCCGGGCAGACGGCGGGCGAGCATGGTCTTGCCTGCGCCCGGCGGCCCCACCATCAAAAGGTGGTGACCGCCCGCTGCAGCGACTTCGAGCGCTTTGCGTGCCAGCGGTTGGCCGCGTACCTCTCGCAAGTCGGGCAACGCATGGGCTTCGGCCGTAGCTACCGGTGGCGGCTGCGCGGGCCACGGTGCCAGATCGGTGAGCGCATCGATGACATCGCGCAACGTTCGCGCCCCGATGACCTGACAGCGACCGACCACACGCGCTTCGTCGAGGCAGAGCATGGGCACGACGACCGTCGCGCAGTCGAGTGCGCCGACGAGTGGCAACGCACCGGCCACCGCGCGAATCGAACCGTCGAGGCCGAGCTCGCCGATGAACGCATGATCGACGAGCCGCTCGGATGGGAGCTTGTCGGTGGCGGCAAGGATGCCGATCGCGATCGCGAGATCGAGACCGGCACCTGCTTTGGGCAAGCCGGTCGGCGCGAGATTGACGGTGAGCCGGCACTGCGGCCACTGCTGCTCACTCGACAAGAGTGCGGCCCGCACACGGTCGCGCGACTCGCGACACGAAGCATCGGGCAGCCCCACGATCGTGTAGGACGGTAATCCGCTGGAGGCGTGCACTTCGACGGTGACACGGTGGCCTTCGACGCCGAGCAACGACGCCGATGAAACGAACGCGAGCACAAGAGGCCCTTTCGTTCTCGAAGGATCGAAAGAGAAGGGCAACGATGGCTACTGCCACCCATACGCGCTCGTTGAGCGTGTCCCGACTCTAACGAGGGCCTGTGACATTTAGGGTTGGTCGTAGGGTCCAACGAGCTCGCGAGCTACTGCTCGCGCAGCACCGTCGAAGGCGCGACGCGCGACGCGTAGCGGCTGGGCCCGGCACTCGCCAGCAGCGCCAGCACGATGGCCCCGACCACCACCGTGCCGATCCACAGCGTGGGAACGATCAGCGCGTCAGCGATACCGAGTCCGCCCGCGAACCCACGCCACGTGATCGTTCCGAGCAACAGACCGACCGGTGTCCCGACCACGAGCCCGACACCCACGACCGTGAGCGCCTGCCAGTGCACGGTCGCCCCGAGCTGCGCGCTGGTGGCACGGAGCGTGCGCAGCACCGCCAGCTCGCGACGACGGTTGCGAGCAGCCAGGCCAACGGCCAACGCGAGCCCCACCCCCATCGCCGCGCTGATGAACACCGCTAGCCACACCGGCGCCGACCGCATCGCCGCGCCGTCTGCTATCTGCGCCGGGCGAACGGGGTCCGCGTGCAGGAACGGGAAGTATCCGTCGAGCGACCACTGGCCGAGATCGTCATCGATGCTGGCCAAGAAGGCGGCGGCGTCGACACCGTCGCGAAGGTCGATCACCACGAACGACTCGCTGCCGTCGGCGAACGTACCGGCAGGCACGCCGGCTGTTTCTTCGGCGGCCGAGACGATCGTGTCGAGGAGCCCCGACGACAAGAGCGCGCCGGTGCCGAGCACCAACTCGTCGCGGCCAGTCGGAAGTGCGCCCTCGACCAACGGGAGGGGCAGATCGGCAAAACCCGATCGGGACGCGACGATCGGCACCGTCACGTCCTCGATCGTCGCGTTGCCGAGCGCCGCGACACCCCACCGTTCGACCTCCGGCCGATCGAGCGCCTCGGCGACGCGCTCGCGGTCGGCACCGCCGTAGCCAAAACCGACAACCACCGCGGCGTCATAGGGCCAACCGAAGCGGTCCGGCTGCGCCACGAGCGTCGACAGGTTCGTGCTGAAGATGACCGACGCGACGACCGCGGCGACCGCCGCGATCGCGCCCGCCACCAACGCAAGGTCACCGGTGCTCCCGATCGCCGAGCGCACGCCGAGGGCCATCGGCACATGACTGATTCGCGAGGCGAGAGTCCCGATTCGCGACGGTCGCGATGCACCCGGGGTCATCGTGCGGCGCGCGGCAATCAGCGCGGAAGCGAGGACACCCGCGAAGAGCACGAGCATCGAAGCCGCAGTCACCGCAACGACGACCGAGGCAGGAAGGCCGAGATGGTTCTCGGGCTGCACCGTTCGTGCACTCGCAACGGGGCCGATGCCCGACGCGCACCAGCCGACGACCACTGCACCCGCCAGGCCGGCGAGCACGGCGATGACTACGGGGAGGCCGAGTGCCGCGACCACCACGCTGCGCGTCGCACCAAGGTGCCGCCAGCCATCGGCATCGGTTTGTGATCGCCGCGCGAATCGGAACGTCGCGAGCACCGCCAGCGCGAGCGTTGCGGGGATCACGGTGAAGCTGACGTCCTGCGCCAGAAGCACTTCCGGCAGCAACTCGTTTTCTGCATCGAAACGAGTCATGAGTTCATCGACCACTCGAGCAACGCCAGCGTCGCCGCCTTCCACGTCAAGCGAGAAGTAGCGGTACGACAACGCGCAATTTTCCGGCGCCAACTCTGCACCGATCTCGTCGAGGGAGCGGTCGTTGCCCGCGGTGGGATGAGCGGGAGTGCAGTCGTAGGGCGCCGCGACTTCCGCGGTGACCTAGATCCGCTGGCGCGGATAGAGGCCGTCCACGAGCACTTCGTCGGCGAATGCGCCGATGCCAACGACGGTCACCGCGACCGTCCCGATCGGCTCGACGGTCTCGGCCGAGTCGTGCTCTCGCGCATCGCTGTAGCTCGACATCCAGAACGAAAGCGGAATCTCGTCACCGACCTCGACGCCGAAATCGTGAGCGGCCTCGAGGCTGACGAACGCTTCGGCGCCGCTTCGGATCATCCGTCCCGCGTGCACGACGGGCCGGTCGACGTCCACGTAACGCCCGTCTGTCGACGCTCGCACTTGCGTGGCCCGACTGTCGATCTGGCTGCGAGTGCGAGGTGCGCCCGCATCGACGGTGGCCGTCAACATCGAGTCCGACGCGACGCGAACGACGCCCGGAGTGGAGACGATGACTTCGATCGCCCGGTCGGTGAGAACGCTCGGATTGACGACGAGCTCGTTCACCTCGTTGCGATCGAGATAGTCCGGATACGCGTGATCCGTCCTCCATGCCGCGGTGAACGCCGCAATCGAGCCACCCAGCCCGACCGCGAGCAGCAGCGCCAGACCGACCAGCGCGCCGAGCCGCTGTCGAACCACGCTCCGCGCCATCAGCCCGAGAGCAGCCATCCCGTGTGCCACCAGTGGAGTACAGCCTGACGGCGGCGACCTGGCAAGGGTGCAGGCGCCGCGTCAGCCGGGGGCGCCACCACCACTCGAGGTCGTGCCAGCGCGAGGGAGGCTGTCAGTGGCCGTCGTTATGGTCTCGATGATGACAAAAGAACGCAAGCACCTCGGCGATTACGGCGAATCATTGGCACGTCGTGCCTACGAACAGGCGGGCTACGCAGTGCTCGCACAGAATTGGCACGGCCGCGCCGGTGAGATCGATCTCGTACTCGAGCGCGACGGATGCGTCGTGGTGTGCGAGGTCAAGACCCGCGCCACCGAGCGTTACGGCGTGCCGGCCGAGGCCGTCGACTGGCGCAAGCAGCGCCGGTTGCGCACGCTGGCGGTCGAGTTCCTCGCGGAGCGCAAGCCGTCGTGTCGCACGGTGCGCTTCGACGTGGTGTCGATCGTGAGCGGTCGCCTCCACATCATCGAGGAGGCTTTTTGACGCGGCCTTTCGTTGCGCGCGGCGTCGTCCGCTTGTGTTCGCGCCGCTCCCAACATCCCCGATGCCAGTGGCGGCGCAGATCGGTCGACCGCGTGGGTATCACGACGTAGTGGCCGATACCCGGTTCGATGTGTTGATTGCAGCTCGGGCAGATGTAGCGCTTCGTTGCTTGATACGGCTGGATGAACCGCACTTCGTACGGACCTAGCGCGTCGAGATCATCCATGACGATCGATCAGCCGAACAGAGCCCACACCACAAGCAGCGCGCAAAGAATCAACCCTGCGGCGACGTAGAAATAATCGAAACGAGTACGCGTGTGCTTGCGCGTCGGATCGAAGCCCAAATCAGCGGTCGCGCTTCTCTTTGATCTTGGCTGCCTTACCGACACGATCCCGCAAGTAGTAGAGCTTGGCTCGGCGCACATCGCCACGGATCATGAACTCGATCTTGGAGATGATCGGCGAGTGCACGGGGAAGGTGCGCTCGACGCCGACACCGAAGCTGACCTTGCGCACGGTGAACGTCTCGCGCGCGCCGCCACCCGAGCGACGGATCACCACCCCTTCGAAGATCTGCACCCGCTCACGGGTACCTTCGACGACGCGTACGTGCACCTTGAGCGTGTCGCCCGGGCCGAATACCGGAATGCCCTCGCGCAGGCTCTGTTGATCGACGACATCGGTCGGGGTCATGGGACGAATCTCCTTCGGCAAGGCCGGCGCCTTGGCTGCACGGCCGACCGGGCAGTGTACGGCTACGCCGGCCCGAGCCGAAACCCAGGGCCCGAGCGGGCTGGGCTTCCCGCTCGAAGGGCCGCTCGGGCCCTGGGCTTCCCGCTCGAAGGGCCGCTCGGGCCCTGGGCTTCCCGCTAGGCGAAGGAGGCGACGCCGACCGAGCCCGGCGCCAGTTCGATCGTGCATCGGCCCCGGTGATCGGCCTGCGCTTCGAACACTCGCCAGCCGACGGCGTCGGGGCGGAGCGACCGAGTTCCGGGCGAATCGATCGGCGGCGGTGGTGGCCACGAGGGCTCCGGACGCCCTACCGGGTAGCCCGGCAAGGCGGATCTGCGCCGGTCGGTCGAGCCGGCGGTCGAGGTCGGGCAGGGCGGGCACCGCCATCTCGTCGCTGTGCAGCACCGTGCGCACCGCCCGGCGCCGCAGCAGCCGCCGATACAACAGCAAAACGAAGAACGCGGTCGTCACGAAGTGGCGATCGCCCTCGGTCTGGATAGGACCCAGCACGTTGACCAGTTGCGCGTAGTACGCCTTGGTGACGCGGTCAGACCGTTCGATGAAACGGTGCAGACACCCGGCGAAGAACGGGCCGTCGCAGAACCAGTGGCTGGTGCTGAAGTGCTCTTCGACGTCGGCCATGAAGCCCCATTCGCCGATGACGATCGGCAATGCGCGCTCGCGTCCGGCAACGCGGTCGATGCCGGCAATCGTCGCGTCGAGCAATGGACCCAACGTGTCGCCCGCAGTCATGATCTGGCGCAACTCCGCTTCGTCGTGCGTGCGAGCGCGCCCGAGCGGGCCGGGGAAGTACCAGTGCAGCGACAGCGCGTCGATGGCGGCGCGCGCATCACGCAAAACGATGTCGTTCCACTCCGACACCGTGCCCGGCTCGACGAGTACCCCCGGCGCAATCGTCTTGATCGTGGGATCCTCGGCCCGCATGGCTGCCGCGAATTCGTGCAGGCGCGTTGCGTACTCCGCCGGCGCACAGTGGCCCGGTTCGTGCCCGCCCCATGTCTCGTTGCCGATCCCCCACCATTGGACCGGACGCGGCGCCCGCCGGTCGCGATTGCAGTACCGCACCCAACTCGCGGCCTCGTCGGGTGAACCGTCGCCGCTCGGCTCCCCGCCACCCAGATTCACGACCAAGAGCGGTTCGGCATCGAGCGCCGTGCAATAGCGCAAGAACTCGTCGGTGCCGAATGCGTGCGTCTCGGGCGGGCCGAGCGCAGTGGTGAACTCCGCTTCGTCGCGCCCCGCGGCGCGCGCCCAGTGCGCGCTGTTGTCGGTCCAGAACTGGCGTTCATGTTTCGGTCGTTCGTGGCGCGGGCCCACACCATCGCGCCAGCGGTACCACGCGGAGAAACACCCGCCCGGCCACCGCAACGACGGGGGGGCCAACGCGCTCATCGCGTGCAACACGTCCGGACGAGGCTGTTGTGCCGAGAGATCCCACACACCGTCGTACAGGCAACGACCGAGGTGCTCGAGCAGGCCGCCGAAGATCTGCGGTGAGATGTCACCGATGACGTCGCCGGTGACTTCGACTTCGGCATCGACCATCGATCAACTACTCCAGGTCGAACTCGCGCAACAAGCGACGCTCGTCGTCGGACACACCGCCGCGCGCCGCGAGCAAGTCAGGCCGACGCTGCGCGGTGCGCGCCAACGATTGCGCGCGGCGCCAACGGCCGACCCGCGCGTGGTCGCCCGACCGCAACACCTCGGGCACGGACCACTCACGAAACTCGGCCGGCCGCGTGTAGTGCGGATACTCCAACAGTCCGCCGGTGAACGACTCGTCCTCGGCCGACTCCGCGTTGCCCATCACCCCCGGCACCAGCCGCCCGACCGCTTCGAGCACGACCATCGCCGCGACCTCGCCGCCACCGAGCACGTAGTCGCCGATCGACAACTCACCGTCGACCAGATGCTCGAGCACACGCTCGTCGACACCTTCGTACCGTCCGCACAGCAGCGAGAACCCGTCGGTGGCGGCCAGGTCGCGCGCCATCGCTTGATCGAACCGTTTGCCGGCGGGGCCGAGGTAGTAGAGCGGCCGAGGTGGATCGACGGTCTCCACGGCGCGAAAGATCGGCTCGGGCATGAGCACCATGCCCGCTCCCCCGCCGAACGGCGCATCATCGACCGAACGATGCGGATCGGTGGCGGCGGAACGCAGGTCGTGGATGCGGACATCGATGGTGCCCCGCTCGCGGGCCTTGCCCAGCAGGCTGCGTGACGCGAAGTGCTCGACGATGTCGGGAAAGATCGTGAGCACGTCGATACGCACGCGCGTCACTTTTCTTTGCGGCCGGGGCCACGCAGGCTCTCGTCGAACAAACCCTCGGGCGCGTCGACCGTGACGCGCTCGTTGGCCGTGAGTTCGACGGCGAAGCGCAGTGGCACGAGCGCTCCCGTGTCGAGCACCAAGAGATCGCTCGCGGGGTTGGCCTGAACTTCGGTGACACGCCCTCGCTCGATGCCGTGCTGATCGATCACCATCGCACCGATCAGGTCGTGGACCCACCACTCACCAGGGTCGTCGATCGCATCCGCATAGAGCGGTGCGCCGTGCAGACGATCGGCATCGGCGCGATCGTAGACGCCGACGAAACGCACGATGAAACGACCGAGATGCGGTTGCGCAGACTCGACGGTCAAGACCTCGTCATCGGTGTAGAGGAGCGCGCCGACCCCGACTCGTTCGAGGCGGTTGGTAGTGAGCGTCACGACCAGCTCGCCCCGTAAGCCATGGGCGCGATCTATACGGCCGACCGCGAGACGACGGGTCGCGGCCGAATCGCTCAATCGAGGAACTCGACGTCGACCTCGACGCCGTCACGTACTGCTGCGGCACGAACGATGGTACGGATCGAGTTCGCGACCCGACCTCGCTTGCCGATCAAGCGGCCGACATCGGGCGGCGATACGCGAACGGACAACTCGATGCGCGCGCCTTTGGTGTCATCGGATTCGACCTGGACGGACTCGGGATCGTCGACAAGCGACTTGGCGAGGTACTCGAGCACGGCGATGGCGGTGGGCGCAGAATTCCCGTTCTCGCTCACGCCGGCTTCTTCTTCGTCGACTGGAACACGTCCCATGCGCCGGAAATCTTGAGCAACTTCTCGACGCGCTCGGTGGGCTGCGCGCCGTTCTGCAACCAATGCAGCGCCCGGTCGTTGTCGATCTTGATCAACGAGGGCTCGATGCGAGGTTCGTAGGTGCCGATGATCTCGATGAAGCGCCCGTTGCGGGGCGAATGCGAGTCGGCCGCGACCACGCGATAGGTCGGCTGCTTGGTCTTTCCCATCCGCATAAGGCGGAGTT
>JBDSMH010000074.1:0-5388 GCA_039915945.1 Acidimicrobiales bacterium | reverse complement strand
GGAGGTCGCGATGCTGTCGAAGGTTCGACGAGGATCTCGCGGCGCAGACCAATCAGTTCGCGTTTGGCCACAGTTCGCTTGCGTCCGCCCGTAGCTACACATTCGTAGCCGAGCGCCGGTTTGAAATCCACTGAGATATCCGGCGAGGTCGAGGCGCATTCCTCTGACCTGCGACTACCGGAGTGGGCCGTGCGGGACTTGAACCCACGACCCCTTGCGTGTCGAGCAAGTGCTCTGCCAACTGAGCTAACGGCCCCGGAGGGCCAAGATCGTAGCAGCTAGTACTGCGACTCGGGTTCTGAGTTGTGCCCGCGAAACGCCCCTTTGAGCGGGCCGAGGGCCAGGAGCGCGCCGGCCGCCACCACGAACGCGGCCAGGCCGACCAGCAGCAATCCCCCACCGGTCGTGATCGGCCCGATCTTCGAGCGGCTGTCGGCTTGTTGCACTCGCATGCGATTCCAGAAGAACAATGCAGCGAGCAGCAACGCGCAGCCGGTGATGCCGAAACGCACGACGGGGTGCGAGGAGCCGACCCACGCCGCTCCGGCGAGACCCGCAGCGACGACCGCGACGACGAGCACCACCCAGCCGTTGCCGTTGTGCGTCCCGGACATGTCGTAGCCGTCGGCGTAGCGCGCCCACGGCAGCAGCGAACCGACGATGGCGATCGCAGCGCCGAGGAACGTGAACGCTCCCGCCATGCGCGCTCTGGGCGCAACCTTGGGCTCGGGGATGGGCTCGACGGGCGGCACCGGCCATCCGTCGGGCGGCGCGACGTGGGGGGGCAACGGTGGTTCAGCCGAGTACCACGCGGATTCGCGAGTCATCACACCCACACGGTACGACAGCCGGTCAGCGGTTCCACAGCAGGGCGCACCCTCAGCGCACTCAGCGCGCCGCGGGCGTGGTCTGCTGCGCCTTGGCCGCGATGTTCATGAACGCGGAACGGTCGGACGAATCAGCCTTGCGACCGACGCGGGTCACGACATCGACGTCGAGCGCCTCGGACCGTAGCGCCCGGACCGTGCATTGTTCGCGCGGCCGCACCTTGAACGGATCGAACTGGTAGTTGCGCATGGCGTTCTCGTGCGTGATCTTGTTGAGCACGTCGTCGGAGACGCCGACGAAGAGCTCTTCGATGGCTTCGGGCCCGAACGGCCACGAGCTGTCGCTGTGGGGGAAATCGGATTCCCAACACACGTTGTCGATGTTGAATTCGTCGAGCAACTTCACACCGATGCGGTCTTTGATGAAGCAGCACATGATGTTGCGCTTGAAGATGTCGGTCGGTGACATGCCCGCCGGGAACTCATGCATCGTCCAACCCGAGTGACGGTCGTGGATATGCTCGCCCCGTTGCAGCACGTAGGGGATCCAACCGATGTCGCCTTCGGTCAACGAGAACTTGAGCGTCGGGAAGCGATTCCAGAAGTCGGCCCACACGAGATCGACAAGAGTGAACATCGACATCGTCGACGAGAGGTTCATCGGGATCGACGGCGGCGCGTCGGGCGAAGTGGTCGAGCTCTTCGACGACGAACCGACGTGACACGCGAGCACGGTGCCCTCGTCGCAACATGCGGCGAACAGCGGGTCCCAATAGTCGGTGTGGATCGACGGCACCCCGAGCGCCGCCGGATTTTCGGAGAACGTCACCGCATGGCAACCCTTGGCCGCGAGCCGGTGCACTTCTTTGGCGGCTTCGTTGCTGTCGAACAGCGGCACGATGCCGCACGGAATGAACCGTTCGGGATACGCGCCGCACCATTCGTCGACATGCCAATCGTTGTAGGCCTTGATCATCACGAGGTTGGTGTCCCGGTCCGGTCCCTCGCTCAACACCTGGCCCGAGAAGCCGGTCCAGTTGGGAAAGTTGAGACCGGCGAGTTGACCGCCCGCCGACATGTCGCGCACCCGCTCGTGTACGTCGTAGCAACCGGGCCGCATCTCGTCGAACGACGAGGGGTTGACGTTGTACATCTCGCGCGGCTTGCCGGCCACGGCGTTGAGGCCGAGATTGCGACCCTTCTTGTCGCCGTACCACCACTGCTGGTAGCCGTTCTCGTCGGTGAGCACCCGCGGCGCCCGGTCTTTGTACTTCGCCGGCACGTGGGCGTCGAACATTGTCGCCGGCTCACAGATGTGATCGTCGACGCTGATGAGGATCATGTCGTCGCCATGCATGGCCACCCCCTGGAGATCGACACCTACGCTACCCACACCACGATCGCCGAGCCTCGATCGCCGCGCCGCCACTCACCGTGAGCACACGTTGCACCGAAAGGGGCGCTCGAGGGCTCTCGGGAAGGTCGAATCCACTTGCCGGCTGTCCAAGGTTTACATACACGTAATGTTGCGTTGCCCCTCCAGCTTTGCAGCCGTCATACAGTTGCCGTATGAGCACAGCACTCAGAACCGATCGCATCGAGGAGTCACTCGACGCAGTGCGGGCCATCGCAGAGCTGTCGCCTGAAGGCAGCGCCGAGGTCCAAGACCGTGTCGAGCAAGCCCGCTCGATGATCGAGAGCCTCCCCGAACCCATCGGCGTCACCGAGATCCGCGTCCGCCGATCATTCAAACGCCGAGCCGCCTGAAGCTGACCTCCTGGCCTCTGGTACCCAAGCCGCCACTGGTTCTCGGAGCGTGTACCTACAGCGCATGTAGGTACACGCTTCGACAACAACGAAGAGAGCGCCGGGCGGGATTTGAACCCGCGATACACGGCTTTGCAGGCCGCTCCCTTTGGCCGCTCGGGCACCGACGCATGCTTGGATCACACTGACGCCGAAGCACCCGTTGATTCCGTCGGGCATGCTACCCGGGATGGACGGACCTTCGGCCAGTAAATCGCCCCTCGAATTGCTCGGCGCCATCGGCATGACCAACTCCGAGCTGCGACCGGGCCTGCGCCTCGTCGAGGTCTACACGATGCAGCGCATGCTCAAGCTGTTGTGGTTCGGCAAACCTGCGGCCAGCGAAGTCGTGGTGATGATGGCCGGCGCGATGGGCGGATTCAGCGGCCCCGCCCGGGCCATGTACCTCGAGCTCGCCGACTGCCAGGTGGCCCGTGATCGGGGCGCGATCATTGTCGACTACCGCAAGCCCGGCGATCTCGACCGATCCCTGCTCGACGTGGCCGCCTCCGTCGACTGGTCGATGCGTGAAGGCGGACGCCGCTTCGCGATGGTCGGGCACTCCTTCGGCGGCGCGGTCGCAGTCCAGGCCGGCGCGATGCTCTCGAACCACTGCGCGGCAGTCGTGACCCTGTCGACGCAGAGCGCCGGCTGTCAGGTCGCCAGCCAACTGGGCGACATCCCGCTGTTGCTGCTGCACGGAGACCGCGACGAGGTGCTCACCCCCGACAACAGCGCGATGGTGCGGATGATGGCGGGCTACGGCGACTTCCGCATCATCGAGGGCGCGGGCCACGGCCTCGAGAGCGCCCGCGATGAACTGATCGAGTTGCTCGACACATGGATCGACGACCGCTTCGCCGGCCGGGCAGACGCGGGCGCTTGATCCCTACACTCGCGACCATGTCGCCGCCCGGGGGTCAACCATGAGCCTCGACACACTCGACGTCAGCCGTATCGAAGCTGTGCTCTTCGACGTCGGCGGCGTGTTCTTCATCCCGAGCCACGCGGTGCTACGGCCACTGCTCACCGACCTCGCGGTCGACGCGCCCGACGACGACTCGTTTCGCCGAGCGCACTATGTCGGCATTCGCCACTGCGAAGACGAACTCGAAGACGACGCGTTCTGGACCGGCTACAACGCCCGCTACGTCGAGTCACTGGGCATCGACGACATCGATCGGGAGCGCGTCGCCGAAGCGATTCACGGTGTCTGGCTGTCCGGCATGCGTCTATGGACGTGGGTACAAGACGAGGCCGTCGCGGCACTCGCACGCATCGCGCAATCGACACGCGTCGGCATCGTGTCGAATGCGGACGGAACGGTCGAGCGCGACCTCGGTCGCTTCGGCGTGTGCCAGGTCGGCGATGGCCCGGGAACCAAAGTCGAAGTCATCATCGACTCGACCGTTGTCGGTGTGTCCAAGCCAAATCCCGAGATCTTCCGATTTGCGCTCGAAGCGATGAACCTGCGCGCCGAGCAGTGCCTCTACGTCGGCGACGCGTATCGCTATGACGTCATCGGCGCGTCACGGGCCGGGCTACAGGCATTGCACTTCGATCCCTACGAGCTGCACGACGGCGCTGCGCACGCGCGCGCTCGTTCGCTCGATCAGCTGGCGGACCTACTCGAAAGGTGAGCATGACCACCATCGTCGACACCCACGTGCACGTCGTCGCCCGAGACCGTGAGCGCTATCCCTTGGCGCCCGGCGTCGGCGTCCACGCGTGGTACGACCAACAGCCGGCGGACGCCGAGGCGCTGCTCGCCGAGATGGACACGGCGGGAGTGCACGGCACGATCATGGTGCAGGGCCACGGCGCCTATTCGTACGACAACAGCTACTGCGCCGACGCACGGGTGGTGGCCCCCGATCGCCTCGCCAGCGTGTCGATCATCGACATGACGCGACCGGATCGCAACGAACTGCTCACCTATTGGGCGCAGCGCGGCATGGGCGGGACACGACTGTTCCACATCCCGATTCCCGACAAGCCGTGGCTCGACGACGAGGCCACGTTGCCCTTCTGGCACCAGATCGAACGCCTCGGTGTGCGGGCCAACATCTGCATCGTGCGCCGTGACTTGCCGCGCCTCGCGCGCCTGCTCGAATGGGCGCCGCCCGTGCCGATCTCGCTCGACCATTGTGGACTCATCGAGATCCCCGGCTTCGATGCGGAGCGGGCGCAACTCGAAGAAGTATTCGCGCTCACACGCTTCCTCAACGTGCATCTCAAGGTGTCGACCAACGTGTTCACGTTCGGTCCACAGATCGGCCTTTCGCCGCCGGCGTTGGTGCGGGAGCTGGCCGATGCGTTCGGCGCCGATCGGCTCATGTGGTGTTCTGATTGGCCGCAAGTGCACGACCGTCCCTACACGCAACTCGTGCACGAAGGGATCGAGGCCGGCGCACTGTTGTCCGACAGTGAACGAGACAGTTACCTTGGTGGCACCGCGTTGTCGATCTGGCCCGAGCTCAGCCCGAAGTAGCGAGCATCACTGCGGGGTGACGCGTTCGAACGCGATGACCGTGTCGCGCACCGCCTGATGCACCGGGGCCGGTATCCGCGTGACCGGATGCGCGTTGACATAGATGTTCTCGCCAGTGACCAACAGGTCGTCACCGCGGTAGAGCGCGAACAAGAACTGCATGCTCGACGTGCCGATGCGGCCGATGCGCACATGGCAATCGAGCTCGTCGTCGTAGAGCGCCGGTGACTTGTATTCGACGGTTGCCTTCGCGAGGAACAAATC